>NZ_JAQJCK010000012.1:0-189593 GCF_030182455.1 Rhizobium cerradonense
GGCTAAGCCGTGTTACAATAGGCCGCTCAAAAGCGGCCTTTGTCGCTTCTAAAGGCATACAGTTATACGCCCGGCTCCGAAATAAGGTGCCACGGGAACACGGGACAAATCCTTCGGATTTGCCCGGATCACGCAAGCCGCAACGCGGCTTGCTCAAGCTCCGACGAACCCCAACGGTTCGCTCAGGGCGGACAAACCGCAACGCGGTTTGCTCGGATAGCGCGGGGTGGAGCAGCCCGGTAGCTCGTCAGGCTCATAACCTGAAGGCCGCAGGTTCAAATCCTGCCCCCGCAACCAACTTCCCACATAACATTCCTAGCGCTGCCGCTAAAACTCAAGCTGCACTACGCGATCGTGGCGCCGCCGCCGCCGGCTGACCAAGCTGAGCGGTTTTGCCGTCCCGGCAGGAGCTTTATAGACACCACGGCTTGCGAGCGTGGCCAAACAATAGGGGCAAGCTTGTTGGCAAGTGCAGGATCGCAACCATGCACGGCCCTCGGGAGCAAGCGCCCAGCGATGTTCCTTTTGCGCGGCTTCGACCAGCTTCTCGCTTGATGTCTCGACGGGAACCAGACAACCTCATCCGTCACAATCCCAAGACAGAGGTGCTTTCAGGTCGAGAGCGCCGCCGTTCGTCGATGGCCGAGGGCTTGTCATTGTTCAGGAAAGTTGTGAGCCGGATGGAAGGGCTAGCATCCGTGCCCGGCGCCATGGCATCCGGCCGAAGCCGCCGTTCACCTGGTGCACATCGCCAGATCTGGAAACAAGATTTCTCACAAATGTCATTGCGCGGAAACATTCGGACATCCCCGACTGTCGGCAATCGTCTAGATATCGAGGCTCTTTTCAGAGCGGGCACCGCTCACACCGCTTTAGTCAATTCTGACTGACAAAAACATTCGTTACGGAGCCTGATTGCCGATGTTTTTCCCAAATCCGTGGCGGCAAGAACAGCTAAGGCATGTTGTTGTGACAACTTTTCACGAGAAGGGTTACCGCGACTATGGGAAAAGATGCATCGAGACCTTTCTCAAGCACTGGCCGGAGGACATCGGGCTTTTGGTCTACGCAGAGGACGTCGATGTTGAGGAGAAAGATCGCAGGCTTCAGATCTTGGACCACGGTGAAGCTCTCCCGCGCCTGCTCGAATTTCGCCAGGCCTTCGCCGACAATCCGCTAGCCAACGGAATTTGTTTATCCAGGTCCAGTTTGCAACGTGATTACCGGTGGGATGCCGTACGCTTTTCCAACAAGGTTTTCGCTGTCACCGATGCGATCCGGCGATACCGGACGACGGCCGACCAGTTGATATGGCTCGATGCGGATACGGTTACCCATAGGGATGTTCCGCGCAGCCTGGTCGACAGAATTGCACCGAGAGGGGACCAACTCGCCGCTTACTTAAATCGTCGAATGTATCCCGAATGCGGCTGGGTGGGTTACAACCTGCATCATCGGGAAATATTGACCTTCGCGGACCGCTTCGAACGCATCTATACATCAGGGTATTTTCTGGCGATGAAGGAAAGCCACGATAGCTTTATCTTTTGGAAGATCGCTCAACAAATGGAGCAGGACAGGGAAGCAAGATTTAAGCTGCTGGGTTCGAACCGCGCAAAATCTCATGTTTTCATCAACAGTGTCCTTGGTGGCTACATGGATCATCTGAAGGGCGACAGGAAAGCGGCAGGCAAAAGTCGCAAGAGCGATTTGACATGGCGAAGGCGGGAAGACTGGTGGAGGTAATCAACCGTTCCCAAGAACACTGAAGATGCTTCGTCTACTGAACTGCCCGAAAATACTTGCGAATGACTATCAACTGCTCGGTTGCTGGGGCAGGGCGGCCTTTGTTTAGGGTTGCGGCGTTTCTAGACTATCCATCAACCCGTTGATGCCGGCGCAAGCGGGAAGAACTGTCATAGCTTTCGAAGCTTTCCTTGAACAAGGGACGAAGCTACCGCCAAAGGATTATGGGTTGCTAGACTACCTCTTCGCGAACATCTCTGGTATGGTAACTTAGGAGTAGTCGCGATGCCTCCGCATATCGGCCGCACGTAGCTTCCGTTTCATCTCTTTTTCGATCTTGTTACTTCGGCCACAGGTTTCTGCGACAAACGCGAAAGTTTTTCTTTTGTGGGGGAAACAATGGGCAAATCTGCGTCTTTTCTCGCGGCCGTCCCGCGTGGATGGCAATATCGCCTGTCGGCATATGTCGCGTCTTGCGCTTTCGTGTTCTGCGTTGCTGCCGGCGCGGTTCATGCGCAACAGCCGACCGATGCGCAACGCAATGCCATCAAATCGGCCTGCCGCTCCGATTTCATAGCGCAATGTTCAGGCGTGACGCCGGGCGGCATCGAAGCGCTGACCTGCCTGCAACAGCATAGCGCGACGCTCTCTCCCGCCTGCCGGAGTGCCGTATCGGCGGTGGACACGACCAAAAAGAAGTCTAGTGCCGTTGCGCCCGCCGAGACGCCGGCAACGGCGCCGGCACAATCCGGCGCAGCGACGACCGGAACGCAAACGTCCCAGCCGACGCAGGCACAGCGCAATGCGGTCAAATCGGCCTGTCGTTCCGATTTCATGGCCCAATGTTCGGGTGTGACGCCGGGTGGCTCCCAGGCGCTAGCCTGTCTGCGCCAGCACAGTGCGACTCTTTCCCCATCCTGCCAGCAGGCGGTTGCGGCTTTGGGAGGAGGCGCTTCGGCGCCTGCCGGTGGCGCCCAGGCGCCGGCAGCAGGCGGCGGCGCGGCGGCGATGCCCGGTGCGGGCATGCCAATGCCATCTTTCACGCCGCGCGAAGAATTGATCGTCCTGCGTCGGACGTGCGGCCCGGATTTCCGCGCCTTTTGCCGTTCCGTGCCGCTCGGCGGAGGCAGAGGCATTGCATGCCTGCGGAACAACATGCAACGGCTGTCTCCCACGTGCCAGAAGGTATTGATCAGCGGGTTATAGGATGCTGCCTCTCTCTTAGAGCGTCCCGCTTGAGGTGAATTCATCTTCAGGCGGAGAGGATGTTTGGGATCAAAAGAGCGGATTCTGTGGCGGGCGGGCAGCGGAACAGCCGCGGTCCATGGTCTTCAGAGGTCGAAGACCGACATTTCATGGAACTTGAGCGATACGGGCCTGCCGCAACCGGCAGCCTGCACATTCGGTGGATCAACGATGGCCCGAACGAAAGGTGTTGCCATGTCATCGATTTCGTACGTTCAGACATTCAAACGACTGCTGATTTTCGGTTCTGTCGGCGTCTGCTGCGTCTTCCCCACGGCGGCGTTGGCGGATGATGCGAAGGATATTCTGAAAGCCATGTCTGATTATCTGGCGGCGCAGAAGACGATGTCGTTTCACTATCAATCCGCGCTCGAGGCAGTGACACCGGATTTCGAGAAGCTGCAATTCGTCAGTTCCGGCACGGCCAGCCTCACGCGTCCCGACAAGCTCAGGATCACAAGGACAGGCGGGTTTGCCGATGTGGATGTGAGCTTCGATGGCTCGACCCTGACCGTCCATGGCAAGAACCTCGACGCCTATGCCAAGATCGACGCCAAGGGGTCTGTGGACGAGCTGCTTGAGCGGCTGGTGGGTGCCGGTGTCGAGGCGCCGGGTGCAGACCTGCTGTCGACGAATGTCTACGATCTGATGATGTCGGATGTGACTGTCGCCAAACATATTTCCAGCGCTTTCGTCGACGGCGTCGAATGTGAATATCTCACCTTCCGCACGCCTGAAATCGACTGGCAGATCTGGATACAGGCCGGAGCGCAACCGATACCGCGGCGCTACGTCATCACCAGCAAGCATGTCGGTCAGGCACCGCAATACACGTTGGAGATCAGCGACTTCAAGAGCGGCGCCGATGTGGCCAAGGTTTCCTACAATATCGATATTCCGACCAGCGCGAAGAAGGTCGATCTTAGCGAACTCCAGTCGCTCGATGAGCTTCCCGCGCCTACCGATGCGGGAGAAGGCAAATGAGATATCCGAGATTATTGGTGGCCGCAGGTTTGGCCGGCGCTTTCCTTTTCGCCGATGTCAATGTCGAGCCGGGCGGGGTGATACCGCTGTCGATAGATTTCGCCACGCCGGCCGGTGCCATCATCGGCCGGCCCCTGACCCCGCTTTCCTATGCGGGCGTCGCCCGCAGAACGACGCGCCGCGTGGTCGTGGGAACGACGGCTGGTATCGCCGTTCTACCGGCGGGCTGCGTCTATGGGGCCTATTATGGCGGCTATTACTATCGCTGCGGATCCGGCTACTATGCCAAGAGCGGCAACGTCTATGTCAGGGTCGTCGTGCAATAGGGGCAAAATCCCGCGCGCCAACTGGTCGTCCGTGGCAAGGAAGTGAGTTTAGATCGGATGGCGCCCTCGAATATGGCTTGGGCGCCATACTTGCTCTTAAAGCATGTCGCGCAAAGTGTGCGGCGGTTTTGCGATAACGACATGCGCACAATCAAAGACCTAAAGCGCAAGGAGCGAATCCCAGAGATCGCGATGCGCTTTAGTCCGCGGCTTGCGAAACCGGCTGCGCGACCGTTCGGCGTTTTCTATATTCCTCGATGCGTTGCAACACGACGTAGAACGAGGGAACGAAGAGTACGGCGAGGCAAGTCGAGGCGATCATCCCGCTGAAGACGGATATGCCGATCGACTTGCGGGCGGATGCGCCGGCTCCCGTCGCCAGCACGAGCGGCACGACACCGAGGATAAAGGCGAAGGATGTCATCAGGATCGGCCTGAAGCGCAGGCGCGCCGCCTCGACCGCGGCGTCGAGAATTTCCATGCCTTGTTCCCGTTTCTCCCGCGCGTATTCGACAATGAGAATAGCGTTTTTCGAGGCAAGCGCGATCAGCAGGATAAGCCCGATCTGGGTGTAGAGATTATTGGCGACGCCCACAGCGCTTAGCGCTCCCACCGTTCCAAGCAGGGCGAGCGGCACCGCCAGCAATACGGCCAAGGGCAGGATCCAGCTTTCATATTGGCCGGCGAGCACGAAATAGACGAGAAGCATGGCAAGGGCGAAGATGAAATAGATCTGACCGCCGACAATCTTTTCCTGATAGGACAGAGCCGTCCATTCGAAGCCCGTTCCGGGTGACAGCGTGCGGTCGGCTATCTGTTCCATGACATCGAGTGCCTGCCCGGAACTGAAGCCTCTGGAAGCTCCGCCGACGATCGTGGCGGTCGGATAGAGGTTATAGAGGCTGATGAGGGATGGGCCTTGCTCGCTGGTGATATCGACCACCGTGCCGAGCGGCACCATGGTGCCGTCGCCGGCCTTGACCTTCAGGTTGCGGATGTCGTCGGGGCGAATCCGAAAATCGGGCGATGCCTGCACGTAGACCTGGAAGGTTCGCCCGAATTTGTTGAACTGCGTCACGTAGCTTGATCCCACGTAGCCCGAAAGCGCCGAGAAGACCTGTCCGACGGTCACGCCGAGCGTCTCCGCCTTGATGCGGTCGACGGAAACGGAGAGCTGGGGAACGTCGGCGCGGAAGGATGTGCTCAGCCGCTGCAGCGCCGACTGCGCATTGCCGTTCTTGACGATGGTGTCGGCCAGACCCTGCAGCAGCGGATAATCGAAATTCCCGTTCCTGATCTCGACCTGCATGGTAAAGCCATTGGCATTGCCGATGCCCTGGATCGGTGGAGGCACGATCACCAGCGTCTTTGCCGCCAATATATCCCGCAGGGCGCCGTTCAAATGTTCGTAGATCGACAGCAGGTCCTGTCCCTTTTCCTTGCCGCGGATACCCCAATCCTTGAGCACGACATAAGCGACGCCGGCATTCGGCAGGCTGGCGTTATTGTCGAGGACGGAGATGCCGCTGATGGTCAGCACCTGGTCGACGCCGGGCGTCTGTTGCGCAATCTTGCCGACCTGTTCCATGACCGCATCGGTCCGCTCCTTGGAGGCGCCATCTGGAAGCTGGGCGTTGACCAGCACATAGCCCTGATCCTCTACCGGCAGGAAGGCGGTCGGCAGGCGTGTCAGCCCCCACACGGCGACGCCGATCAATGCCAAGGCAACTAGGACCGCGATGCCACTATGATGAACCATGCCGCCGATAAGCCTGGCATAGGCATGCTCCGCCCTGTCGTAGACCTTATTGAAGCCGCGATAGAAGAAGTTGCGTCTCTCAGGCGGTACCGGCGGGCGCAGCCAGAGTGCACATTGCGTCGGCTTGAGCGTCATGGCGTTGATGGCGCTGATCAATGCGGTCGCCGCAATGACGAGTGCGAATTGCTTGTAGAGCTGTCCCGTCAGACCGGGGAGGAAGGCTGCCGGGATGAACACCGCCATCAGGACGAGCGTGATGCCGATGACGGGACCGAACAGCTCGTCCATCGCCTTTTCGGCGGCCAGTCTGCCCGGCATTCCTGCCTCGACGTGACGGGTGACACCCTCTACGATGACGATGGCGTCGTCGACGACGATGCCGATGGCAAGAACGATGGCAAACAGCGTCGAGAGATTGACGGTGAAACCGAGCGCCGCCATCGCTGCGAAGGCGCCGATGATCGTCACCGGAACGGTCGTCGCCGGCACGAGCATTGCGCGCCAATCCTGCAGAAAGACGAGAATCACGATGAGCACCAGGACGCCGGCCTCCACCAGCGTCACGTAGACCTCGTCGATCGACGCCGTCACGAATTTGGTCGTGTCGAACGGAACCTGGTACGCAAGGCCCGGCGGGAAGCTCTTCGAGAGTTGCGCCATCTTCGCGGCGACGTCCGTCGCGACGGTAATGGCGTTGGCTTCCGGCAATTGGAAAATGCCGATGCCGGTTGCAGGCCGCCCGTTCTGCATGAAGGACTGGCTGTAAGTCTGGGCGCCGAGCTCGACGCGGCCGATGTCGCGAATGCGCGTGATGCGTCCGCCATTCTGCTGATCGACCTTGACGATGATGTTCTCAAAGTCGACGGCGTCGTTCAGCCGCCCGCTGACGTTGAGCGTATACTGGAAATTCTGGCCGGGCGGCACGGGCGGTATGCCCACCTGACCGGCCGTTACTTCCTGGCTCTGCTGTTGTACGACATTGATGATGTCCTGCGGCGTCAGACCGCGCGCCTGCAGCAGGTCCGGATCCATCCAGATGCGCATGGCATACTGGCCGGCGCCAAATACCGAGACATTGCCGACACCGGGCAGGCGGGCCAATTCGTTCTGCAGGTTGATGACGGCGTAATTGGACAGGAAAAGGCTGTCATACCGGCTGTCCGGCGAGGTGAGGGTGACAAATTCGAGGATAGACGTCGATTTCTTCTGTGTCGTGACGCCCTGCTCCTGAACGGCCTGCGGCAGCGACGGCATGGCGATGGCGACACGGTTCTGCACGAGGACCTGCGCCTGATCAGGATTGGTGCCGATCGCGAAGGTCACCGTCAGGGAATAGGTGCCGTCGCTGGCGCTCGTCGACTGCATGTAGAGCATGTTCTGCACGCCGTTGACCTGCTGTTCGATCGGCAATGCAACTGTGTCGATGAGGGTTTTCGCGCTCGCGCCGGGATAACGCGTCGTCACCTGTACCGTCGGCGGGACAACATTCGGATATTGCGCGACCGGCAATTGGAAGAGCGCGACCGCGCCGATGAGGACGAAGACAAGCGCCAGAACATTCGCGAGCACCGGCCGCTCGATGAAGAAGCGCGAGATCATGCTGTCCTCCTCGGATCTTGGCGTGGGAACGAAAGCAAGTTCATGGCGTGTCGGATTTGGCCGTATCAGACTTGGCCGCATCAGACTTAGGTGCATCGGGTTTGGTTGAATCGATTGCGGGCGCAACATTGTTCGACGCGCTAGCCGTCGCGGCGGCGTCCAGCGCGACTTTCTCCGGCGCGACCTTGCTGCCGGGGATGGCCTGTTGAATGCCTTCCGTCACTACCCAATCGTTGGCGTCGAGCCCGGATTCGATGACGCGCAGAGCCCCTTCGCGCTGGCCGGTTTTCACCAGCTTCTGCTCAACGGCGTCATCTTTTCCGATGACCAGCACGTAGCTGCCCTGCTGGTTGGTGCCGATGGCATCGTCGCGCACCAGCAGCGCCTTGTCCTCATGCCCGACAGGCACGCGCACACGTACGAAAAGACCCGGCAGAAGCGCGTGCTCCTTGTTGTCGACGATGCCTCGCACGGACAGTGTTCCGGTTGATGCATCGACCTGCGGCGAGGCGTAGTCGAGATGACCCTTGAAGGGATAGTCGGTCGCATCCTGCAGGCCGATTTCAAAGGGAATGGTCGGAAGATCGGTTTGCCGGAACGTGTGTCCTTGCTTTGCCATCTCCTGCTTGATCATCAGCACCTGCGGCTCGCTGACATTGAAATTGACGTAGAGCGGATCCGTCTGGACGATAGTCGCCAGCTTGGTCGGGCCGGATACGCCGACGAGAGCGCCGACATCGACGAGATGGGCGGTTACGGTGCCGTCAAAGGGCGCCAACACCTTCGTATATCCGAGATTGATCTTCGCAAGCTCGAGACTGGCCTGGGCATTTAGGATGGTCGCGTTCGCCTGATCAAGCGTCGCCTTGGCGCTGTCGACGGCCGTCTGGGTCGTAACCTTCTGCTTGCTCAGATTGAGCTGCCGCTGATATTCCTGATCGGCGCCGACCTGCGATGCCTGAGCGGAGGCGAGTGTCGCCTGCGCCTGATCGACCTGGGCTTCGTACGTGTTGCTTTGGATGCCGAAGAGCTGTGTATCCTTCTTGACCGGCATACCATCCCGATAGTCGATCGACTCGATGAGGCCCTGTACGCGGGCCTCTATGTCGACGGAATTGATCGCCGCGGTGTTGCCCGTGAGCTCGAAATATCGGGTGACGGTGTGCTGCAAAGGTAACGCTATGCGCACCTTGGGCGGTGGCGGGGCAACATAGGTGTTGTTGCTTCCGTCGCATGCTTGAAGAGAAATCGTGCACAGGAGCACGATGTAAAATTGTAGACCTTGAGAAAATCCCCCACGCATTCCTGACACCCCCCAATAAGCTGCGAGTTCCAGTCTTCATGCGCGCCTCGTCGGCAACCATGCGGCGTCGATGGATTAAGGCATGTGACACTATGAAGCGCCATTGCTAAAAATTGCAATAGTCCCGTGCCTGCAATTCATATGCGCCGCCCCGGCGAAGGCTGACGTGACTACGCAGGCCGGCTTTTTCGGAATGTCATCATGACAAGAAGCAGGACAATAATAATCCCGGCTGCAATCAGGACGTGGTGATGGAGCGGCAGATGACCGAACGTCTGCTCGATACCCTGTCCGAACAAATAGCCTATCCCGGTGAAGAGCGATCCCCAGACCAGGGCTGCGGCAGCGTTGATCAAGACGAACTTTATCGCTGAAACGCCGGACATCCCGATGGCGACCGGACTGATTGCCCGAAAGCCATAGATAAAGCGGAAAGCGAAGATGAAGCCGGTGGGATGGCGCTCCAGAAGCTGCGTGACGCGTGCGAACGCCGGTTTCTCGATGATTTTCTGGACGCGCGGATAGTGCCGGGCATAGCGGCCGATGAAAAAGAGCGTCTGATCGGCGATGAAGGAACCGGCGCAGGCAGCGGCCGCCGCATTCCAATAGGTCATGAGGTGACGATGCGAAAACACGCCGCCGAGGATCACCATGGTTTCGCCCTCGATGGCAGCGCCCAGAAAGACCGCCAGAAGGCCATATCTCGCGATCAGAAGCTCGATGGTCATGTCGGGGGCTCCGGACCGGGACGATGTGAACCTTACCGCTGAAAGATGAGCAGTACGTAACACAGGAAAAGGACAAGGTGAACGGCACCCTGCATCACATGGGTCCGGCCGCTGGCGAAGGTAATGATACTGACGGCGAGCGTCAGGATGAGCATCACGAGATCGCCGCCTTCAAGTCCCAGCGTGACAGGATGTGCAAAGAGATAGCTGACGATGAGCATGGCGGGCACGGTTATCCCGATTGTTGAGAGAACCGAACCCAAGAAGATATTGATCGAACGCTGCAAGTGGTTGGCGGCGGCCGCGCGCACAGCGCTGATGGCTTCCGGCGTGGCAACCAGCACCGCCATGACGACGCCGCCGAAAGCGACAGGCGCACGCAATGTTTCAATCACGTAGTCGATCGGCTTGGCGAGTTCTTCGACCAGGAACACCACCGGCCCCATATAGGCGAACAGGAAAACGGTGTGAAACCATATCGCCCTTCGGCCAGGGCGAGGGTCTGGTTTAACGTGCGGCTCGCTCTCGTCGGCAAAAAAATGGTGATGGCGGCCCGCCTGAAGCATCAGGAAGACGCTGTAGAGGCCGACGGAAATGATTCCGAGCACCATCTGTCTCGGCATGGAAGGGTGCGGGCCGGCGGCACCGTACAGGAAGCTCGGCATGACGAGACTGAGCGTCGCCAATGGCACGATAAGGCCGAGATAGGCGTTGGCGCCCTGCAGGTTATGGGACTGCTCCGGTCGGCGCCAGCCGCCGAATAGCAACGATAGTCCCACCATGCCGTTGAGGATGATCATGATCACCGCAAAAAGCGTATCACGGGCGAGGGTAGGGTTGTTCTCGCCGTGGATCATGACGGCGGAAATGGCCATCACTTCGATCGAGGTGATGGCGAGCGTCAGGATCAATGTGCCGTACGGCTCCCCAAGCCGTTCCGCGAGATGGTCAGCATGCCGGACAACGGAAAGGGCGGAACCCAGCACGGCAGCAAAAAGTGCAAAGAAACTGAATGCGAGCCAAACAGGATTGGACAATTGCTGAAACAGCTCGCCTTCGAAGCTAATGATAAACAGGCTGGTCAGGATGCTGATCGCCAGAAACCATTCCTCGCGGAAAAGGCGGGTCAGTTCGTGAGGACGAAATGCCAGACTGTCCGTCATTGGAATGATGGCCTTGCAGAAAACTGTAGCTGCGAAGCGATAACCAATGTCATCATATCCCCCAACCCGCGCTGTCGGACGCCCGAAAACCGCCTGAACCGTATCGCCCGAGTTCGAAATTCTACACGGGTTTGCCGCTTTCGGCGAGATCGGCCAGTGCGCGTTCGAGCCGGACGATGGAAAAGTGGCCGGCGTTGTGATCGAACATAGGCTTGGCCGCCGCAGTTGTCTTCTCCGCAAAAAGGGCAAGGAGCACTGTGATGTCCCGATTGTATGGCTTGGATTGCCACAGATCTGCTTTTTCCTGCAGCACCGTACCGCATTGGTCAGAACTGACCTCGTGCGCTTCGGATAGTCCTGATTTATTGCCTGCGCTCCCTTCTCATATCTGAGGGAGCTTTCCCCGCTTTGCCCCGCCTCATCCGATGGGCGGGGCTTTTTTCTGGGCGGTTCACAATGCGTTTCATCCATATGTTGGATAATACTGTGTGCCGTCAGATGGGGGTTAAGTTTTAGGTGTAGTTTATTTAGCTGTTGACGATATTTAATTATCGTTTAACTTCAATTCGTTGAATATTTGACGCCCGCCTGTCACCGCTTAGCAGGTGGGCGCTTTTTTTGTTGCAGAGGCGCATGGAACTATTATGATGTTGCCATCATAATTCTTTAGCACCTCGCCATCCCCCCAAAGTGGCGGGGTTTTCTTTTGCCGATCGCTACGATTCGATCGTGCCGGTCGCTTCAACGACGAGCGTCCCGGCCATATTACTCAAAGTTTTCCTCGGCTTCTCTTAAGTCAAGCGCGTTCTTGCGAGAGAAAATCCAAGAATCGGCGCAGCGCATTCAAGGGGAAGAGCTCCCTCATGGTTTGCCGTTGCCTAAATTATTGAAATGTAGAATAACTATACCAAGGAAAAGATTTGATCCGGGGCAAGACTTGCGCAAGGGAGCCGCAGATGATCTTTCGCCAGCTCTTCGACAGCGTGTCCGGTACCTACACCTATCTCATCGCCAGCCGGCGGGGCGGCGAGGCGCTCATCATCGATCCCGTGCTCGAGAAGGTTGACCGCTATCTTCAGCTCGTCGAGGAGCTCGACCTTAAGCTGGTCAAGGCCGTGGATACGCATTTGCATGCCGACCATATCACCGGATTGGGTGCGCTGCGCGACCGCACCCATTGCATTACCGTGATGGGCGAGCAGACCCTTGCCGACGTCGTTTCCATGCGGGTGACGGAAGGCGACCGTGTCGCGATCGAGGGTTTGAGCCTCGACGTACTTTATACGCCGGGCCACACGGACGATTCCTATTCCTTCCTCATGGGCGGCCGTGTGTTTACCGGCGATACGCTTCTCATTCGCGGCACCGGACGCACCGATTTCCAGAACGGCAATCCGCTTCAGCAGTACGATTCGATCTTCAACAAGCTTCTGAAATTGCCGGACGAAACGCTGGTCTATCCCGCCCACGACTATAAGGGCGATACTGTTTCCACCATCGGCGAGGAGAAGCTGTTCAATCCGCGCCTCAAGGTCCGGTCGGCGGACGAGTATGCCGACCTCATGAACAATCTGAAACTTCCCAACCCGAAGATGATGGATGTGGCTGTGCCGGCCAATGTTCATGTCGGCTTTCATCAGGATGAGATCGCGCGCAAGGGCTGGGCCGTTTCGGCGGCGGAAGCATTGGCGCTGCGCGGTCGTCCCGACATCGCGATCGTCGACCTGCGCGAGAAGGGCGAGCGTGAAAAGCATGGAACGATCCCGGGCTCGCTGCATGCACCCTATCCGGATTTGCTGGAAAACATCAGCGCGGGAGGCATGCTGCATGAGTTGGCAGAGGCCACCGGCAAGCGGATCGTATTCTATTGCGCCTTCGGCGAGCGGTCGGCGATGGCCGTACAAGCGGCCCAGGACGCGGGCCTGGCGACCGCCTGTCATATAGAGGGCGGCATCGCGGCCTGGAAAAAGGCGAACGGGCCGGTGGCCACGCCGTAAATCAGCGATGGCGCCACCATCTTACACTCGGCTCCGTCCGGCTTTCTAACGAAGATTCCGCCGATCCGCCCACCGGGAGATTGCGGCTGCAATTGCCTCGGGTTGATCCTCCGGCGCGACATGGCGGGCCGGGCCGCATTTTTCGATATCCAGATTGGCGATGTTCGCCCGGCACCAGTCCGTCATCCTCTCGCCGATCAACAGGGTCTCCGCCGGACCGTCGAAAGTCAGAAGCAGCTTTGGGACATCCGCGCTCACCGCCAGCCAGGCGTCGTAGGCTTCGATCCGGGCGACGACATCGACCGGCTCACCTGCAATCGGCATCGCGCGGGGCCATTCGAGCAGGGGGCGGCGGCTTTCGCGAGTGGGGTAGGGTGCGCGATAGACGGCATGATCCTCGTCGCTCAATCCGTTGAGGATGGTGGCCCGCAGCGCCTGCTCGATGAAGAAATTCTCGTCGAGAACCTTGGCCTCACCGGTGCCTGTCGAGCGCAACGCCTCATAACGCGGGCGTGCGTTCGGTAGATCATCCCAGTTCATCGGTCGGACGATGGTTTCCATGAAGGCGATGCCGCGCACCCGTTCGGGATTGCGGGCCGCCCAGTCGAAGGCCAACGCGCCGCCCCAGTCGTGGCCGACCAGCACGACACCTGTGAGTTCCAGCGCATCGAACCAGGCGTCGAGATAGCGGGCGTGATCGGCGAAGCGGTAGGGTATAGCGGGTTTGCCCGAGCGGCCCATGCCGATGAGATCGGGCGCGAGACGGCGCGCGGGCTCACCGATGTTAGGAGAGATATGCCGCCAGAGATGCGACGAGGTGGGATTGCCGTGGAGAAAGACGAAAGAGGTTCCGCTCCCTGCATCCTCATAGAATATCGTCGAATTCAACACATCGATGGAGGGCATAGGGTATCCTCTTTCTGGAAGAAATGGTAAGGTACCTGTCTATCTAACATAATGGTCAGGTACCTGTCTATATCCTATGGAAAAATGCGTTCCCTCCCATCCGCCACTCGGCCTCTTGCTTCGCCTTGTGCACCAGCACTGGACGCAGGCGGTCGAAGCTGCGCTGGACGAAGCCGGATTCAGCGATATCCGCCCACCACATGCCAACGTCTTCACCTTTGCCCGGCCGGAGGGCATCCAGGTCAGTGAACTCACCAAGCTCGCCCACGTGCGTAAGCAGACGATGACGCAAGCGGTCGAAGAGCTCGAACGGCTGGGTTATGTCGAGCGCCGCCCGGATCCCAACGACCGGCGTGGGCGGCTGGTCTTCCTCACCGAACGCGGCAAGGGCGTGCGGCCGATCGCCATGGCCACGGGCCGTCTGGTCGACGAACGCTGGGCGGAGATCGCCGGGTCGGAAGAGATCGAACAAATCAAGCATGCCTTGCAAAGACTGCTCGGCAAGCTGCAGAGCGGCGACGACACCGCCATCGGGCCGGAGGAACAGGCCGACTCCTAAATCGGTCGTCTCAACCGCGTTCCCAAAGTCTCTAATCTTCTGTTCGGTAACGCCGGGATCACAAAGAGTTTCGTTATCAATCTCCGAGGTTTGACCTATCTAGGTTGCAGCGTCCGGCCAATGGAACCCATGGGGTTCAGGAGAGCGATTTCATGAGACATATCCGCAGCATGGTGCAAAAGGCAGCCTTCGCTTTCGGTGTCGGCTTCGCTGCTTTGAGCGCGGCGATCGGTCCCGTCGGCGCGATGCCGGCGTCCGCCCAGACCATTATCGACGACTGGCAGAAGGTAAAGCCGCCGGAAGCGCCGGAATTGAAGCCGGTGACGGTGGATCCGAAGACGACGGCGCTGTTGATCCTCGATTTCAATGGCGCGCAGGACCCGACCAAGGGGCCGTGCAACAAGAACACCAAACCGCGTTGCCTCGCCTCCGTGCCGAAGGTGAAGGCGATGCTCGACGAGGCCCGCGCCAAGCGTGTGTTCGTCGTCTATAGCTTGGCCGGCGTGGGCGAACCTCAGGATATCGCCACGGATCTTGCGCCGCTGGCAAGCGACCCGATCGTCAAGTCCGGCCCCGACAAGTTCATCGGCACCAATCTCCGCAACATCCTCGCCGACAAGGGCATCAAGACCGTGATCGTCACCGGCACGGCTTCCGAAGGCGCGGTTCTCGATACGGCAACCGATGCGGCGCTGAACGGCATGAACATCATCCTTCCCGTCGACGGCATGTCGTCCACCACGCTCTACGGCGAGCAATATGTCGCCTGGCACATGGTCAATGCGCCCGGCGTTTCGCAGAAGACGACGCTCACCAAGATCGACATGATCAAGTTCTGAGACGTAGGCCGATCAATTCCGGTCCACAGACCCCAAACTAACACCCCGCTTCGGATGGGACTGAAGCGGGGTGCCTTTGCATTGCAGCGTCTTTAGTTCAAAGCCTCGGCAAAGAGGTTCAACAGGCGCTTCCAATGCCGTTCGGCGCCGGTCTCGTCGTGGACACCGTGGTCCGGCACCGTCCAGCCATGGGCCATGCCGACATAGTTCTCGATCATATGGTCGACCCCGCCTATGCGGAGCGCTTCGGCGAGGCGGGCGGATTGCTCCGGCGGGAAGCTGTTGTCGACGCCAGCAACGCCGATATAGACGCGGGCCTTGATGTCGGCGGCCAGACGATGCGGGCTGTCTTCCGCGTCGCTGGCAAGATTGCCGCCGTGGAAGGTGGCGGCGGCGGCGATGCGGTTAGAATAGGCGGCCGCTGCGGTCAGCGCACGGGCGCCGCCCATGCAATAGCCGACGGTGCCGACCGGTCCGGTGGCGCCGGCTGCCATCAACGCATCGAGAAAGGCGGCGCTGTCGCGCTTGGTCATCTCCTGCGTCGTGCCGCGCACCATCCCCATGATTGTTTCGCGCGAGGCCGGATCACCGAAGGACGTGCCGTTGAACGGACCATAGGCGCCGAAACGATAGAACAGGTCGGGCAGCAGCACGGTATAGCCGGAATCAGCAAGCCTTTGCGCCATGTCGTAAAGCGCTTGGCGCGGGCCCATGGCATCCATGTAGAAAATGACGCCGCGCTCGGCGGAGACGCCGTTGTCGGGGCGGAAGATGGCGGCTTTCGCGACGCCATCGGCAGCGTTGATTTCGATATCCTGTTTCATCATCAAGTTCCTTGCGGTCTGGTTCGAGTGTTCGTTTCCCCGACTGGGGCACTTTGGCAAATGGCCGGAAGGCGCTCAATGACCTTTTCCTTTCAAAGGGATGCGGCAGGCGGATCGGCGATCAACATCTCTTGAGTTCCCGCCTTCGCCGTCGGTGGAATAGAATTCGAAGCGACGGCGTCGATGCGCGGGGCCGATGGAGGATGCGTACCCATGTCTTTTCGCCAGATCGTTCCAAGCCTTGCGCTGGTCTTTTCCCTCGTCTCGACGCTCGCCTTCGCCGCGCCGCCGGAACAGGGCCGCTCTGGCGGCGGCGGTGGCATTCTCTCGCTGTTGCCGCCGGATGCGGTCAGCGATCATGTGCTGAATGCCGATGGCAAAAGCATTCCCTATACGGCGACGGCGGGCACGCTCGATCTCTTCGGCCAGGACGGCGAACGCATCGCGGCGATCTTTTATACCGCCTATGTCGCCAAGAACCGCGACGACGGCAGACCGGTCACCTTCGTCTTCAACGGCGGCCCGGGTGCTGCATCGGCCTTTCTCAGTCTCGGATTGGTCGGACCACGCATTGTTGATTTCGGCCCCAGCGGGCGCGACGGGGCCAACGCCAAGCTCGTCGACAATCCCCATAGCTGGCTGAATTTTACCGATCTCGTCCTGATCGATCCGATCGGCACCGGCTGGAGCCGGACGGTCAAGCCGGATGACGCCAACGAGTTCTACAACATGCGCGGGGATGCCGAGAGCCTTGCCAAGGCCGTTGCGCTTTATGTCGCCCATAATGGGCGCGCTTCCTCGCCGAAATATATTCTCGGCGAAAGCTATGGCGGGCTGCGCGCGGCGAAAGTCGCCACCAGCCTGCGGCAGGATCAGGGCATCCTCATTTCCGGCATCGTCATGCTGTCTCCGCTGATCGAAGGGCGGCTCGTCTTTGGAGCGAATGATCTTGCGCTTGGCGCGGCACTCGAATTGCCGTCGCTAGCCGCTGCCGAGTTGGAGCGGAAAAATGCCTTCAACGAGCAGGGGGTAGCGGACGCCGAAAAATTCGCGTTGAACGAATATCTGCCGACCCTCGCAGGCAAGCCCCCGACCGGCGACGCCGGCCACGCTTTCTACGAGCGCGTTGCCAAGCTGACCGGCATTCCCGAAGATGTGGTGGCCAAGAACCAGGGCTTTCTCGGCGGGGTATATCAGAAACATTCCGATGGTGACGGCGCCGATATCGTCAGTTCCTACGACGCTTCGTTCCTGGCGCCGGACCCCTATCCGGAATCGGAAGCCGGCCACAGCGACGATCCGGTCCTCGACGGTTTCGTGCGCGCCTATGGCGGCGCTTTCTCCAGCTATGCACGCGACGAACTCGGTTTCCGCACGGACATGACCTACAATCTGCTGTCGAGCTCGGTGAATGAGCATTGGAACTGGGGCGACCGCAATGGCGGCTCGCGTCTGCATGCAAGCGGGACAGATGACATCAAGGAGATGCTGACCCTCGTCCCATCTTTCCGGCTCCTGGTGGCGCAGGGCTATAGCGACCTCATCGTGCCCTTCGGCGTCAACAAATATGTGCTCGATCATCTGCCGCCGGCCTTCGCCGACCGCGTGGCGCTGAAGCTCTATCGTGGCGGGCATATGTTCTACACGCGGCCAACGTCGCGCGAACAATTCACCGCAGACGCCAAAGCGTTTTTCACGGCGCAGCCTGCGACGATACCTCCGGCGCAGTCCAATTAGAGCAATTACAGGAAAAGTGCGCAGCGGTTTTCCATCCGGAATTGCGTAAAAACAAAAGACTAGGGCGGTTCAGCGATTTCAGGAAGCGCACAACCGCTCTAGTCATGCTGTAGCTGAAACAGATGTTTGATGCGTGAGGTTAGAGAACCGATCGGCGCGCCGTTGACCAACATGTCGCTGGGGCCGAAGAGATGGCGCTCGGCCTCGATGCGCTTCGACATGATCGCCCCGAGCTCTTCCGCGATGGAGGGCCGGTCGTGCAGCAGAGGCGCCAGGCAATCCTCGTCGATCTCGTAGGTCACCACGAAAGTCAGCGCCCGAATGGTGCCGACTTCGCCGGCCCCCATCAGCAGGCCGCCTTCGCCGAAATAATCGCCGGGAGCGAGCCGCGTCAATTCGATTTGGCGCTGTGCCTCCTTGCGGGTGATGCTTATGACGCCTGAGCGCACAATGGTCAGCGTGCGCAGCCGCGCATCCTGTTCGGCGATGACGGCGTCCTTGTGGTAGGTGCGGCGCTGCATATGCGACGCCAGATGCTCCTTCTCGTCCTCGGTGAGCGACGAGAACAGCGGAATATTGTTGAGCAGCCGCCATGGCGTGCCTGGATGCTGGGCAGCGCTCCCCGTCTCGGCCTGCGTTTCCGACGGCATGGTGACTGCGTCGGGTGGGCCTGCGAGTTTCAGCCCGCCTGCTTTCGAATGGCGATAGATGAGGTCGTTGATCTCATTCTTGGCGGCCGTCATCTGCGATATGTCGCGGATACGGAAATTGAGTTGCAATTCGACCGCCTGTCCATCGATCGCATTGATCATCACGCTGGGCTCGGGCGTCTTCTGGATCGTGTTGCAACTAATCAGCACGTTGCGCATGACGTCGGCGATGACTTTCGGCTGCGTGGTCGGCTGGACGCGGACGGTGATGGTGACGCCGTGGCTTTCGTCCGGGCTCGAGAGATTGGTGATCCGACTTTTGGCAAGGGCGCTGTTCGGGATGACGACGAGGTCGTTGGTGCCGCTCAGCAGATGCGTGGCCCGCCAGTTGGTCTCGACGACACGGCCCTGGACGTCATTGTCGAGCACCACCCAATCGCCAACGGAATAGGGCCTGCCGAGATTGAGCGCGATGCCGGAGAAGACGTCGCTCAGCGTGCTCTGCAGCGCAAGACCGAGAATGATGGCGAAGACGCCGGAAGTTGCGATCAGTGTGCCCACGGGTACGCTGAAGACATCGGCGATCACGGAGAGAGCCGCGCCGAGATAGATGACGCCAACGACTAGGTCCTGCAGCAGCCGGGCTTCGCGCGGCTTGCGCTCGAAGATCAGGAACAGGCGCACGAAAGCGACCAGCACCCAGGCGCCGTTGACCCACCAGACGATCTTGGCGAAGCCGATAAAGATACGAAGCTGCACCGTGTCCTGCGCCTGCGGCGGGGTCGGCTCGTAGGGCACGATGCCGTGATAGAGCAGAAGCGCGGTCAGGCTGATGAAAAACGCGATCTGTCCGATCAGCCTCCCGGCGCGCCGGTGGCGAAGCAGGCAGCGGCTGATGAATGTGCCTATGACCACCAAGATGCAGAACTGGACGATCGGATCGGCGAGGAGCGCAATGGACATGAGAACGACCGCGTTCAGTCTTTCGGATGGGCGGTAAATTGGCATGAACTCAGCCGCAACACCATACGGCTAACCGCGTGCTTTCCTCAACGCATCCGAAATCTCGCTGCGGGCAACGCCGATCAGGCGCTCCATGGCGCTGCGGGCATCGTCCGGGCGGCGCATGCGAATGGCTTCCAGCACCTCCTGGTGCATGGCGATCGCCTGTTCATGCGACGGGCTGGCGCGGTTGGTCAGGCGGAAGCTGGCGAGCAGTGCGGCGCGGATGGCGGTGGCGAATTGCAGATAGACCCAATTGCCGCTGGCGCGGATGATCGCGGTATGAAATTCAAGATCCGCGCGGCTCCAGGCCTCGTTGTCGCGGGCATTGGCCTCCACCATCTCCTCGAAAGCTTTCGATATGCGGAAGAGATGGTGAGCATTGGCGTTGGCGGCGGCCTGCGCAGCGGCGGCCGGTTCCAGCAATTGACGGGCCTCGATCAGCGAGGCGTGAAAACGGTCGTCATTGCCGAGCCGCAAGGTGGCGTCGAGCACGAGCGGATCGAGATAGTTCCAGTTCTCCCGCGGAAGCACGGTGGTGCCGGCTCGCGTGCGCGAACGGATCATGCCGAGGGCGGCTAGATATTGCATGGCTTCGCGCAGGCTGGTGCGGCTGACGCCGAATTGCTCGGTCAGTTCCGCTTCGTTCGGCAGCGTGGACCCTTCGGCCATTTCGCCGGAGATGATCCTGTCGATGAAGCTTTGCAGCAGCGCTTCGCGCACGCCGCGCTTGCCGCCCTCCGAAAGCCCGGGCATAGCCGCGGTCAATTTGCGCCCCGTCTTGCCGCTGCCGGCACCGTCTCTCCGATTGTTCCCCATTCTGCGCCTCCCGCAATCACCGAGCGCGGCCATCCCAAGCAGACTGTATATAAATCCTACCAATGTTGACAATAAATATGATGAAATCTACCGTCCATGCCGGGTTCATCGATGCACGCGGGGGACAAAGGCTGCAGATGACGGTGGTGGAGCTCACGGATAGCGGCTTGACCGCACGGCTTTCCACGCGCGGCGGCATCGTGCTCGGCCTTTGGTGGGAGAGGAACGGTGCGCGTCTGCCTTTGCTGCGTGAAGCGCCTTCGGATGAGGCCGATGCGCGCTCCTCCGGTTGCTATCCGCTCGTTCCCTTCGGCAACAGGGTGAAGGGCAATCGCTTTACCTTCCGGGGTAAGGACTATGTCTTCGAGCCCAATACGCCTTGGGATCCTCATTATCTGCATGGCGAGGGCTGGCAGTCGGAATGGGCTGTTTTAAGCCAAAGCGGCAGCGAGGCGGAAATCGGCTTCTCGCATGCAGGCCATGGTACGCCCTATGCCTATGAGGCGCGGCAGCGTTTCGCCATTCATGACGGATGTTTCGACATGCATCTTCACGTCAGGAACCTTGGACCGGAGGCACTTCCCTTCGGCCTGGGTTGGCATCCCTACTTCCCAATGACATCGGCAACGACGCTGAAGGCGCCGGCGCGGCGGTTCTGGACGGAAGTGGAGGGCTGGCTACCGGGAGAGGCGGCTGATATTCCCGGCGACCTGAATTTCGCGACGGGGCGCGGATTGCCGTATCGCTGGGTCAACAACGGCTTCGAAGGGTGGGATGGCGTGGCGGAGATCGTTTGGCCCGAACACGATACGCGGCTGCATTTGATGGCGGATCAGCAACTTAGGCATTATTTTATTTTCATTTCGGATGCCGGCTTTGATCCGGGTTTTCAGCGCGACTATTTCTGTTTCGAACCGATGTCGCATCTGGCAAACGGGCATAATCTGCCGGACCTCGGCGATCTCACCGTGTTGGAGCCGGGCGAGGCGATGTCCGTGAGCCTGCAGGTACGTCCGGAAGCGATCGCCTAGCGGTTCCCAGTTCGAGGAAGGACACTCATGACCAATCGACTTTCCGGCAAGCGCATCCTGATCACCGGCGCTGCACAGGGCATCGGCCTGGCGATCGCCAAGGCTTGTGCCGCGGAAGGCGCGGGCCTGTTCCTTATCGATATGGATGGCGCATTGCTGGCTCGCGAGGCGGAAGCGCTGAAGGCCGCGGGTGCAGTGCTCGGCCATGCCGCGGCCGACATTACCGATGCCGCGAAGATCGAGGCTGTCGTTGCGCAGGCGAGCAGAGAGATCGGCCGGCTCAATGCGTTGATCAACAATGCCGGCGTGAATGTCTTTGCCGAACCGCTGGCGACGACCGATGCAGAGTGGCAGCGCTGCTTCGACATCAATCTCAAGGGTGCCTGGAATTGCTGCAAGGCGGTGTTGCCCGGCATCATCGCCGAGGGCGGCGGCGCGATCCTCAACATTGCCTCCACCCATGCCTTCACCATTATCCCGCATACTTTTCCCTATCCGCTCGCCAAGCATGCCCTGCTCGGCATGACGAAATCGCTGGGGCTCGAATATGCGGCCAAGGGTGTCCGAGTGAACGCGTTGGCGCCCGGCTACGTCGCGACCCAGAAGGTCATCGACTATTGGAACAGCTTTGCCGATCCCGAATCCGCCAAGGCGGAGACGATGCGGCTGCATCCGGGCGGACGGATCGCAACACCGGAGGAGATTGCGCTCGCCGCCGTCTTCATGATTTCCGACGAGTGTCCCTTCATGAATGCCACCTGCCTGACCATCGACGGTGGCCTCAGCGTGCAGCAGCATCCTTGATTTCGAAACGCTGCGGTGCATAAGGTCGCAGCCGTCTCATCTCCTGGGACAAAGCTTGATATTTAGATGACGATTATCATCTTACATCTGTCATTTCATCTTGCTATCTGCTTCTGAGGGGCGCACCTCCCAACGCCCTGGCATCATCAAGGAATACCCATGACACAGTCTTTTGTGATTAGCGGCGATTTGCTGATCGGCGCGGATTCGACCGGCGACAACAAATCCGTGCGCGCCATCAACCCGGCGACCGGCGCGAACCTGGAGCCAGCCTTCGCAATCGCCAGCGAGGCGGACGTCGCCCGCGCCTGCGAGCTGGCAGGCCGGGCATTCGATACCTATCGTGCTACCAGCCTTGAGGCCCGCGCGACCTTCCTGGAAACGATCGCGACCAATATCATGGAGATCGGCGATGCGCTGATCGAGCGCGCCACCGAAGAAACCGGCCTGCCGGCTGCCCGCCTGCAGGGCGAGCGCGCCCGCACCGTCGGCCAGCTCCGGCTGTTCGCGCAAGTGGTTCGTTCGGGCGAATGGCTCGATCTGCGTGTCGATCCGGCGTTGCCGGAACGCAAGCCGCTGCCGCGTCCGGATCTGCGCCTGCGTCAGATTCCGCTCGGCCCCGTCGCCGTCTTCGGCGCCAGCAATTTCCCGCTCGCCTTCTCGGTTGCCGGTGGTGATACCGCTTCGGCGCTGGCGGCCGGTTGTCCTGTCGTCGTCAAGGGCCATCTTGCCCATCCGGGCACCGGCGAACTGGTTGGTCGCGCCATCCGCGCCGCCGTCGTTGCCTGCGGTCTACCGGAAGGCACCTTCTCGCTCCTGACCGGCGCGAACGAGACCGGCGCGGCACTGGTCCGCCATCCGCATATCAAGGCGGTCGGCTTCACCGGCTCGCGCGGCGGCGGTGTGGCGCTTGGCGCAATCGCGGCGGCTCGGCCCGAGCCGATCCCGGTTTACGCCGAAATGAGCAGCGTCAACCCCGTCTTCCTGTTCCCGGCAGCTCTTGCAGCCCGTGCGGAGGCGATCGGCAATGCGTTCATCGGTTCGCTGACGCTTGGAGCCGGTCAATTCTGCACCAATCCGGGTCTGCTGTTTGCCATTGACGGTCCCGATCTCGATCGCTTCATCGCCACGGCAAGTGCAGCACTCACCGGTTCGGCCCCGGCGCCGATGCTGACGCCTGGCATTCATGCCGCTTTCGACAATGGTGTTGCAGCACTTGCCGGCCATGAGGCCGTGAAGACCGTCGCGCGCGGCGCTCCGGCAGAAGGCGTCAACCGCAGCCCTGGTGCCTTTTTCGAAACGGATGTCGAGCATTTCCTGGCCGACGACCGGCTTGGCCATGAAGTCTTTGGCGCCAGCGGCCTGCTGGTCCGCTGCAAGGACATCGACCAGATGATTGCGATTGCCGAAAAGCTCGAAGGCCAGTTGACCGCGACGCTGCAGGTCGATGCCGACGACTATGCCATCGCCGCCAAGCTGCTGCCGGTGCTGGAGCGCAAAGTCGGGCGCATCCTCGCCAATGGCTGGCCGACCGGCGTCGAAGTCAGCCATGCCATGGTGCATGGCGGCCCATTCCCGGCGACCTCGGATAGCCGCACGACCTCGGTCGGCACGCTCGCCATCCGCCGCTTCCTGCGCCCGGTATCCTATCAGGACCTGCCGGAAGGCTTGTTGCCGGTGGAGCTGCGGAATGAAGGCGTGAAAAGCCTGCCGCACCTGCTGGATGGCGTTCGCGGCGGTAATTGAGTGCTGAGAAGCCCCTCATCCGGCCTCCTGAGTTTTTATCGAAGGGCGGCCACCTTCTCCCCGCTTGCGGGGAGAAGGCTGGGGTGAGGGGCAATCCTCGGACCCAAAACCAGTTGAAACTCAAACCACCGCGTAAACAATCCCGGTGAACGAGCCGGCGTGGTGCAGCAACTCGCGCTCACCCGAACCATCCAGGCTTGCCGAATAGAGATTGCCGCCGATGTCGGTGAAGAACATGCGGTTGTTCGGTAGGTCGAGCGACAGGCCGATGCCTTCGTCCAGGCCTTCGAGGACGACTTCAGATGTGGCGGCGACCTTGTCCATGTTGGCGCGGTTGACGGTATTGCCGCGCGGAAGATTGCCTCGGTCGGTCCAGTAGATAGTGCGCGTAGCGAGATCGAGTTCGAGGTCGATCGGTTCCGGCAGCTTGTCGAGCAAGGTCTCGATATCGCTGCGGCTCGTTGCCGTCTCGCCCTCAGGAATATTGATGCCGGCGCGGAAGATGCGTCCGAGACCGGCATCCGGCGGTCCCTTCTGCGTCCAGTATACCTGCCCGCGCGGCAGGTCGAGGGCGAGGCCGACGCACCAGCGCTCAATATCAGCACTGTCGGCGGGGCCGTCGCCGTTCTGGACAAGGGTTTCGATGTCGGAGCCGTCGATATTGGCGCGCATCACCCGCATGCCCTCGCGGTCGCACCAATAGAGCTTGCCACCCTCGCGATCGATCTGGATCTGCTTCGGCGTTACCAGCGTGCCGCCCGGCGCAATCAGCGTCACGTGATTGCTGCCGTCGAGGTCGATGCGCTCGATCGAGCCGTCATGGGCATTGTAGTCGGTGCCCATTTCCGTCCAGTAGAGCCAGCCGTTTTCGCTGTCGACAAGAACGCCGTCCGGGCTGCGGCCCGGGCGTTGGATGATCAGCTTGAGATCGGTTCCGTCAATGGCGGAGGAGAGAATTCGTCCGTCATTGATATCGAGGAAAAAGAGCCGTTCGGCCTTTCCGGAGGAAGCGGCAGGCGTCCGTGCTTCTGCTTCAGACATGAGAGCATCCTTTCAAAGGGTCGGATCTGCTGATGGTTGCGAGACGATGATGACATTGCTTGATGACAGCATTTTCGTCTGTTTGGGTGCCTGTCGACGATCTGCTGCGGTGCAGCAAAGATCAAGGGCCTAGATGTCGCAGATTGCTGATGATCAGCAGGGGTCGGCTTCTCTCAACGCGATCGGGGCCATATCGAAAGCGGCTGATATCTGCGATTCCCGCCATCGCCCCGGCGTGAGGCCAACGGAATGCGAAAAGACGCGTGTGAGGTGGCTTTGATCCGAAAAACCGCACATCAGCGCGATTTCGGCCAGCGGCATTCCCGTTCGCATCAGTTCCTTGGCGCGATCGACACGGCGCTGCATCACCCAGCGATGCGGCGGGATGCCGGTGCTGCGGGCGAAAGCGCGGGCGAAATGACTGGTGGAGAGGCCGCAGTCGCTGGCAAGCTGGGCCAGAGACACATCCTGATCCAGCCGGGCATTGATCGTGTCGCGGGCGCGGCGCAACTGCCAGGGCGTCAGGCCGCCGATCACGGCGGGTCGCGCCATCTGCATGCGACCGTAGCGCTGGGCGATATGGGCATTGAAGGCCTTGCCGACGTGATCGATGAACAATGCGCTCGTCCGGTCCGGCTGTTCGAGGGCCGGGATCAGGCAGGAAAACAGGTTTTCGATAACGGTGTCGCCGGTGGCAATGCCCGGCGCGAGCGGAAGTTCGACGATGCGCTCGGTGCCGAGCGTGTCGGCGATCTGGTCGAAGGTTCGGCGCGATAGATAGATATTGGTGGTTTCCTCGCGTCGCATCTTACCGGGCGGATCGAGGATCAGGCTGGCGAGCCCGATCGTACCCTGCGGGAAGGGAATGACCGGAACGAAGTATTCGCCGAGCTTCACCCGGTCCAGCGCCGGCTCCTGACGCTGCAAGCCAAGCACGAAACCGGCTTCATCGGCACGGCCGCCAGCCGTCTCGGGACAGTCCAGAGTAATTCCGTTTTTGCATAGCACGGCTTCCAGCGCACACGCTGGCGCGCTCAGCCTGAAATAGTCTTCGGACCCCGCACCATGATGCATCGTTGCTACGCCCCAAGCCTCACAACAGCCGGCCCCTCCGAGACCGATGCCAGTGACGATTACCAATTTTTGGAGCACTATCCTAGATAGTATGGAGCGAAAGCAGCAAATTGAGTCCAGATGTGATGTAAATATACAATTGCTAATATAGCGCCGATGCCAGCGCCTCACGTAAGGGGATGCTGGCACGCTTGGCTTCGTAGTGCGAGGTTTTTCAGTCGCTTAGGCGATCTTGTAGCGGTCTGCCGGTTTGGTACGCGACAGATTGGGCATCATGGCCTGGCGAGCGTTTTCGTAGGCATTCCATTGTGCGATCTCGGGAAGGGCAGGCACGGTCGCAAATTCGCCCTGGTCAAAACCGGCAAGCGCAATCTGCGCACGCCTCTGTCCGTGGAACAGCTTGCCGAAGCCGCGCTTTCCGCTCGGAGACGGGGCAGCCGCCGCAGGCGATCCGGCGGAATGCGCAGCATGTAGCGCTCTAGGATAGGTCAGTATTGGTGATGATGGCGGCAAATGCGGAGCCAATCTCGCCCTTGGCGGGCGAGATTAAATCCGGCGCAAACAGCTCGATCTCTTCTTCGAATCCCTTGAGTGCTCGGCTGCCGATCGAGATGCTCTGTTGATCGCTGAGCTTCTTCGCAAAATCCTGCGACATTAGTAGCGGCTGGCCGCTATCGCTGCATACGCCCTGTATCCTGCTGACGAGATTGACGTCGGGGCCGATGACGGTGAAATCCAGGCGGCGGCCGGAGCCGATATTGCCGTAGCTGACTTCGCCGTAGTGCAGCGCGATGCCGGCTTGCAGGCGGGCATCGGGGAAAGACAGCGTTTCGAGGCGGGCGAGGATGGCTTTGGCGGCGGCGAGCGCGGCATCGCTGGAGCGGGTTGCGTCATAGCCGGGGAAAACGGCGAGAACGGCATCGCCCATGAATTTCAGGACTTCGCCGCCTTCGCGAGCGATTGCCGGCACGACGGCGTCGAAATAGACGTTCAGCAGCTCCATCACGCGTTCGCCGGGCAGGCGGTTGGAAAGCTCGGTAAAGCCGCGCAGATCGCAGAGCATGAGTGCGGCCTCCATGGTCTCGATCTCGCCCTTGCGGATGTGGCCGGCGAGGATGCGCTGCGCCGTCATCGGACCGATATAGATATCGAGCAGGCTGAGCTCAACCTGCCGCAGCGTCCGGAGCTCGCAGGCATTGCGCAGCGACGGCATGATGCGTTCGATCACTTGCCGTTCTGGGGATGTGAAACCGCCCGGACGTTTGGTGGCGAAAGAGGCGGCGCTGACCGGGCCGTCGGCATTGCAGAGCGGAACGATCATCAGTTCGACCAGACCACGGCCGGCGAATGTGTCGAGCTGTTCCCATTGATCGTGATCGTCGCCCCGGCCGGCGATGACGATATCGCGGGTGTTCATGGCCTTCCACAAAGCACTGTGCAGGAATATCTGGGTGATGGCTCCGTGCTCGCGGTCACGGATCTGTACGGGTTCGTTCGGCGACCAGGCGACAGAGCGGCCCATGATTTCCGGATGCAGGGTCATGAGGTGCAAGCTCAGCCGGTCGACCGGAAGGCCGAGGCTTCTCAGGCGGCGGCCAAGGCCGAAGGTCAGGCCGGCCTCATCCAGCGCATGGGCCTCGTCGCTTGAGAGCCATTCGATGAGAGCGAGGATCGCGGCCGGGCTGATGGTGCCCCGCTCGGAGACGGGATGTTCGATATCGAGAAGATCAGACAATGAAGGTACTGACTGGCGGGTTTTGACGGTGGTCATGATCGTGTCTCCTGAGGCGAGGGAGGGGGTGCTCCGTCTTTTTGTTTTTTCGCAATTCCGGACGGAAAACCGCTGCGCACTTTTCCTGGAATTGCTCTAGTGAGCGCCACCGCCTTCGATATGGCCGGGTTTCTTGAGTAAAAGGCTGGCGATGAGCGCAGCGACGAGCGCGATGCCGAGCAGGTAGAAGGTGTCGCTGTAGGCCATGATATTGGCCTGTTGCCGCAGGCGCAGCGCGACGGCGACGATGGCCTTGTGCTGGGCGGTGGCAACATCGGAGACGCCGTGATTCATGAAATAGGCGGTCAGTCGTGCGATGCGGGCGCGGGTGGCTTCGTCGAAAACCGTGACCGAGTCCGTCAGGATGTTCGAATGGAACTGTTCACGCTTCTGGGCGAAGGTCTGCAGCATGGCAATGCCGACGGCGCCGCCGAGATTGCGCATCATGTTGAAGAGCGAAGAGGCGGAACCGGCATTTTCCTTTTCGATGCCCGAGGTGGCGATGGCCGACAGCGGCGTGAAGACGAGGGCCTGGCCGATGGCGCGGACGATGTTCGGCCAGAAAAGCTGGTCGCTGGCATAGTCCGCGGTCATGTAGATGTTCATGAAGTTCGAGGTGGCGAAGAGGGCGAAGCCGACGACGATCATGATGCGCAGGTCGATACGCTTCATCAGGCGCGGGACCAGCGGGATCAAGAGGAGCTGCGGGATACCGGTCCAGGCGAGAACCATGCCGATCTGCTCGGAATTGTAGCCCTGGATGCGGGTCAGATAGATCGGCAGGATGAAGACCGAGCCATAAAGCGCGATGCCGAGCAGGAAGTTGGCGACGATGCCGAAGCCGAAGTTGCGGCGTACCAGCAGGCGCAGGTTGAGGAGCGGATGGGCGGCGCGCAGTTCGATGATCAGGAAAAGGGTCAGCGAAACTGCGGCGATGACAGACAGGCGGACGATGAAGGGCGAGCCGAACCAATCATCCTTGTTGCCTTCTTCCAATACGGTCTGCAGCGAAGCGAGGCCGATCGCCATGGTGACGATGCCGGGCCAGTCGCCCTTGGCGAGCAGGCCGAGGTTCATCGGTGCACGGTCGAGCGAAGCCCAGAGCATGCCGACCATGATCGCGCCGGGGACGAGGTTGACGTAAAAGATATACTCCCAGCCCCAGTTTTCGGTGAGATAGCCGCCGATGGTCGGGCCGATGGCCGGAGCGAAGGTGGCCGACAGCGCGAAGAGGGCAAGGCCGATCGGCTGCTTGGCCTTGGGCAAAAGGGTGATGATGATGGTGAAGGCCATCGGGATCAGCACGCCGCCGGAGAAGCCCTGAATGGCGCGCAGGATGATCATCTGCTGCAAATTGGCGGCGAAGGCGCAGGCAACTGAAAAGACAAGGAACAGGACGGCGTTGACCAGCAGATAGGTGCGCACCGAGAAGACGCGGGCGAGCCAGCCAGTCAGGGGGATGACGACGATCTCGGCGATCAGGTAGGACGTCGAAATCCAACCGCCGTCGTCCGTGCCGGCGCCGATCGCTCCCTGGATGTCGGCGAGCGAAGCGTTGACGATCTGGATGTTCAGCACCGCCATGAAGGCGCCGAGCGTGGAGCCGATGACGGCGGTCCACATCTTCAGCGGGCTCATGGTGGCAGCACCGCCTGCTGTGGGGACGGGCTTTGCGGAGGAATTGCTGTTTGTGGCGATCTGAAGCGTAGCCATGACGTTTCTCCTCTGGCTCTTTGAGAGAGACAGTCTCACGGGGAGGTCCGAGTGATAATCGAGGAAGGAAGGGAAGGATCATCCAGTCTGGTTGGATAATCCCTCGCCTCAGTGCCGGCTCTGTACGGCCGCCTTGGTGTCGATCTCGGGTTCGACCGACATGCCGGAGCGCAGCAGGCCGGCAAGGCTTGCATCGTCGAGCGTAATCTTCACGGGAATGCGCTGGACGATCTTGGTGAAGTTGCCGGTCGCGTTGTCCGGAGGCAGCAGCGAGAATTCGAGGCCGCTTGCCGGCGATACGCTGTCTACATGGCCCTTAATGGCGGCATCCGGGAAGCTGTCGACCTTGATGTCGACCGGCTGGCCGGGGCGGACGTAGGTCAGTTGCGTTTCCTTGAAATTGGCGACCACATAGACCGCGTTGAGCGGCACGACCGCCATCAACTGCGTGCCCGCGGTGACGAACTGACCGACACGCAGCGTGCGGGCGCCGACGGTGCCGTCCACGGGAGCGACGATCTCGGTATAGGAAAGATTGAGCTCGGCCTGATGGGCGGCTGCGGCGCTTCGATCGCGCTGGGCGACGGCCTGATCATGCTGGGTCTGAAGCACCGCAATCTTCTTCTGCTCGGCGACGAGGGCGGCCTGGTCGCGCTGAAGGTTGGCTGCGGCCTGGTCTCGGGCAGACTGGCTCTGCTCGGCGCGCTGGGTCGTACCCGCGCCGTTGCGGATCAGGTTTTGCGAGCGCTGGGCATCGGCTTCGGCGAAGGTCAATGAAGCCTGGGAGGCAACGATGGTAGCCTTGGCCTGGTCGATGACGGATTGCTGCAGGGCGATCTGCGCGTCGAGATTGGTGATGGCGGCCCCGGCGGCCTTGACGTCGGCCTGAGCCTGGGTCAGCGCTGCGCGATAGTCGCGGTTGTCGACGCGCGCCAGCACCTGGCCGGCCTTGACGTGATCGTTGTCGTTGACCAGCACCTCGGCGATATACCCGGAAATCTTCGGAGCGATGGTGGTGTAGTCGGCCTTCACATAGGCGTCGTCGGTCGATTCGATGAAGCGGCCCGTCGTCCAGTAATGATAGCCATAGTCGCCGGTGAAGGCGGCGCCGGCCAGCAATGCGGCGGCGATGATCGTGCGCTTGACTATCTTGCCGCCCGATTTGGACTTCGGAGTTTCAGCTGCGGGAGTTCCAGTGGCCGGCGCCTCGGCGACGGCGGGGGTTTTGACATCTGCTTCCAGGACGGTCTGGAACTGCTCCTTGCGAGGCAACTCAACCATTGTTTCTCTCCATGATCTCGACCTCTGTGCGAAGGCCGGTGTTTCGATGGCTGGAGAATGCGCCCTGACGTGTCGCGTGATAATGTGCTTAAATCGGGAAGGATCATCAACTCAGAGCGGATAATCGAGGGTCGATATGGACAGGCTGACGAGCCTCCAGGTGTTTGGTCGCGTGGTGGAATGCGGTGGGTTTTCGGCAGCCGCGCGACGCCTCAACATGTCGGTCACCATGGTCGGCAACCATATACAATCATTGGAGGATCGGCTCGGCGTCCGGCTGCTGAACCGCACGACGCGCAAAGTCAGTCTCACCGAAACCGGCAAGCTCTATTACGAGCGGTCGAGCCAGATTCTCGCCGATCTGGAGGAGGCCGACAGTGCTGCGGGTGCCGCAACCTCGACGCCGCGCGGCACGCTGAAACTCTATACCAGCACGCATATTACCCGCTTCTTGTCGCCCGTCATCAACGAGTATCTGAGCCTGTACCCTTCCGTGACGGTCGACCTGAGCATCGGCGAGCGGATGATCGACCTGATCGAGGAGGGCTATGACCTTGCCATCCGCACGACGATGCCGCCCGATTCCAGCCTGGTGGCACGGCGATTGACGCCCTGGCGGCATGTGCTGGTCTGCTCACCGGATTATCCCCGGACGCATCCCGCCGTGACGGAACCCGCCGATCTCGCGAGCCACAATTGCCTGCGCTACTCCTATTACCCCTATGGCGACGACTGGCGTTTTTTCACCGAGACCGAGAAACAGGTTGATGTGAAGGTCGGCGGCAATATCGTGACCACCAGTGCCGAGACCCTGCGCTATATGGCGCTGAACGGACAGGGGGTATTCCTGGCACCCAGCTTTCTCATCATGGACGATCTGGCCTCCGGCGCGCTGGTGCGGATGCTGCCGGACTACAAGCCGGCGGAATTCTCAATCAACGCCATCTATCCAAACCGCACTTACCTGCCGACAAAAACGCGGATCTTCATCGATCTCGTCGCGGAGCGCTTTGTCGAACATCGGAAATGGATGAGCTGAGGGAGATAAAAATCCTTCAAATAACTGTCACGGACCTCGGATAATAGCCGGCTACTCCCGTAGGCCGATGCTATTCTCGATGCTGCCGGAGGTGAAGCCGGAGGTGCGTGAGATCATGTCGACGCTCCAGCAAGTCGCTTTTCGCGCCGGTTGTTCGGTTGCGACCGCCAGCCGGGTGATGAATCGCAACGGCCCGGTCAGCGACGAAATGGTGCGGCGCGTGCGCCGCGCGGCGGCGGAGCTTGGCTATCGCCCCGGCAGCCGCAGCGGCAATGGCCGGCCGGCGATCGGCGTGCTCATCCCCAGCATCACCAATCCCGTCTTTGCGGCATCGCTTTCGAGCATCCAGAACAGGGCTTTGCATGCCGGGCATAGCGTGCTGATCGCGCAATCGAATTATGATCCGGCACAAGAAGCCGATGCCGTCGCATCGCTTCTCCAGCAGCAGCCGACCGGTCTCATCCTCACGCTCTGCGATCCTGAACGCAGCCTCGTCCTGTCATCTGCCCTGCCGCCGACCGTGCTGCTCGGCAATCCGCCGACCGCCCGCTTTACCGCCGCCGTTGCGACCGATAATTTCGGTGCGGGCCGGGACCTGACCGAGCATCTCCTGCACAAGGGGCACCGCCGCATCCTGTTCATATCAGGCCATTTTTCGGCATCGGATCGGGCGAGGCTGCGCTATCTCGGCTATGTCAGGGCGATGGAGGCGGCGCGGCAGCGGCCCCTGGATGCCCTGGAGATTTCCTTCGTGAATAGCCTGGAACAGCTCGATCTTTCGGATGCGGTTTCGCGGTTTGGCCCGACGGCGATCATCGCCTCCAATGATCTGCTGGCGCTCGGCGTCATGGGGGCTCTTCGGCGCCAGGGCCTTTCGATCCCGCGCGATATGTCGGTCGCCGGCTTCGACGGGATTTCCCTCGGCTTTCTAGGAGAGGTTTCCCTGACGACGGTCGAAATTCCGGACGGGACCATGGGAGCCGCAGCAGCCTCTTTGCTGCTCGACATGGCGGAGAATGCCGCGCCGCCGCGCCACCTGACCGTGGCTTATCGGTTACGACCCGGTGGAACGGTCCGCGATCTCAACGCCATTCCGTAGCATGCCGCAAATAAAAACGCCGCCTCTCCGAAGAGAAGCGGCGCGGCTTTTGCGATCAGATCGAATATCAGCTACGCGGCAGCATGCCTTCGACGTCGGAAGCGGCGTCATCAAGCGCTTCCTTCGGCGCAGCCGAGCCGTCGACGATGCGCGACAGGTTGTCGACGATCGTCTGGGTGACCTTGACGCCGTTGGCGCCCGGGAAGGCATACCAGGGGATCATGACCGACATCTGGCTGAGGCCTGCCTGGAACAGCGGGTTCTTCTTGTAGAAGTCGCCAAGGTAATCCGGCGACTTGGCGGCGAGTTCGTTGTTCGGAACATAGCCGGTGCCGGGAACGACGACCGAGGCGCCATAGGGGCCGGCCGCGAACTTGGCGAACTTCCAGGCAGCTTCTTCCTTGACGGGGTCATGGGTCAGGATGACGACGGCGTTGCCGCCGGTCGGCAGGCGACCGTTGACCGGGTCGATCAGCGGGATCTTGGCGGTGCGCAGGTCGAACTTGGCGCCGACATTCTTGATGGTGTTGACGAGTGCACCGGTCGTCTGGAATTCGAAGCCGACCTTGCCGGCGGCGAAGGCCTGTTCGCCGGCAGGCTTGGTGAAGACCGGCATGCCGCCTTCCTTGACGAAGCGCGCGATCAGATCGACGGCCTTCTGGCCTTCCGGACCGTTGAAGGCGACCTTGGTTTCGTCGTCGCTCAGCATCTTGCCGCCGGCGCCGAAGAGGAGGGCGGAGAACATCCAGTCGTCGCCCTGCCAGCGGAAGTCCATGCCGTCGACGCCGTTGCCGAGCGCCTTGATCTTGCCGGCAAGCGCGATGACTTCATCCCAGGTCTTCGGCGGGTTGTCCGGGTTACCACCGGCAGCCTTCACCAGGTCGGCGTTGTAGTACATGATCGGGTTCGACGTTGCGAAGGCGAGGCCGACCTGCTTGCCCTTGACCTGGGCGAGCTTCAGGATCGTGTCCGAGAAGCCCTGCTCGGCCATGTTGCCCTCTTTCTTGACGAGGGGGCCGAGATCTACGGCGACGTTGCGCTCGTCCATCATGCGCAGGCGGTTGAGGCCGATGAAGGTGACATCGGGCATCTCGCTCGTGCCGGCCTGGCGCAGGATGGTCTGAATCCCTTCTTCATAGGTGGCCGAAGGAGCAGCGAACTGGATCTTGATGTCGGGATTTTCCTCCATGAACTTCTTCGAGATCGTGTCCATCACGTTCTTGAAGAAGCCGGGCATCGGATAGTGAACCGTCAAGGTCGTCTCGGCATAGGCCGGGACCGTCACGACCATCGAAATGGCCGCGGCGGCGAGAATCTGGGTGATATGCTTCATCGCTCGTTCTCCTGTTCGAGCATGATGCCGAAAAGTGTAAGCGGTTTTCGGACGACATCATGCTCTACTTCTTTGATTCTAGAGCGGATTCAGATTTTAGATCGATGCGATCTAAAATCATCCGCTCTAGGGAACCAGTCAGCCTTTGAGACCGGTCATGGTGATGCCCTCGACGAAGCGCTTCTGTGCAAGAAGGAATGCGCCGACGAGGGGAAGGGTGATAATCAGCGTGGCGGCCATCAGCGCGCCGTAATCGTCGCCTGCCTCGGCGGCGCGGAAATACATGAGGCCCAGCGGCGGCGTGGCGTAGTCCTGCTTGCTGACGACGATCAGCGGCCAATAGAGGTCGTTCCAGTGTGCGACAACCGAGAAGATCGCGAAGGCGGTGACGGCCGGCCAGGCGTTCGGCACGATGACGCGGGCAACGATGCCGAGTTCCGACATGCCGTCGAGGCGGGCGGCATGGATCAGGTCGTCGGGCATGGCCCGGAAGAACTGCAGGAACATGAAGATCGCGAAGACCGAGATCGAGAAGGGTGCGACGAGAGCGGTATAGCTGTTCAGCAGCGACAGGCTGTTGAAGCCGACATAGAGCGGCAGCGCCGTTGCATGGATCGGGATCAGCAGGCCAAGCATGACCAGTACCATCATCGTGCGTGCGGCCGGAAATTTCAGCTTCGCCATGGCGTAAGCGCAGGGAATGGCGATCAGCACCTGAAAGAAGAAGATCAGGCCACAGACGAGGACACCGTTGAGCAGCAGCGTGCCCATCGGCACCTTGGCTAACGCATGCGTGATGTTCTCGACATAGAAGAAATGCGTCGGAATGAGCTTCAGGGCGGAGGTGAAGATATCGTCCTGCGCCTTGCCGGCAGTCGAGATCATGAAGATGTAGGGCGCGAGGAAGACGAGCGAGCCGACGATCAGCACGGCGAGGCGCAGGATGCGGCCGGGAGTGAAGCCTGTCCAGGTCATGTGTAATGCACCTGCCGGTCTTGGATGCGATATTGCAGGAAGGTCAGCACCACGAGGATGGCGAGAAAGACCGTGGTCATTGCCGAGGCATAGCCGACCCGGAGATAGACGAAGCCTTCCTGGTAGATGGTGAAGAGCAGCACTTCCGAGGCATGGTTCGGGCCGCCTTCGGTCAGGGTCTTGACGGTATCGAAGACCTTGACGGCGTTGATGATGCTGATCGTAGTGACGAACAGTGTCGTCGGTCCGAGCATCGGCCAGGTGACGAGCCAGAAGCGATCCCACGCCGATTTCGCGCCGTCGACTTCGGCGGCGGCGTAGAGCTCGCGCGGAATGGCGGTGAGGCCGGCGAGGAACAGCACCATGTTGAAACCGACCGACTGCCAGACGCCGATGATCGACAGGCTGTAGAGCGCCGTTGCCGACGAGCCGAGCCAATTCGGGCCGCGCAGGCCGATTTCGGCAAGAAGCGCATTGATCGGGCCGATGGTCGGATGGAAGAGATATTGCCAGACAGTCGCCATGGCGACGATCAGCGAGGCGACGGGCAGGAAATAGGCCGTTCGGAAGAAGCTGCGGCCGATGCCTTCGCTCTCGATCAACAGTGCCACGCCGAGGCCGAGAACGATCGAGAAGGGCGCGACGATCGCCGTATAGACCGCCGTGTTCCATAGGGATTTCTGGAATGTACGATCCCTGAGAAGATGTGCGAAATTCTCGAAGGCGACGAAGCGGAAGCTTTTGTCGCCAAGCTGGAAATCGGTGAAGCCGAGGAAGACGACGGCGACGATCGGCAGGAGAATGAAAATTACGATCAGGATGATGGCCGGCAGCGCCAGCAGCAGGGCCGTGCGAGCTTCGCCGCGCTCGCGTGCCGCCACCGACTGCATCGGCAGGGACGTGGCGGCGATGCTAGCCATGGGCCTTCTCCCGGCTAGCGTCGACAGTCAACGGTCTCGCGCGCAGACGGCGGCCATCTTCGGCGAAGACCATCGCCTGTTCCGCCGACAGGCTCAGTGCAACCGGCACGCCGGCGGAGAGACCGGCAACTTCGGCCGGGGCGAGCTTGACGACCATGGTTTCGCCGATGGCGTCGAGCTTGGCATAGAGGATCACCTCGGAGCCGAGGAACTCCATGCGCTCGATATGGGCGGCGAGCGCATCCTGACGGCCCTGGGTGAGGCGCACGAATTCCGGCCGGATGCCGAGCGTGACATTGTTGCCGGCAACGCTGCCGTCTTCCAGCGCCAGCCGGATGCCGCCGAAGGCGACGGTGCCGTTTTCGACCCGCGCCGGCAGGAGATTGATACGCGGCTGGCCGACGAAGCGGGCAACTTCGACATGGGCCGGATCGTCGTAGATCGTCTGCGGCGCTGCCAATTGCAGCAATTGACCGCCGATCATCACGGCGACGCGATCGGCCATGGAGAGCGCCTCGGCCTGGTCGTGGGTGACATAGACGGTCGGCACGCCGGCGCGGCGATGCAGGTCGACGATTTCACCGCGGGCATGGACGCGCAGGTTGGCGTCGAGATTGGAAAGTGGCTCATCCATCAGGAAGACCGCGGGGCGGCGCACCATGGCGCGGGCGAGCGCCACGCGCTGGCGCTGGCCGCCGGACATCTGGCCGGGCTTGCGGTCGAGCAGATGGTCGATCTTCAGGGACGTCGCCATCTCGCGGACATCGCGGATGATGCCGGAGCGGATATTCTTTTGACCGGGGATCAGCGTGCCGATGAAGGGCAGGCGCTGGACGCGCGACAGGCGGCGCATGGCGAGCGGCACGGCGATGTTTTCCGAGGCGGTCAGGTGCGGATAGAGCGCGTAGGACTGAAAGACCATGGCGATGTTGCGATCTGCCGCCGCAACGCCGGAAACGTCGCTTCCGCCAAGGATGATTTCGCCGCTGTCGGCGTGATCAAGCCCTGCGAGAATGCGCAGCAGCGTGCTCTTGCCGCAGCCGGACGGGCCGACGAGGGCGATGAACTCGCCCGGCTCGACCTCAAGGCTGACGCCCTTCAGGATGGCGTTGCCGCCGAAAGATTTGGTGATGCCGGCAAGCGAGAGGGCGCTCATTCGGTCGGCTCCTTCTGTGCCTTGGGTGCCGCCTGCGGATAGACTTCCATGACGACGTCATCGAGGAAGTAGGCGGTCATGCCGGGCACGGCGACGAGCTCGGTGGATACCGTCTCGCCAAGCTGATGGATCGCAGCGCCGATCAGCCGTTCGCCGGGCATTTCGCGTTCCATTTTGTCGAGGATGAAGGCGCCGGGCGGTGCCCAGACGAGATTCGTGTCGTTGAAGCGGCCTTCCCAGCTCCAATGCAGATGGCCGCTGCCGAAGAGGGCGACATCATGGGCCGCGATTAGATCATAAAGCCGGCGGCGCTGCGCCGGGCGCACGCTCCAATAGCCGGTATCACCCTCATCTGGCGCATCGACGAACAGCGGCTTGTGCGCGAAGAGGGCAACGCGGCGGTCGCCACGGCTTTCGAGCAAGTCCTGCAACCAGTCGAACTGCTTCTGCTCTTCGGCATCCTCGAAGCCCATCAACAGGCTGTTGAGGCCGATCAGCCGCCAATTATAGACGTCTTCCGCCCAATAATCCGGGCCGACGAGCCGACGCCAGCGCGCGAGCCGCTCCGGATTGACAGGCTGATAGGAGCCCGGCAGGTGACCGACATCGTGGTTGCCGGGCACGATAAGCATCGGCACGGAGACTTGCCGCATCATGTCCATGGAAAAGATAAGATCTTCATCCTTGTCAGCGCCGTCGACGCTGAGGTCGCCGGTATGGATGATGAGATCGGCGCCGCACGCCTCGATCCATTTCGCCAGCGGCTCCCAATTGCCGTTGAAATGCGGCTTGTTGGGGCTCAAATGCGTGTCGGTGATCTGGATGATCTTCAAGGCGCTTCTCCGGAAATCTTAGAAAGAGAGCGCTTGCCAAGGGAGTTCCTTCAGAACCGGCGCTTCCTGCCGTCCTGTTTAGAAGGCCCTGATGTCAGTTAGGTAACGGGTCTTTTCACCTGTTTTTCAGTTTTGTCACATCACCGTCAAAAGGCGCCTGTGCCTGTCCTATGCCGCATTGAGACTCTATACGCCTGTTATCCGAGTGCTATAGATCGCTGCCGAAGGGGAACAGAAATGTCAGACGAACAAAGCCGCATCACCGCGCTCGAAGAACAGGTGGCCCATCAGGCCAAGACAATCGAGGAACTGTCCGATCAGGTGGCGGAGCAGTGGAAAGTGATCGAGCAGACGCGGCAGAAGCTCGACCGGCTGACTGAGCGCTTCCTGACGCTGGAAGAACAGACGCTGGATGCGCCGGCCATCACCAAGCCGCCGCATTATTGAGCGGTTCCATCGGCAGGCCAATGTCATCCGTCATTTTCAGGCGCTGGAGAAGGCTTGTCGTAACTGATCCTGCATCCAGCGATGCGCCGGTGCACTGGCATGCCGGGAATGATAGAAGACCCGAAGCGTGTACATCGGAAGTTTGAATGGCGCAGGATACAGCGAAAGAGGAACTGCCTTTGCCAGTCCCTCCGCCGCTCGCCTTGGTATCGTGATTAGAAAATCCGACGTGGCTACGATGAATGGAGCAGCCATCACACTCGGAAGCTCGACCGCCACGTCCCGACGATAACCTGCTTTGGATAGCGACCCGCTGACGACGCTTCCCGCGTCGCTCCACGGAAGCACGGCGACATGCCGCTCGCGCAGATACTGGTCCAAGGTGAGAGTGTCGCTGATCCGAGGGTGGTTCTGCCGCGCAGCAACGATATACTCGTCGGAGAAGCAGTTGAACCCCTCGACGCCTTCATAGGTGGCGGCAGAGCCCTCCGTAAAACCGAGGGCGAAGTGCACTTTCCCGGCTGCCAAATCATCGAGCGATTGTTCGTGCCCGGAATGGATGACCTTGATCCGGAGGTGAGGAGCTTCCTTCTCCAAGCGAGAGATCAAGGATGGCAGCACTGCGAACGCGGTGAAATCTGTCGCGGCGAAGGTGAAGGCGAGGCGACTGGTCGCCGGCTGGAAGGGCTGCGCAGCGGCCAGTTGGTCTCCAAGGATTCGAAGCGCCTCTTCAACACCAGCCGAGATCTCCATCGCCTGCGCAGTTGGTTGCATGGCATTGCCGTAGCGAATGAACAACTCGTCGGAAAGAGCATCGCGAAGCCGCGCGATCGCATGGCTGCAGGCCGATGGGCTCATCCCCAGTTCATTCGATGCGGCGAGGATGCTTCGGTGCCGGTATATGGCATCGAAGACAACAAGTAGGTTGAGATCAAGGCGGCGTAGGATCGAATGCATACTGTGCATTTTAAGCTGAAATCAATGCAGCACAATCATTTCCGGAATGCGCTATATCGGCTTGGAAATACGAACCCTGACGAGATATCCATGATCATGCAGCTCACCTTCCGCCAACCCGTACCGGGCGATGCAGCTTATTGTTTCAACATCGAGACCTCCGCCTATGAGGGCGATGAGGCAGCGACGTTGGAAAAGATCGCAACGCGCATAGCGGAGTATCCGGAGGGCTTTCTGATCCTTGAGGCGGAGGGCCGGATTGTCGGTTTCATCAACAGCGGATGCGCATTTGACGTCGTGATGTCGGACGAGGAATTCAAGGAACTGATTGGTCACGATCCGGCTGCGGCAAACGTCGTCATTATGTCGGTCGTCGTCGATCCCGCCGAGCAAGGCAAAGGCTATTCCAAGCTCCTGATGACCGAGTTCATCCGCCGGATGACCGAGATGGGCAAGAAGACGATCCATCTCATGTGCAGGGACCACCACGTCGCGCTCTACGAGAAGATGGGATATCGCTACATAAAGCCATCCGCATCCGACCATGGCGGGAAGGCGTGGCACGAGATGATGATGGATCTCTGAGATCATTCCCGGCTTCCGATTCGTTCGTTTGCCATTTCGGCCGTGACGCGCCATCACGTTTCGGTGTTTCACGCGCCCGTGTGTAACAAAATGCCCTATCTTCCCGTATCCGCTAGCGACGAGAGATTTTATAATCGCTGCCGAGAGGAGATCATCATGAACGGTGCATCGAAAGATATGATCCGCAGGCGTCTGCCGCGTGTTGCCCGTCCGGCCGCCTTTACCGCCGGTGCGATCTTGCTTGCCGGCGTTGCGTTGCAATTCGTTACCAGCGCCTCGGCCGAAGACGCTCGCGTCATTCCGGCGCCGGCCCTGGACGAAAAGCCGGGCTCCGCCGGCACGGAGACCACGGTTCTTGCGGGCGGTTGCTTCTGGGGCGTGCAGGGCGTGTTCCAGCATGTCAACGGCGTCATCAGCGCCACGTCGGGTTATACCGGCGGCAACAAGGACGCGGCTCACTATGAGATGGTGGGCACCGGCGATACCGGACATGCCGAATCCGTGCGCATCGTTTTCGATCCGCACAAGATCAGTTACGGGCATCTGCTGCAAATCTACTTCTCTGTCGCCCATGATCCGACGGAGCTCAACTATCAGGGGCCGGACAGCGGCACGCAGTATCGTTCGGCGATCTTCCCCACCAATGCCGAGCAGGCCAACGTCGCCAAGGCCTATATCGACCAGCTCAATCACGCCAAGGTTTTCGAAGGGGCCATTGTCACTAAGATCGAGCCGGCACGGCAATTCTATGCCGCCGAGGATTATCATCAGGACTTCCTGACGACCCATCCCAATTATCCCTATATCGTCATCAACGACCTGCCGAAGATCAAGAATCTGCAGCGCATTTTCCCGAAAGACTATCGCGCCGATCCGGTTTTGGTCGAAGCGAACGCGTCGGGGAATTAACCCGGTTCTAGTCCATGCCGGCGGAAAGCAGATGCCGGTGAGCGGGCAGGATGTGGTGTTCCGTGAGGGGTGCCAAAGGGATATCGCCCGGATTGGCTGGAGATATCCACCGTATTTCCTCGATCTCGGCGGCGGGCTGAATGCGATCATCGCCGATATCGAGGCGATACACCTCGGCGATCACGCGATGATCCGGCTCGTTGGCGGCCTCAGCTTCGAAGCTGCCGAAAGGACTTAGCTGTGTCGCAGTCAATCGCAGGCCGATTTCCTCATTCAGTTCGCGGATAAGTGCGGCCGCGGCGGTTTCGCCGGCTTCGATTTTGCCGCCCGGCTGCATGAAGGCTGATGTTCCCCGCTTGCGGACCAGTAAGGTGTCGCCGTTGCCTCGCAGGATCAAGGCGGCTGCAATGCGGATGCTCTTCATCAAATCGTCCTCTGTCATTTTCGCGCACTGATATATTCAACAATGCCGGCTGCCGCAGCCGCTTGGAAAAAATATTTGTCCGCCCGTGGAATAAGATGGTCTCGGCTTCCGTATATTGGGGTATGGAACGCAAAGGACGCACATTCGATGTTTTGGCGCAGCTCGGTTCGCTGAGACGCTACGCCCGTTCGCTGGTCCGCAATGCGGATGAGGCGGAAGACCTGGTGCATGATGCCCTGGTCAGGGCGTATGAGCGAAAGTCGTCCTTCAGGCGCGGCGCGAACCTGCGCACCTGGCTGCTCTCGATCCTGCACAATGCCCATATCGACCGCTTGCGCCAGACGCGCTCGCTCAATCGCCGCCATGAAGAGGCGGCTGTTGAATTCGACCAGGCACTTCCGGCCTCGCAGGATCATGCCGTGCGCCTGAAACAGGTGCGCAACGCCTTCTTCAACCTGCCGGAAGAGCAGCGCGAAGCGCTGCATCTCGTGGCGATCGAAGATCTTTCCTATCAGGAGGCGGCATCTGCGCTCGGCATTCCCGTCGGCACGCTGATGTCGCGCATCGCCCGCGCCCGCGCCAGCCTGAGGAATTTCGAGAATACACCCGCGGTTTCGCATCTTCGACTTATCGGAGGCGGCAATGAAGACAATTGATCCCGTCATCGACGCTGATCTCGATGCTTATGTCGACGGTGAGCTGACCGTCGCGCGCCGTGTCGAGGTGGAATCCTATCTTTCGGAACATCCCGCGATCGCCGCCAAGGTCATGGCCGATATGAGCATTCGCGGCGAGCTGCGCATGGCGCTCGCGGGCGAAGGACTGGCAGCAAAGGCGGAAACGCGCGAAGCCGCACGGCGGCTGGAGCGCGGGCTGGCTTATGGCCGGGTTCTGAGCTCGTTCCAGCGAGTTGCCGCCGTCGTGATGCTGATGGCGGCCGGCTGGGTCGCGCATACATCCTTCGGCGCTTTCAGCGCGAGCGAAGTCAACGCTTCCGTTCCGGCGCCCGCTTTCGTCGATGGTGCGGTGCAAGCCTACCGGGCGACGGCCCTGCGCGAAGCGATGACGTCGCAGCCGCCGCATGCGGCCTATAATCCGGACGAAATCCGCGCATCGACAGCAATCGTCCTGCCGGAGCTGCCGCAGGGTTGGCGCGTCACCGATGCGCAAATCTATCCCTCCGATTTCGGTCCGAGCGTTGAAATGACAATCAATGCCGGCGAAGGCGGTCAATTGTCGCTGTTTGCCGTCCGTCCCGGCAATTTCGCCGTCCAGAAGGTGAGCCATGTGAAGCGTGACGACGTCCAGGCTGCCTATTGGCAGATCGGTGAGGTCGCTTACGCGCTGATCGGCAACGGCAAGGCGGCCGAGCTCGATGGCGAGGCCGCAAAGCTGGCCCGCAGTCTGTACTAGTTTGAATCAAAGGAGAACGACCATGAACCCGACCAATCCGCGATACGGCTATGGAGCCGCCGCCGGCTCGCAGGCGCTCTTCGACGAAGGTCTGCGCAAGCATATGCTGCGCGTCTACAACTACATGGGTATCGGCCTTGTGGTGACCGGCATCGTCGCGCTGATCGTCGGCACGACGCCGGCGCTCTATGTGCCAATCTTCCAGACGCCGCTGAAGTGGGTCGTCATGCTGGCGCCGCTCGCCTTCGTGCTGTTCTTCTCGTTCCGCATCCAATCGATGTCGGCTAGCACGGCGCAGACGATGTTCTGGGCCTTCTGCGCCGTCATGGGCCTGTCGCTCGCTTCGATCTTCCTGGTGTTCACCGGCACCAGCATTGCGCGGACCTTCTTCATCGCCGCGACCATGTTCGGCGCGACCAGCCTCTATGGCTATACGACCAAGCGTGATCTTTCCAACATCGGCTCGTTCCTGATGATGGGCCTCTTCGGTGTGATCATCGCCAGCGTCGTGAACATCTTCCTGGGTTCGAGCGCGCTGCAGTTCGCGATCTCGGTCATCGGTATCGTCGTCTTCGTCGGCCTGACCGCTTGGGATACGCAGAATATCAAGGAACAATATGCCGAGAACTACGATCAGGAATCGTCACAGAAGCTCGCCGTCTTCGGTGCGCTGTCGCTCTACCTGAACTTCGTCAACATCTTCCAGCTCCTGCTGAATTTCACCGGCGAGCGGGAGTGATTTCGAACTTTTTTGCTCAAGCATGATCTTGTCCGAAAACCGTTTCACACTTTTCGGGATCATGCTTCAGGATTGCGTCTCCCTTGGGGTTTCAAGGGACGCATAACGCGCCTGCGGTATCTGCGCCGATACCGCGGGCGCACTTTTTTTGGGGATCGGGAAGCGGCGCGCTCGTCCAGCTCGCATATTTTCGTTTCCATTGGACGCCCGGTAACCTGTTCGGTTGCCGGGCGTTTTCTCTTTCCGCTGCCCGGTCGAAGCGCAATAATTTAGATCGTTCCAAGTTTCTGTGAGGATATTCTCGGAGACGAGGCTTCGGCGCGTGATTTATTTTTCTCCCGAAAACGTCCGCGAATTGTGCGTTTTCGCGCAGCCTTCTAAGCATTCTCGTCAAACCTTTCCATTTACCCATTGACAAAATTTGGAACGTTCCAAATAATTATCCCACAACGAAGAGCAAGGGATTTGGTGGAGCTTCATGAGCAAGGCACGTGTCACGGTCATCGATATTGCGCACGCCGCCGGCGTGTCGAAATCGACTGTGTCGCTCGTTCTGCAGGGCAGCCCGCTGGTCAACGAGGCGACGCGGGCCAAGGTGAATGCGGTGATCCGCGAGCTCGGATACGTCTACAATCGCGGTGCCGCCAATCTGCGGCAATCGAAGTCGAAGATCGTCGGCATTGTCGTCAACGACCTCACCAACAGCTTCTTTGCGGAGCTCGCCGTTGGCGTCGATATGGTCGTGCAGTCGGCCGGCTATGTGCAGTTCCTGTCCAATACCGGCGAGAGCATAGACCGGCAGCGGGAGGTCGTCGCTTCGATGCGCGAGCACGGCATTTCCGGCCTGATCGTCTCGCCCGCGCGCGGCACGGAAGCGGCCGACTTCAAATCGCTGACCAATGCCGGCATTCCGGTGGTGATCGTCGTGCGCAATATTCCCGGCGCAAAGGTCTCGTCACTGGTGTCGGACAATTTTGCCGGCGCATCGGCGGCGGTCGAGCATCTGGCCGGTCTCGGCCACCGCCGCATCGCCTTCATGGGCGGCTTTGCCAACACCGCCGTCTTTGCCGAACGGCTCGACGGCTATCGTGATGCGCTCGCCAAGGCGGAGATCGCATTTGACGACGATCTCGTCGTTGCGACCGCGCCGTCGCGCGCCGGCGGGGTCGAAGCGGTCGGCCGCGCCATGCTGCTGGCCCATAAGCCGACGGCGGCGGTGTGTTTCAACGATGCGGTCGCCTTCGGCGTCTGCGACGGTCTGAGGGCGCGGCGGCTGGAGCCGGGCGTCGATTTTGCGGTGGTCGGCTTCGATGACGTGATCGAGGCCGAAAGTGCAGTGCCGGCGCTGACGACGGTTTCCGTCGATCCGCAGGGCATGGGCCGGCGCGCCGCACAGTTGCTCTTGAAGCAGATCAATTCCGGCAAGGTGGAGGCGGAGGCGATCGTCAGCGCCGTTCGGCTGGTGGTGCGTCAAAGCTGCGGAACCGGGCTGGACCCAGCGGCAAGGAGGGCCGTGTCATGACCAATGTAAAATGGGGCTTGATCGGTGCAAGCACAATCGCCCGCGAATGGATGATCGGCGCAATACGCGCAACCGGCGGCGACGTCGTCTCGGTGATGAGCAGGGACGCGGAGCGCGGCCGCGCCTATGCGGCTGAGAATGGTATTGCCAAATCGGTGACGGATGTCGCCGATCTCGTCACAGATCCCGATGTCGATGCCGTCTACATCTCGACGACCAACGAATTGCATCGCGACCAGACCCTGGCGGCAGTCAAGGCCGGCAAGCATGTGCTCTGTGAAAAGCCGCTGGCGCTGACGCTGGAAGACGCGCGCCTCATGGTGCAGACCGCGAAGGGCGCTGGCGTGATCATGGGCACCAACCATCATCTGCGCAATGCCGCCAGCCTCCGCGCGATGCGGGATGCAATCGCCGCCGGCAAGATCGGCAAGCCGCTGAGCGCCCGCGTTTTTCACGCCGTCTATCTGCCGCCGCATCTGCAGGGTTGGCGGGTGGACAAGCCGCAGGCGGGCGGCGGCGTCATTCTCGATATCACCGTACACGATGCCGATACGCTGCGCTTTGTGCTGAACGACGATCCGGTGGAAGCGATCGCCCTTGGCCAGAGCGGTGGCATGGGCAAGGCGGGGCTTGAGGATGCCGTCATGGGGGCTCTGCGGTTCAGGTCCGGCGTCATTGCGCAGTTCCACGACGGTTTTACCACAAAATATGCCGAGACCGGCTTCGAGGTGCACGGCACCGACGGCTCGCTGATCGGCCGCAATGTCATGACGCAGCAGCCTGTCGGTCATGTCTACCTGCGCGACCGCGATGGCCAAAACGAGCTGCCGCTCCATCACCACAATCTCTATGAGACGGCGCTTGCCGCCTTTCATGGCGCGATCGAGGGCAGGGGAAAGCCGTCGGCGACCGGCGAGGACGGTGTGTGGTCGCTGGCAACGGGTCTCGCCGTCGTCAAATCGGCTGCCACCCGCGAAGCCGCCAAGATTGATCCAGGACTTTGAGCGTCGCGATGAACAAGCATATCACCCCCGCCGAGGCGGCTGCCCTGATCCCCGATGGCGCCATCGTCTCCGTCTCTTCCTCAAGCGGTCTCGGCTGCCCGGACCTGATGCTGAAGGCGATCGGCGAGCGTTTCGACGCGACCGGCCATCCGCGTGACCTGACGACGCTGCATCCGATCGCCGCCGGTGATATGAGCGGCATCAAGGGCGTCGATCATATTGCCAGGAAAGGTCTGCTGAAGACGATCATCGGCGGCTCCTATCCGTCCGGCCCGTCGAGTTCCGAACCGCCGCTGATCTGGCAGATGATCGGCAACAACGATGTCGCGGCCTATAATATTCCGTCCGGCATCCTCTTCGACATGCATCGCGAGGCCGCCGCCAAGCGTCCCGGCGTGTTGACCAAGGTCGGTCTCGATACGTTCGTCGACCCGAACCGCGAGGGCTGCGCTATGAATGCGGCAGCCGGGGCCGAGCCGGTGGTGAAGCGTATCCTGTTCGAAGGGGAAGACTGGCTTTATTTCAAGGCGATCGCGCCGCAGGTGGCAATCATCCGGGCGACGACTGCCGACGAGCGCGGCAATCTCACCTATGAGCATGAGGGCGCCTATCTCGGCGGTCTCGACCAGGCGCTCGCCGCCCGCAACAATGGGGGAATCGTCATTGCCCAGGTCAAGCGCCTTGCCAAGGAAGGCTCGCTGAAACCGCATGATGTGCGCATCCCCGGAGTTCTTGTCGACTATATCATTGTCGATCCGGATCAGAAACAGACTACGCAGACGCTTTACGATCCGGCGATCTCGGGCGAGATCTTTCGGCCGCTCGACAGCTTCCGTGTGCCGGAATTCAATATCCAGAAGGTCATTGCCCGGCGGGTGGCGCAGGAGCTGCAATCCGGCAGCGCCGTCAATCTCGGCTTCGGCATCTCGGCCAATGTGCCGCGTATCCTGATGGAAGAGGGGCTGCATGGCGCGGTCACCTGGGTGATCGAGCAAGGGGCGGTCGGCGGCGTGCCGCTGCTCGATTTCGCCTTCGGCTGTGCGTCGAACGCCGATGCCTTCATGCCGTCGCCCTATCAGTTCACCTATTTCCAGGGTGCCGGTTTCGACGCTTCGCTTCTCTCCTTCCTGGAGATCGGCCGCGACGGTTCGGTCAATGTCTCCCGCCTCAGCTTCCGGCCGCATGTGACGGCCGGCGCCGGCGGCTTCGTCGATATCACCGCGCGGGCGAAGAAGATCGTCTTCTCCGGCATGTTCAATGCTGGCGCGAAGCTTGGTGTTGAGGATGGCCGGCTTGTCATCGAGAAGGAAGGCAAGCTGAAGAAGCTGGTGAACGCGGTCGAGCACGTTACCTTCTCCGGCCCCCGCGGCATCACACAGGGGCAGGATATCACCTATGTCACCGAGCGCTGCGTGATGAAGCTGACGCCGGACGGTTTGTTGCTGACGGAGATCGCGCCCGGCGTCGATTTGGAGGCGCATATTCTCGATCAGTCGGAATTCCCGCTGCTCGTCTCCGACCGGCTGAAGGTGATGGATGCAGCTTTGTTCCAAGACGCGCCTATCGGTCTGACGCTGCCCGCCAAGGCCAAGCGTGTTCTGGAAGGAGCGCGCCATGGGTGAGGTCAAGGTTTCTGTAGAAGGTTCCGTCGCGACGATTACCGTCTCGCGGCCGGAAAAGCTCAACGCCTTCGACATCGACATGCTGAAGGCGCTGGCCGCTGCCTGCGACGATGTGGAGGCGGATAGTTCCGTCCGCGTCGCGATCCTTATCGGCGAAGGCAAGGCCTTTTCGGCCGGCGGCGATATCAAGGCCTGGGGCGGTATGGCGGCCAACGAGTTCGGCCATGCCTGGGTGCGCTTCGGCCATCGTGTTTTCGAGCGGCTGGCGACGCTCCGCATGCCGGTGATCGCCGCATTGAATGGTCATGCGCTCGGCGGCGGGCTGGAACTGGCGGCTGCGGCCGATATCCGCATTGCGGAAAGCCAGATCAGGATCGGCCTGCCGGAAACCAGCCTTGGTATGGTTCCGGGCTGGTCCGGTACGCAGCGGCTTACCAAGCGGTTTGGCGCGCAGATCGTGCGGCGCATGGTGCTGGGCGGAGAGATGTTTTCCGCCGAGGAAGCACGCGCCTACGGTCTTGTGGACGCGGTCGTCGAAACGGGAACGGTGCTTGCCGCCGCCAGGGATTACGCAGCGCGGATTGCCACGCGCGGACCGGCGGCGCTGGAGATTGCAAAGCTGATGATCGCTTCGGCCAATGGCGAGGATAATGGGTCCGCCGTCGAGGCGTTGGGATCGATCCTGGTCGCCAAAACCGGCGACCTCAAGGAGGGCGTTGCGGCCTTTGCCGGCAAACGCGCCGCCGAGTTCAAGGGGGAATGGTGATGACGGTTCTTGCGAAGCCACAGGCGCTTCCCGATGTAAAAGTGCGCGAATTCAAGATGCTGATCGACGGCAAATGGGTCGAAGGCATCGAGACCGGCACGATCGAGCGCGTGGCGCCGAGCCATGGCGTCACCGTCAGCCGCTATAAATCCGCGACTAAGGACGATGCGCATCTGGCTATCGCGGCCGCGCGCAAGGCATTCGACCACGGTCCCTGGCCGCGCATGACGGCGGCGGAACGCTCCAATATCCTGCTGAAGGCTGCCGACATGATCTCGGCGCGAGCCGAGGAGCTCGCCTATCTCGACGCCATCGAGGCCGGCAAGCCGATTACCCAGGTGCGCGGCGAGATTGCCGGTTCCGCCGATATCTGGCGCTATGCAGCCGCCCTTGCACGTGATCTGCACGGCGAGAGCTACAACACGCTTGGTGACGGCACAATGGGCGTCGTGCTGCGTGAAGCGATCGGGGTCGTCTCGATCATCACGCCCTGGAATTTCCCGTTCCTTATCGTAAGTCAAAAGTTACCTTTTGCACTGGCCGCCGGCTGCACGGCGGTGGTCAAACCCTCCGAGCTGACGTCTGGCTCGACTCTGGTGCTCGGCGAAATCCTGATGGAAGCCGGCGTGCCGGCCGGCGTCGTCAATATCCTCGTCGGAACGGGTGCCGATGTCGGTGCGCCGATGACCAGCCATCCGGATGTCGACATGATCTCCTTCACCGGTTCGACCGGCGTTGGGCGACTGACCATGGCGAGTGCGGCGCAGACGCTGAAGAAGGTTTCGCTCGAACTCGGCGGCAAGAACCCGCAGATCGTTTTTCCCGACGCCAATCTCGATGAGTTCGTCGATGCCGCGGTGTTCGGCGCCTATTTCAACGCCGGCGAATGCTGCAATGCCGGCTCGCGACTGATCATCCATCGCGATATTGCCAAGGATGTCACAGCGCGTATCGCCAGCCTGTCGGAAAAGGTGAGGGTCGGCGATCCGCTCGACCCTTCCACGCAAGTGGGCGCGATCATCACGCCGCAACATTTGCAGAAGATCCAGGGCTATGTTTCCGGCGCGGCAAAGAGCGGCGCGACCGTGGCGCATGGCGGCAGCCAGATCGATTTCGGCTTCGGCCAGTACATGGCGCCGACCATTCTCGCAGACGTTAAACCGGAGATGGCGGTGGCGAAGGAGGAGGTATTCGGGCCTGTCCTTTCCGTGCTGACGTTCGAGACGACCGAAGATGCGATCCGCATCGCCAATTCCATCGATTACGGCCTTTCCGCCGGCGTCTGGAGCCGCGATTTCGACACGTGCCTGACGATCGGGCGACGGGTGCGGGCCGGCACGATCTGGATGAACACCTTCATGGATGGTGCGGCGGAACTGCCCTTCGGCGGCTATCGCCAATCGGGACTTGGGCGCGAGCTCGGCCGGCATGCGGTGGAAGATTATACCGAGACAAAAACGCTCAACATGCATATCGGCCGGCGCACCGGCTGGTGGATGCCGAGGTGAGATGAATGCCCATGGCTGGGAGGCCGTGGTGGATTTGTTCCTCGCGAAGAGCGCGGAACAGGGAGGAAGCAGCGGGAGGAGGTCTTGCTGCGCAACTGTTAAAACCGGGAGGAAAATATGCGTAAATTGATGACATCTGTGGCTGCGGCCGCCCTTCTTATGACGGGCACCGTGACCGTAGTGCATGCGACTGAAAGCGTTGAAGTCCTGCATTGGTGGACCTCGGGCGGCGAGGCGTCGGCGCTGGAAGTCCTGAAGAAGGACCTGGAATCGAAGGGCATAGGCTGGGTCGACATGCCGGTTGCCGGCGGTGGTGGCAGCGAGGCCATGACCGTTCTGCGCGCCCGCGTCACGGGTGGCAACCCGCCGACCGCCGTGCAGATGCTCGGCTTCGACATTCTCGACTGGGCCAAGGAAGGTTCGCTCGGCAATCTCGATGCGGTCGCTAATAAGGAAGGCTGGGACAAGGTCGTCCCGACCGCCCTGCAGAAATTCTCCAAATATGACGGCCATTGGATCGCCGCTCCCGTAAACGTCCACTCCACCAACTGGGTGTGGATCAACAAGGAAGCGCTGGACAAGGCCGGCGGCAAGGTGCCGGAGAATTGGGACGAGCTGATCGCGCTGCTCGACAATTTCAAGAAGCAAGGAATCACGCCGATCGCCCATGGCGGCCAGCCGTGGCAGGATGCGACGATCTTCGACGCCGTCGTGCTCTCGTTTGGCAACGACTTCTACAAGAAGGCGTTCATCGATCTCGATCCCGATACGCTCGGCAGCCCGAAGATGAAGGAAGCCTTCGACCGCATGACGAAGCTGCGCTCCTATGTCGATGACAACTTCTCCGGCCGCGACTGGAATCTTGCCTCCGGCATGGTCATCGAAGGCAAGGCCGGCCTGCAGTTCATGGGCGACTGGGCCAAGGGCGAATTCCTGAAGGCGAAGAAGGTGCCGGGTAAGGATTTCGTCTGCATCCGCTTCCCGGGAACGCAGGGCTCGGTGACCTTCAACTCCGACCAATTCGCGATGTTCAAGGTCTCCGCCGACAAGATCCCGGCGCAGATGCAAATGGCGTCCTCGATCGAAAGCCCGACCTTCCAGTCGGCTTTTAATGTCGTCAAGGGCTCGGTTCCGGCCCGCACCGACGTTCCGGATACCGCCTTCGATGATTGCGGCAAGAAGGCGATCAAGGATCTGGCCGAAGCCAACAAGAACGGCACGCTGATGGGCTCCATGGCCCATGGCCACGCCAATCCGGCGGCGGTCAAGAACGCGATCTACGACGTCGTAACCCGCGAATTCAACGGCGATCTGTCGTCGGATGACGCGGTCAAGGAACTCGTCTCGGCGGTTGCGGCGGCGAAGTAAGGTAGTTCGGAGCAAGGAGTGCCCCTCATCCGGCCTGTCGGCCACCCTCTCCCCGCTCGCGGGGAGAGGGTTCGGGCGAGGGCTTCACTTGCTCCGTACGCAGATAATCAAACTAGGTGTTCGACCATGAACAGTCGCAGTCGAATGCAGGTGCTATTGCCCAAGCTGGTGCTGGCCCCGAGCTTCGTCGTCATTCTGATCTTCGTATATGGCTTTATCGCCTATACCGGCTATCTGTCGCTGACCGACAGCAAGATGCTGCCTTCCTATAACCTTATTGGTTTCACCAACTATGATAGGCTTTGGGCGTTGCCGCACTGGTGGCGTGCGATCACCAATCTCGGCATCTTCGCTTCCCTCTATATCGCCATCTGCTCGGCGCTCGGCCTCGCCCTTGCTATCCTGCTCGACCAGAAAATCCGTGCCGAAGGGCTGCTGAGGCCGATCTATCTCTATCCGATGGCGCTGTCCTTCATCGTCACGGGAACGGCGTGGAAATGGTTTCTCGATCCTGGCATCGGCCTTGAGAACACCATGCATCTCTGGGGCTGGGAGAGTTTTTCCTTCACCTGGATCAAGGATTCGAAAATGGCGATCTATTGCGTCGTCATCGCCGCCGTCTGGCAGTCTTCGGGCTTCGTCATGGCGATGTTCCTTGCCGGCCTTCGCGGCGTCGACAACGAGATCATCAAGGCGGCGCAGATCGACGGCGCGTCGGCGGTCACCACCTATCGCCGCATCATCATTCCATTGATGCGGCCTGTGTTCCTCTCGGCCTTCGTCGTGCTCGCCCACCTCGCGATCAAGGCCTATGACCTGATCGTGGCGCTGACTGGCGGCGGGCCGGGGCAGGCGACCGAACTGCCGGCTACCTTCATGTATTCCTACACTTTCACCCGCAATCTGATGGGCATCGGCGCCTCGTCGGCGATCATCATGCTGGCGATGATCTTTGCCATCATCATCCCCTATCTCTATTCGGAAATCGGCGGAGGGAAACGCGCATGAGCAACCCCAATCCGCAAAACGCCATCTCGCACGGCAAGCTGACCCGTGGGCTGATCTATGCGGCGCTGATCCTGTTTGCCGTCTATTACCTGCTGCCGCTCTATGTGATGCTGGTCAATTCCTTCAAGCCGCTTGAAGAGATTCGCCAGGGCGGCATGCTGAACCTGCCGAAGACCTGGACGATCGAGCCCTGGATATCGGCCTGGTCGACGGCGCAGATCGGCGTGCAGCCGACGGGGCTCAGGCCCTTTTTTATCAACTCGATCCTGATGGTCGTTCCTGCCGTCGCCATCTCCACCATGGTCGGCGCGCTGAACGGCTATGTGCTGACGAAGTGGCGTTTCCGCGGCGCGGAAATCTTCTTCGGTATGCTGCTGCTCTCCTGCTTCATCCCGTTCCAGATCGTGCTGATCCCGATGGCGCGCATCCTCGGTTTCTTCGGCATCGCCGGGACCATATGGGGGCTGATCCTCGTCCACATAGTCTACGGCCTCGGCTTCACCACGCTTTATTTCCGCAATTATTACGAGGCCTTTCCGACCGAGCTGGTCCGCGCCGCGCAGATCGACGGGGCGAGCTTCTTCCAGATTTTCCGGCGCATCCTGCTGCCGTCTTCGGGGCCGATCATCGTCGTCTCGGTCATCTGGCAGTTCACCAATATCTGGAACGACTTCCTGTTCGGCGCGTCCTTTTCGGGCGTCAGTTCGACGCCGATGACGGTCGCGCTCAACAACCTCGTCAGCTCGTCGACGGGCGTCAAGGAATACAATGTCCACTTCGCCGGCGCGATCCTCGCTGCCCTGCCAACCCTCATCGTCTACATCGTCTCCGGCCGATTTTTCGTCCGCGGCCTGATGTCCGGCGCCGTCAAGGGATAAGACCATGTCCTTCCTGAAAATCACCAATCTGCGCAAGTCCTATGGATCGCTCGAAATCCTGAAGGACATCAATATCGAAATCGAAAAGGGCGGATTTCTCGTGCTCGTCGGCCCGTCCGGCTGCGGCAAGTCCACCCTGCTCAACACCATTGCCGGGCTGGAGCCGATCACCTCGGGCGACATTGCCATTGCCGGCCGCTCGGTCAACGGCCTGGCGCCGTCGCAACGTGATATCGCCATGGTGTTCCAGTCCTATGCGCTCTATCCGAACATGACGGTTGCCGGCAACATCGCCTTCGGCATGGAAATCCGCAAAGTTCCGAAGGAGGAACGCGACAAGGCGATCAAGCAAGTGGCCGACATGCTGCAGATCGGCCATCTGCTCGACCGCAAGCCGAGCCAGCTTTCCGGCGGCCAGCGCCAGCGCGTCGCCATGGGCCGGGCGTTGGTGCGCGATCCGCAGGTCTTCCTGTTCGACGAGCCGCTCTCCAACCTCGATGCCAAGCTGCGCGTCGACATGCGCACCGAGATCAAGCGCCTGCATCAGCGCATGAAGACGACGATCGTCTACGTCACCCATGATCAGATCGAGGCAATGACGCTGGCCACGAAGATCGCCGTCCTTAAGGACGGTGTTCTGCAGCAATTCGGAACGCCGGCGGAAATCTACAATCACCCTGCCAATACCTTCGTTGCGGACTTCATGGGCTCGCCCGCCATGAACCTGCTGACCGCGACGGTGGAGAGCGGGCCGACGGGATTGCAGGTCTCGCTCGACCGACCGAATGGCGCGGCCCCCCTGAAGCTGCCTGTCAACGGGAGCGGCGCCGGACTCGGCGCCCATGCCGGCAAGGACGTGATCTTCGGCATTCGGCCGGAGGCGCTGACCGACCTCGACGGTGCGGACCGCAATGCCCATTCGCTCGCCGAAGGAGACTGCCTGATCGAGGTGGTCGAGCCGGCCGGTTCGGATACGTTTGCGATCGTCCGCCTCGGCGGCAAATCCGTCGTGGCGCGGCTGCGCGCCGATGCCCGCATTGCCCCCGGGCAGACGACACGGCTTGCCTTCAATCTCGACAAGGCGGTGTTCTTCGATCCGCAGAGCCAGGTTCGGATAGCGTGAGCGGCAGCATGGCAGAACCGGATATCGTCATCATCGGTTCGGGGATCGGTGGCTCCACTGTCGCTTCCGGCCTTGCCGCCTCGGGCGCCAACATATTGATCCTGGAGACCGGCGAACGGCTGGAGGACCGACCGGAAACCCGCGACCAGCGGGCGATCTTCCTGCGCGGCCATTTCCGCCCGAAGGAGACCTGGTACGAGAAAGACGGCAAGGGGTTCAATCCCGGCAACTACTACAATGTCGGCGGCAATTCGAAATTCTACGGCGCGGTGCTGATCCGCTACCGACGCGAGGATTTTGAGGAGATGCGGCATCTGGACGGCGTGTCGCCGGCCTGGCCCTTTCCGTATGAGGAGCTGGAGCCCTGGTATAGCGAGGCGGAGCAGCTCTATCAGGTGCGCGGCAGCCTCGGCGACGATCCCTGGGAACCGCCGCATTCGCAACCCTATCCATTTCCACCGGTACCCGACGAGCCGGCAATCGCCAGTGTCCGCAAGCGACTGAAGGACAGTGGCATGCATCCGCATTCGCTGCCGTTGGGCGTCGATATCGACAAGTGGCTTGTCAAGGGCCGTACGCCCTGGGATGCGCATCCGCATAGTGCCGACGGCAAGATGGATGCCGAGACGGTGGCGCTTGCCAAGGCTCTGCAATATCCGAACGTCAAGCTGAAGACCGGCGCGCGCGTCACGCGGCTCCAGGCTGCCGGCGATGGGCGGATGATCGCCGCGGTGCATTATTCCGCCTATGGAGAGGCGCATGTCGTACGACCGAAGCTGGTCATCCTTGCGGCCGGGGCGGTGCAGTCGGCGGTGCTGCTGCTGAGATCGGCTGACGATGCGAATCCGCGCGGGCTTGCCAATCGCTCCGATCAGGTCGGCCGCAATTTCATGAACCATAATTCCTCTGCCGTGCTGGCGATTTCGCCCTGGTATCGGAATGATTCGGTCTATCAGAAGACTTTCGGCTTCAACGACTTCTATCTCTCGGATGGCGAAGGCGGGCCGCCGCTCGGCAATGTTCAGCTTTTGGGACGCGTTTCCGGCACGATCCTCAAGGCGAATATGCCGACTGTGCCGGAATGGCTTCTGAACAGGCTTTCCGCCCATGCCATCGATTTCTATGCCATGAGCGAGGATCTTCCGTCGCCGGAAAGCCGGATCACGGTCGACGGCGACCGCATCGTGCTGCAGTGGGTGCGCACCAATTGGCAGGCGCATCTCGATCTGGTGAAGAAGCTGAAGAGCGTGCTGCGTAAGGCCGGCTTCCCGATCGTGCTGTCACGTCCCTTCGACAAGCGCACACCGTCGCATCAATGCGGCACGGTCAAGATCGGCAATGACGGCTCGAGCGCGCCGCTCGATGTCTTCTGCCGCGCCTTCGATCACCCCAATCTTTTCGTGGTCGACGCCAGCTTCCTGCCGACTTCGGCGGCGGTGAATCCGGCGCTGACCGTGGCCGCGCAAGCGCTGCGCGTGGCCGACCATATCGTGCGGGAGGAGCTGCGGTCATGAAGGCAAGGCGTCCGATCGCCGTCGTCACCGGAGGCCGCAAGGGGATCGGTTTCGGTATTGCGCGGGCGCTGGCGAGAAGCGGTTTCGATCTGGCGATCACCGGTGTCGAGGTAGAGCCGCCGTTGGCGGAACTTGCGGAATTGAAGGGGAATGGCGGGCGGGCAATCTATCTGCAGTCTGATCTTGCCGCTCTCTCGGGACACATGGGAACCGTCGAGGCGATCCGGGCGGCTTTGGGCGAGATCGATTGCCTGGTCAATAATGCCGGCATTGGCCCCGTCGTGCGCGGCGATTTCCTTGATTTGGCGCCAGAAAATTTCGACCGGATCATCGACGTCAATCTGCGCGGCACGGTGTTTTTTACCCAGGCGATCGTTCGTTCGATGCTCGCGGCGAAGACGTCGCTGCCGCGTTCGGTGATCAACATCACCTCGGTCTCGGCAGCGCTGAGTTCGCCTGAGAGGCTAGATTATTGCATCAGCAAGGCCGGTCTCTCGGCCTTCTCGCAGGGGTTGGCGCTGCGGCTGGCGGAGACCGGCATTGCCGTCTTCGAGGTGCGGCCCGGCATCATCCGCACCGACATGACGGCGCAAGTTTCGGAGAAATACGACGCATTGATCGATGGCGGCCTGGTGCCGATGAAGCGCTGGGGCGAGACGGGCGATGTCGGCAGCATCGTTGCGGCGCTGGCCAAAGGGGGCTTCGGTTTTGCCACGGGATCGGTGATCCCTGCGGATGGTGGGCTGGGGATCGGGCGACTGTGAAGGATTTACCCTTGCCCCATCGGGAGGAGGGAAATGCGATCTCGTGCCGGGAACATGATAAATTTGAGGACTGGAATGAGCTACGACTACATCATCACCGGCGCCGGACCGGCGGGCTGCGTACTCGCCAACCGTCTGAGCGAGGACCCCATGGTGAAAGTCCTGTTGCTGGAGGCTGGCGGCGGTGATTGGAATCCGTTGTTCCACATGCCGGCCGGCTTCGCCAAGATGACCAAGGGGGTGGCGAGCTGGGGCTGGAAGACGGTGCCGCAGAGGCATATGAAGGGCCGCGTGCTGCGCTATACGCAGGCGAAGGTGATCGGCGGCGGCTCCTCGATCAATGCGCAGCTTTACACGCGCGGCAACGCTGTCGACTACGATCTCTGGGCACGCGAGGATGGCTGCGAGGGCTGGGACTATCGCAGCGTGCTGCCTTACTTCAAACGCGCCGAGGACAATCAGCGCTTTGCCGATGACTATCATTCCTATGGCGGCCCGCTCGGCGTTTCCATGCCGGTATCGGCGCTGCCGATCTGCGATGCCTATATCCGCGCCGGTCAGGAACTCGGCATCCCCTATAATCACGATTTCAACGGCAGACAGCAGGCGGGTGTCGGCTTCTATCAGTTGACGCAGCGCAACCGCCGCCGCTCGTCGGCTTCGCTGGCCTACCTATCGCCGATCAAAGATCGAAAGAACCTGACCATCCGTACCGGTGCGCGGGTGGCGCGCATCATTCTCGAAGGCCGCCGCGCCGTCGGCGTCGAGGTGGTGACAGACAAGGGTGTCGAGATCATTCGGGCGGACCGGGAAGTGCTGATCTCCTCCGGCGCCATCGGCTCGCCGAAGCTGCTCTTGCAATCCGGGATCGGCCCGGCCGACCATCTGACCTCGGTCGGTGTGCCGGTCACGCACGACCTGCCGGGTGTCGGCGGCAATCTGCAGGACCATCTTGATCTTTTCGTCATCTCGGAATGCACCGGCGACCACACCTACGACAATGTCGCCAAGCTGCATCGTACGCTCTGGGCCGGGCTGCAATATCTGCTGTTCCGCTCCGGTCCCGTCGCCTCGTCGCTCTTCGAGACCGGCGGCTTCTGGTATGCTGATCCCGATGCCCGCTCGCCGGATATCCAGTTCCATCTCGGCCTCGGCTCCGGCATCGAGGCGGGCGTCGCACGGCTGAAGAATGCCGGCGTAACTTTAAATTCCGCCTATCTGCACCCGCGCTCGCGCGGCACGGTGCGGCTCTCTTCATCCGACCCATCCGCCGCGCCGCTGATCGATCCGAACTATTGGAGCGATCCGCACGATATGAAGATGTCGCTCGAAGGCCTACGGATCGCCCGCGACATCATGAGCCAGGATGCGCTGAAGCCCTTTGTGCTGGCTGAGCGGCTGCCGGGTGGCAATCTGACAACGGAGGCGCAATTGTTCGACTATGGCTGCGCCAACGCCAAGACCGACCATCATCCCGTCGGCACCTGCAAGATGGGCACGGACGCCATGGCGGTCGTCGATCTCGAGCTGAAGGTGCGAGGGCTCGAGGGCCTGCGCGTCTGCGACAGCTCCATCATGCCGCGCGTGCCCTCCTGCAACACCAACGGCCCGACGATCATGATCGGCGAGAAAGGCGCGGATATCATCCGCGATCGGGATCCGCTACCGCCGGCGATTTTCTCCTGGGAGCGCAATGACACGCGGCCGCGCGCGCGGGCGGATGTTCGTTAAAAAGCAAAACGCCCCGAAGTTCGGGGCGTTTCGTTTACGGGAGGAGAGCTCTTACCACTCGGCTACGCTGCCGTCTTCATGGCGCCAAACCGGGTTGCGCCAGCGATGGCCTTCCTTGGCGCGCTCGATGACGTAGGCTTCGTCCACTTCGATGCCGAGGCCGGGGCCTTGCGGGATGCTGACGAAGCCGTCGGCATAGTGGAAGACTTCCTTATTGGAGATGTAGTCGAGGATGTCGTTGCCCTTGTTGTAGTGGATGCCGAGGCTCTGTTCCTGGATGAAGGCATTGTAGCTGACGGCGTCGACCTGCAGGCAGGCGGCAAGCGCGATCGGGCCGAGCGGGCAATGCGGTGCCAGCGCCACGTCATAGGCTTCGGCCATCGCCGCGATCTTGCGGCATTCGGTGATGCCGCCGGCATGGGAAAGGTCAGGCTGCAGGATGTCGACATAGCCGTCCGACAGGACCGACTTGAAGTCCCAGCGCGAATAGAGCCGCTCGCCGAGCGCGATTGGCGTCGAGCAATGATTGGCGATTTCCTTCAGGGCTTCACGATTTTCGGAGAGCACGGGTTCTTCAATGAAGAGCAGTTTGTAGGGCTCGAGTTCCTTGGCGAGAACCTTGGCCATCGGGCGATGGACGCGGCCGTGGAAATCGACGCCGATGCCGATATAGGGGCCGATCGCCTCACGAATGGTGGCGATGGTCTCAACAGCCTTCTCCACCTTGTCGTAGGTGTCGACGATCTGCATTTCCTCGCAGCCGTTGAGCTTGATCGCCTTGAAACCGCGGGCGACGACGTCCTTGGCGTTGTTGGCGACGTCGGAAGGGCGGTCGCCGCCGATCCAGGAATAGACCTTGATCTTGTCGCGCACCTGGCCACCCAGCAGCGAATGGATCGGCTGGCCAAGCGCCTTGCCCTTGATGTCCCAGAGCGCCTGGTCGATGCCGGCAAGCGCCGACATGTGGATGGCGCCGCCGCGATAGAAGCCGGCGCGGTACATGACGTTCCAGTGATCTTCGATCAGGAAGGGGTCCTTGCCGATCAGATAGTCTTCCAGTTCGTGCACGGCGGCCTGGACGGTCAAAGCCCGGCCTTCGACCACTGGCTCGCCCCAGCCCGTGATGCCCTCGTCTGTTTCGATCTTCAGGAACATCCAGCGCGGCGGCACGATATAGGTGGTCAATTTGGTGATTTTCATGGGAACGCTTCCGTTTCGGCTTTTGGATCATATCAGCGGCGCCAGGCCGCGGATTTCGGGATTTCAGGTCTTGTTTTTCTCCACCCGCCCGATCGCTTTTTCGGCGGCGGCAAGGTCGCGGGTGGCAAGATCGAGCATGCGATGGGCGCAGTCGCGCGCAGAGGTGCGGTTGCGCAGGCGCAGCGCCTCCACCAGATCGCCATGGACGGCGATCGCCTCATCACGGCTGTCCACCGCGACATTCGAAGCATGCAATGCATATTTCAGCCCGGCATGGATGGCGCTCGACAGGCGGCGGAACACCTGGTTGTGGCTGGCGCTCAAAAGCACCGTATGGAACATCACGTCGGCTTCGGTGAAGCGTTCGGGATCATCGCCGGAATCGCGCATCTGCCGCCAGGCTTTTTCGAGATCGGCTATCTCCTGGGCGGTGGCGCGCTCGGCGGCATATTCGGCGGCCACCGGCTCGATGGTACGCCGCGCCTCGAGAATGCAGCCGAGAATATCGAATTCGGCGATATAAGGACCCATCCACTCTAGCACGTCCTGATCAAGGATATTCCAGTCGTCCTTATCGCAGACGGTGGTGCCAATGCGCGGCTTGCCGCGCACGAGCCCTTTCGATTCGAGGATCTTCAGGGATTCACGGATGACGGTGCGGCTGACGCCGTAGAGATCGCAGAGATCGTTTTCGCGCGGCAGGGGCGAGCCGGAAGGATAGCGTTCGGAACAGATGTCCTCGGCGATCGCCGCCGTGACGTTCTTGCGCACGCGCGGACGGCGCTCCGCCGCTCCGTTCAGCCTTTGCTCTTGCTGTTCAAACGAATCCAATTGCCTTCTCCGCAGCCGTTCTCCCGCGCGGCCGAGCCTCTGCTTAGCGGAATTTATTCCGCATGGCGATAAGCGTCGGCGCGTTTGGCGGGCCATCCTTGCCAAAAGTCACACTATTATAATCATCATACATTGGCAATTGACTGGTATGATGATTTATCATAATTCAAGAAGCACTGCCAGGGAGGGCAGTGTGCTTCATTTCGAATTTTGGGAGAGAGTCATGCGCTTTTTCAAAGCAGCTATTCTGGCTGGTACGGTTGCGGTCATCGCAGCCACCTCCGCCTTGGCGGCAGACGTGAAAATCGGCTTCGTGGTCAAGCAACCGGAAGAACCCTGGTTTCAGGACGAATGGAAGTTCGCCGACATCGCCGCCAAGGAGAAGGGCTTCACGCTCGTCAAGATCGGCGCGCAGGATGGCGAAAAGGTTCAGGCTGCGATCGACAATCTCGGCGCCCAGGGTGCGGAGGGCTTCATCATCTGCACGCCCGATGTGAAGCTCGGCCCTGGCATCGTCGCCAAGGCGGCGGCCAACCAGCTCAAGCTGATGACGGTTGACGACCGTCTGGTCGGCGCCGACGGCAAGCCGCTGGAAGACGTGCCGCATATGGGCATTTCCGCCACCAAGATCGGCGAGAGCGTCGGCCAGGCGATTGTCGATGAAATCAAGAAGCGCGGCTGGGACATGAAGAATGTCGGCGCGATCCGCGTTTCCTACGACCAGCTTCCGACCGCTGTCGACCGCGTCGAAGGCGCTATTTCGGTGCTGAAGGGTGCCGGTTTCCCGGCCGCGAACATCTATGACGCGCCACAGGCCAAAACCGACACGGAAGCAGCGCTCAATGCTGCGACCACCGTGCTCAACAAGCATGCCGACGTGAAATACTGGGTGGCCTTCGGCCTCAACGACGAAGCCGTGCTCGGCGCTGTCCGCGCGACGGAATCGGTCGGCATTCCCGCCGCCAACGTCGTCGGTGTTGGCATCGGCGGCGCGGATTCGGCAATCAACGAATTCAAGAAGCCGCAGCCGACGGGCTTCTTCGGCACCGTCATCATATCGCCGAAGCGTCACGGCTACGAAACCGCGATCGATATGTACGACTGGATCGCCAACAGCAAGGAACCGCCGAAGCTGACGCTGACCTCCGGTTCGCTGGCGCTGCGCGGCGATTATCAGAAGGTCCGCAAGGATCTCGGTATCGAATGATCGTCCTCTCCGGATGATCGCGGCCCGGTGGCAGTTTTGCCGCCGGGCTCTTTTACCAGCGAGAGAAACATGGCCTTTCTCGAATTCAACGGTATTTCGAAGAGCTATCCCGGCGTTCAGGCGCTGTCGAACATCACCTTTCCGGTCGTCAAAGGCGCCGTGCATGGGCTGATGGGCGAAAACGGCGCCGGAAAGTCGACGCTGATCCGCATTCTTTCCGGCGATCAGGCGGCGGATGCGGGTACGATATCCATCGACGGCCAGGAGCAGCACTATCATTCGGTGCGGGATGCTTTTCACGCCGGCGTCACCGTCATCCATCAGGAATTGCAACTGGTGCCGGAACTGACGGTCGCCGAAAACCTGTGGCTCGGCCGCTTTCCGGCGAAAGCCGGCATCATCAATAGCAAGACGCTCGTCGATACCGTGCGCGCCAAGCTCCAGGAGATCGGCATCGATGTCGATCCGGCCGCCAAGGTGTCGTCGCTGTCGATCGGCGCGCGGCAGATGGTGGAAATCGCCAAGGCCGTCATGGTCGATGCCCGTGTCATCGCACTGGACGAGCCGACGTCGTCGCTGTCGTCGCGCGAGAGCGAGATTCTGTTTTCGCTGATCGAGCGGCTGAAATCGAACGGCACCGTCATCCTCTACGTCTCGCATCGGCTGGACGAGATATTCCGGCTCTGCGATGGCCTGACGGTGTTGCGCGACGGTAAGCTCGCGGCACACCATCCTGACATCAGGAAAGTAACGCGCGAGCAGATCATTGCCGAAATGGTCGGCCGCGAGATCAGCAATATCTGGGGCTGGCGCGGGCGGCAGCTCGGGCCTGTCCGGCTGGAGGTCAAAGGGCTCTCAGGGTCGAGACTTCCGACGCCGATCAATTTCTCCGTCCGCAGGGGCGAAATCCTTGGCTTCTTTGGCCTGATCGGCGCCGGCCGCAGTGAGATGGCCCGGCTGTTGTTTGGTGCCGATCATCGTCACCAGGGCACGGTCACTATCGATGGCGTCACGGTCGCTCCGAACAATCCCAAGGCAGCGATCCATGCCGGCATGGTGCTCTGCCCGGAGGACCGCAAGCTCGATGGGATCATCCAGGGCCGTTCGATCCAGGAGAATATCGCCATTTCCTCGCGGCGGCATTTTTCGCCGTTGGGCCTATTGAGCCCGCGCAAGGAAGCGGCCCTTGCCGATCAGTTCATCGCCAGGCTGCGCGTGCGCACGCCGTCGCGCAAGCAGGACATCATCAATCTTTCCGGCGGCAATCAGCAGAAGGTTATTCTCGGCCGCTGGCTGTCCGAACAGGGCGTCAAGGTGCTGGTCATCGATGAGCCGACGCGCGGCATCGATGTCGGAGCAAAATCGGAAATCTATGAAATCCTTTATGAATTGGCAGCCGGCGGCATGGCGATCGTCGTCATCTCCAGCGAACTGCCGGAGGTCATGGGCATTTCAGACCGGATCATGGTGATGTGCGGCGGCAAGGTCGCTGCCTATGTGACGCGGGCGAATTTCAACGAGCACCAGATCCTCACCGCCGCATTGCCGGACAAAAACGCCGCAAGCACATTCTGACTAGGGAAATCGTGACGATGTCTTCCTTGAAAAAAATCCTTCTCGGCGAACAGGGCCTCGTCGTCATCTTCGCGGTGGCCTTCGTCATCGTGTCGCTGACGGTTCCGAATTTCCTGACCGAGCGCAACATGATCGGCCTGCTGCAATCGGTTGTCACGATCGGCATCGTTGCCTGCACCATGATGTTTTGCCTGGCCTCACGCGATTTCGATCTTTCCGTCGGCTCGACCGTCGCCTTCTGCGGCATGATCGCGGTCATGGCCTCGAACGTCACAGGCTCCATCATTCTCGGCCTGCTGGCGGCGCTCGTCTGCGGCGCGATCGTCGGTCTCGTCAACGGTGCGCTCATCGCCAAGCTGCGCATCAATGCGCTGATCGCGACGCTTGCCACTATGCAGATCGTCCGTGGTCTGGCGCTGATCGCCTCGGACGGCCGCGCGGTCGGCATCAACGACCCGAATTTCTATCAACTGGCACTCTCGACCTTTCTTGGCATTCCGACGCCGATCTGGATCATGGTGATCCTGTTCCTCCTATTCGGCTTCGTGCTGAATCGCACCACCTTCGGCAAGAATACGCTGGCGATCGGCGGCAATCCGGAGGCCTCGCGGCTGGCGGGCGTGAACGTCGCCACGATGCGGATCTGGATCTTCACGCTGCAGGGCTTCATCTGCGCCATCGCCGGCATCCTCCTGTCCTCGCGCATCACCTCCGGGCAGCCGAATGCGGCGATCGGCTTGGAGCTGCTGGTCATCTCGGCCTGCGTGCTCGGCGGCGTCTCGCTCGCGGGCGGCCGGGCCTCGATGAGCGGCGTCATCGTCGGCGTGCTGATCATGGGCATTGCCCAGAACGTCATGAATCTCCTCAATATTCCGGCCTTCTATCAATATCTCGTCCTTGGCTCGATCCTGCTGATCGCGGTGACGCTGGACAATATTCGCTCGGCCGCGGCGGGACGTGCGAGGGGATAGCCAAGGGTTGACCAGAGCCCCAGAGGTTAATTGTTACAGCGCTGTCGTCTTCGGCGGATAGAGCATTATATTGTCGATTGAGGCAGCCCAGAGCATCCCGCTTTCAAGCGACTATGCGTTCCAGCGAACGCAGGTCGCTCTGGTGCTGCCTCCTACGGCCATTGCGGGGAGGGCAAGGGGCTCTTTCCCGGCGTTCAATCAACGACTAGGAGGACGGCATGCAGATCAATCGTACAGGTTCGGCCCAGTGGTCCGGCGGTCTGAAGGACGGCAAGGGTCAGATTTCGACCCAGAGCGGTGCGCTCAATCACTATCCCTACGGTTTTGCCAGCCGCTTCGAAGGCGTTCCCGGCACTAATCCGGAAGAGCTGATCGGTGCGGCCCATGCCGGCTGCTTCACCATGGCTCTGTCGCTGATCCTCAATGAAGCCGGTTTCACCGCCGAAAGCATGGAAACGACCGCCAAGGTCACGCTTGAAAGCGTCGAAGGCGGCTTTGCCATCACCGCCATTCACCTGACGCTGACCGGCAAAGTCCCCGGCGCCGACGAAGCCACATTCACCGAACTCGCCAACAAGGCCAAGGCCGGTTGCCCGGTTTCCAAGGCGCTTGCTTCCGTTCCGATCTCTCTGGAAGTGCACGCCGCCTGAGCAGTCCTTTCGATGGAGAGCGCCGTGCCGATGGTGCGGCGCTTTTTACATGCCAGGCGTTAGGGCACGGCATCGGACGGCATGAGCCGATGCGAACCGCAGCGCAACTCATGCTACGTACTCGCCGTGAGCGCGAGCAGTTTGCAGGTCGCCGATCGACATTTCGCCCTGGGCTGCGTCGGCATCGCTTTGCGCCATCGGCGCGATGTACGATCCCATCCTGTTTGCATCGTCAGGTTTCGTTGCAGCGAGATATTCAGACTTGACCGCTGACACTTGCCAGTGCCAGCAGCAACAGGAACACGAAAGGTGGCGGGAGCTCTCGATAGTTCCGGATACGGACAATGGCAGCGATCGCGGCGAGCATAATGCAAGCGCCCAACGCCGCCCCGATATATCGGGTGCCAGCTGTTATCAAGAGCACCGCCGTTGCAAGCTCGAAGGCGGCTGTGACCCAGCACCACCAGAAAGGAAATCCAAGTCGCACGAAACCCGCGCGGATTTTCGGATGTCCACTCGCATTGACGATAGCGCCGACGAGAAACGCCCCGGCGGCCAGCCAGACGAGGATTGTATCGAGCGATGTTGCGCCTGTGAAAATGTTCATTGGAACACCCGTTGATCTCTTCTGTATAGCGACGTCATTTAATCTAGCACTGCTAGTTTGTCAATCAATGTTCCTTTTGATAGTTTTGCATCAGGAAAATCGCGCGCATGAAGATTGAGGCACGGGTGGGTATCAGCGAACGCAAGACTCGAGAACGGGCCGAACGTGAACGGAGGATCGTCGTCGCTGCGAGGACGATCGCGGAACGCGACGGCTGGGCTTCCGTCACGATCCGGCGCCTCGCCGAGGAGATAGAATACAGTCAGCCAGTTCTCTATTCGCATTTTGAAAATCGCGACCAGATCGTCGGAGCGGTCGCGCTCGAAGGCTTCGGCGAATTGGCTGCGATGCTCGGCGCCGCGATCCGGCCATCATCCACATCAAAGGAGCGAGTGGAAGACATCGCAGTCGCCTATCTCGATTTCGCTTTCGCTCGCCCTGCGATGTACGAGGCGATGTTCGTTCTGCCGACTGGCCTCCGCTTCGCCAGATCCGACACGCCAGCTCAACTTCGCGATGGTTTCGGAGCCATGGCGACGGTGATCGCGCCGTTCTCCCGGGATGTGGATACGGCTACCGAAACTTTTTGGGCGGCACTTCACGGTCTGGCGGAGCTTGAACGTCACGGCAGGATAAGACCCGCTTTCCGGGCTCAACGTATCACGCTCATCATGCAGATGGTGACAAGTCAACTCTGAGAGCGGGCCCTGCGATTAATCTGATCCCGCATAAGAGGCTTGGAAAATGCGGGATAGTGCGCTCATATTCCGCCGTAAATGTACAATCCCGCATCCAGGGCCCGGACTATCCTTTTCACGGAAAATGCATTGCGAAAAGGGGATTGCAGAATGTCCGGACTCACGTTGATTCACGTCATTATCAGCCTGATCGCCATCGCTGCCGGCATCGTCGTCGCAGAGGGATTGATTTCCGTGAAGCGCCATGAGCGCTCCACGTTTGTCTACATGGTCACCATTCTGCTCACGAGTTTGACCGGATTCCTCTTTCCTTTCAACGGCATTACGCCCGGCATCGTATTCGGCATCATCACCGTTCTGCTTTTCATTCCGACGGCAATCGCCCGCTACAGGCAGCGGATGGCCGGTATCTGGCGGCTTGTTTTCATCGTCGGCAGCCTGCTGATGCTCTATCTCAATTGTGTTGTGCTGATCGTTCAGTCCTTCCAGAAAATTCCATTGCTCAATACGCTGGCACCCATGGGGAACGAGCCGCCGATCCTCGCCGTACAGACCGTATTGCTGCTCGCGTTCCTGATCGTCGGCTTCCTCAGCGTCCGCCGTTTCCAGCCGTCGCTTCTGCGTATCTAATTATCGCAATCTGACTCCATCGACAGCGTCTCAACCGCCTCGTTTCGCGGAGCGGCTTCTTGACATTTGAGCCTTGATGATTTACGAGTGACGAAAATTAAAAATCGTCACTCGTAAATCGGAAGCAACCCAATGCTCGATCCTTCTGCGGTTAGCGCCGATCTTGCACGTCAGGAGAACGTAACGCGGATTCTCGATTCCGCCGAAAAACTGTTTCGCCACTACGGCTACAGCAAGACGACGGTTGCCGATATCGCCCGTGATCTCGGTATGTCGACCGCGAATATCTATCGGTTCTTCGCGTCCAAGACGGAAATCCACCAGGCCCTGTGCGGCCGCATGCTCGCGCTGAGCTACAAGATGGCCTACGACATCCGTCACATGCCGATCAGCGCTTCCGAGCGGCTGCGCACTTATGTCCGTGCCCAATACAAGTTGACGCTCGAGACGATGCTCGACGAACAGAAGGTGCATGAGATGGTCGTCGTCGCCATCGAGCGCGATTGGCATGTCATCGAAAAGCACATTGACCGGATCCATGACCTCATGGCTGAAATCATTGCCGAAGGCATCGCCGCCGGCGAGTTTTTCGAACAGGATCCAGTCGCCGCCTCGAAATGCTTCGGCGCGGCGACAATCATTTTGTGCCACCCGCAAATGGTCGCGCAATGTCTTGCGAAGACGAACCGGGCGGAACCGGACGATCTTATCGAATTTGCTATCAGAGCGCTAAAGAAATAGTAGTACGCGCATTGGATGATCCACGCGCCTTTGCATTGCATTTGACTAAAGCCGTTTGATCAAGGAGAGCGACATGGTTTCGCTGACGACCAACATACGATCCGCTGCCGGCGCTGCCGTCTTTGCTGCCGTTGCGCTCACGCTTTCGGGCTGCAACGAGAAGAAAGAAGAGACTGCGGAGGTGATCCGGCCGGTGAAAGTGGTCGAGATCGCCCAGGCGGATACGACGCGCAAGCTCGACTATTCCGGTGCGGTCAAGGCGCGGACGGATATGAACCTCGGCTTCCGGGTCAACGGCAAGATCGTCGAGCGCAAGGTGGATATCGGCGAGAAGGTCAAGCCCGGCGACGTGCTCGCCCGCATCGACTCCACCGATTACGCTTTAGCCGTGCGCCGCTCCCAGGCCGATCTCGATGCGGCCGAGAAGCAGGTGCAGACCACGGAGCTCGCCCGCAATCGCGCGCAGCAGCTCTTCGACAAGAACGTTTCGCCGAAATCGCAGCTCGAACAGGCCGAGCTTTCCTATGACCAGGCCGTATCGACGCGGGATTCAGCCGTGTCGGCCTTGGCGGAAGCGAAGAACCAGGTCGCCTATACCGATCTGACTTCGGACATGAACGGCATCGTGACGACCATCAATGCCGATGTCGGTCAGGTGGTCGGCTCCGGCACGCCCGTCATCACCGTTGCCGTCGACGGTGAGAAGGAAGCGCAGATCGCTGTCCCGGAAATGGATATTGCGCAATTCAAGGTCGGTAAGGACGTCAAGGCGCGCTTCTGGTCCGATGACGCGCTGGTGCTGGACGGCAAGGTGCGTGAGGTATCCGGAAGCGCCGACGCGCAGTCGCGTACCTTTGCGGTCCGCGTCAGCCTGCCCAACGATCCGCGCGTGCTGCTCGGCATGACCGCGACCATCGAGGCGCTGGCCGACAATACCCGGCCTTTCGTCTCCATTCCGCTGAGCGCGCTTGCGGAGAAGGACGGTCAGCAGATCGTCTGGTTGGTCGACCGCAGTGCCGGCACCGTGCACTCCCGCAGCGTCAAGGTTGCCGACTTTGCCGATGATGGCGTGCGTGTCGCCGATGGCCTCAAGGCCGGTGACGTCGTCGTTGCCGCCGGCACGCAATTCATGAGCGAGAACATGAAGGTCAAGGTGCCGACCGGGCAGCAGGCTTCGGCTGAGACACATGGCAGCGCCGCGGCTGCCGATATCGTGCGCTGAAAGGATCGAGGGGCGGGACAATGATTATCAACAGCACCTCCGACGAAAAGAAGCGCTTCAACCTGTCGCGTTGGGCGATCGGCCATCCGAGCATCGCGCGCTTCCTGTTCGCGCTGATCATCATCGCCGGCGCGCTTGGGCTCACGCACATGGGCCAGAAGGAAGATCCGGATTTCACCTTCCGCGTCATGGTCGTGCAGACCATCTGGCCTGGCGCCTCGCTGCAGGACATGGAAGACCAGGTGGTCAACAAGATCGAGCGCAAGCTGCAGGAAACCCCGCATCTCGATTGGGTCAAATCCTATACCCGCGCCGGCTTTGCCATCACCACCGTCCAGATCAAGGGCGACACGAACACCGAACAGGTGAAGGACGCCTTCTATCAGGTGCGCAAGAAGGTCGGCGATATCGCCAACACGCTGCCCTCCGGCCTGCTCGGCCCCTATTTCAACGATGAGTTCGGCGATACCTTCATCACCCTGCATTCGATCAGCGGTGCCGGCTACAGCTATCCTGAGTTGAAGAAATTCGCGATCCAAGCCCGTGATATGCTGCTCGAGACGCCCGGCGTCGAGAAGGCTGTGATCATCGGCGATCAGCCCGAGCAGATCTATATCGATGTCTCCTCCAAGGTGCTGGCCGAGCGCGGCCTGACGCTGACCGCCCTGCAGAACGCGATCGTCGGCCAGAACAATGTCGATCCGGCCGGCACCGTCGATACCAGCACGCGCTCGGTTCGCATCTCGGTCGAGGGGGACGTCAACAAGATCGAGGATATCAAGAATCTCCGGCTGACCGCCGGCGGCCAGGTGACGCGTCTCGGCGATATAGCGACGGTCAGCGCCGGGCTACAGGATCCTTACACGGCCAAGTTCCTCTATAACGGTCACGAGAGCGTCCAGCTCGGCGTCGTCATGGCCAATGGCAACAAGGTGACCGACGTCGGCAAGGCGGTGGAAGAGACCTACAAGCGTTTCGAGGCATCGCTGCCGGTCGGCGTGCAGGTCGACCAGATCTCCAACCAGCCGGAAGTGGTGACGGACGCCATCAGCGAGTTCATGCATGCGCTCGGCGAAGCGCTGGTGATCGTGCTGATCGTCTCCTTCCTGTCGATCGGCTGGCGCTCCGGCCTGGTGATCGCCATCGCCATTCCGCTGGTGCTGGCTGCGACCTTCGCGCTCATGTACGAGCTCGGCATCGACCTGCAGCGTATCTCGCTCGGCGCCCTCATCATCGCGCTCGGTCTCCTCGTCGACGACGCGATGATCGTGGTCGAATTGATGGAACGCAAGCTGGAGGAGGGGCTGGTCAAGCTCGATGCGGCAAGCTTTGCCTATTCCTCGACCGCCTTTCCGATGCTGACGGGTACGCTGATCACCACGGCGGGCTTCATCCCAGTCGGCTTCGCCGCGTCGACGGCCGGTGAATACGTTCGCACGCTCTTCTATGTCGTCGGTATCGCGCTGGTGATTTCCTGGTTCGTGGCGGTCTACTTCACGCCCTGGCTCGGCTATATGATCCTGAAGCAGCGGCATCATGCCGGCGAGCATCACGACGTCTTCGATACGCGCTTCTACCGCCGCCTGCGGTCGTCGGTGAGCTGGGCCGTGCGCCATCGCGTCATCGTGCTGCTTCTGACGCTCGCCGCTTTCGTCGGCAGCTTGTGGTCGTTCCAGTTCATTCCGCAGAACTTCTTCCCGCAGTCTTCGCGTCCGGAAATTCTGGTCGATCTCTGGCTGCCGGAAGGCACCAGCATCAAGGAAGTCGAACGCCAGGCGCAGAGGTTGCAGGCCCGCATGGCCGATGATCCCGACAAGCGGTTCATCGCCACCTATGTCGGCGAAGGTGCCCCGCGCTTCTTCCTGCCGCTCGATCAGCAGCTCACCAACCCGAACTATGCCCAGTTGCTGGTCATGGCCAAGGACGAGCCGGCGCGCGAGCGATTGATCGTCAAGCTGCGCAGCATGCTTGCCGCCGACTTCCCCTCGGTCCGCGCCAAGGTGGACCGCCTGTTCCTCGGTCCGCCGACCGGCTGGCCGGTGCAGTTGCGTGTCATGGGTCCGGACCGGCAGGAGGTTCGCCATATCGCCGATGATGTAAAAGCGCGCTTCGCGCAGAACCCGCTGCTCGGCGCTATCCATGACGACTGGCTGGAGCCGGTGCCGGCCATGAAGCTGGTGATCGATCAGGACCGCGCCCGTGCACTCGGCGTCACCTCGCAGCGTATCCGCCAGATGCTGCAGGCCTCGATGTCCGGCGTCACCCTCGACAATTATCGTGAGGGCGAGGAGACCGTCGGCATCGTTGCACGGGAGCCAGAGGCAAGCCGCCATCTGCTGACTTCGGTCAATTCCATCTATATCCCGACCGACTCCGGCGGTTTCGTGCCGTTGTCGCAGGTCGCAAAGGTCGTGCCCGTCATGGAGCAGAGCATCGAGTGGCGCCGCGACCGCCTGCCGACGATCACGGTTAGGGCGACGCTTCCCGACAATGTTCAGTCGAACGACGTGACGGCCAAACTCTACAACGACATGGCCGATCTCAGAAACAGCCTGCCGGCGGGCTACAAGATCGAGATTCAGGGCGGTGCCGAAGACAGCGCCGAAAGCCAGGCCTCGATCGCCGCCAAGGCACCGATCATGCTGGTCATCATCGTCGTGCTGCTGATGGCGCAGCTCCAGCACTTCGGCAAGGCGATGCTGGTGCTCTCCACCGGTCCGCTCGGCATCATCGGTGCAGCCGGTGCCCTGCTGATCAGCGGCGCGCCCTTCGGCTTCGTGGCGATCCTTGGCGTCATCGCGCTGCTTGGTATCATCATCCGCAATTCGATCATCCTCGTCGACCAGATCGATCAGGACATCGCGGCGGGCATGGACCGGAAGGAAGCGATCATTGGCTCGGCCGTCCGCCGTTTCCGGCCGATCATGCTGACGGCGTTGACGGCGGTTCTGGCGCTGATCCCGATCTCGCGCGGCGTTTTCTGGGGTCCACTTGCCTACGCCATGATGGGCGGCATCCTGGTTGCCACAGTGCTGACCATCTTCGTGCTGCCGGCGGGCTATGCGCTCTTTTTCGGCCGCGAGCCGAAGAAGAAAGGACAGCAGCCCGTCGAAGAGCAGGAGAGCAACGACGCCGTACATCATCTACCACCAGCTATGGCAGCGGAATAAAAAGCGCGGGCAGAGCGTGAAAGGGGCCCCGGCTTGTGCCGGGGCCCTTTTTTATTTTCAGCGGCGTGGCTCGAAGGTCTGTGTGAGGATCGAGCATTCGCCCGCCGCGATCTTGAGCACCGTCAGGCTTCCGCCCATGGCGGCGGCCGTGTCGATGCCAATGCGATGATTGCCAAAGTCGGGCCGCGCGGTCGGCGTATGGCCATGCACCACCAGCACCGGCAATTGCGGACCTTCGGAGAGGAAGGGGTCGCGGATCCAGATCAGGTCTTCGTCGGTCTGCTGTTCCAGCGGTATGGCAGGCCGGATGCCGGCATGGACGAAAAGGAGGGGACCGATGATGATGGCGATCGGCAGGGAGCGCAGCAATTCGACATGCGCCGGCGGCATGGCCTGAAGAACGGTTTCGCAGAGTTCTTCGATGCTCCTGCCTTCTTCGAGCAGCAGATATTCCACGTCGACGCCATAGGAGGCGAGTGTCTGTACGGCGCCGAACTCGAGCCAATGGCTGTTGGCGCGCGGATCGTCCAGGAATTTCAGGAAGACATCGTCGTGATTGCCGCAAAGGATATAGCGGTCAAAGCCCACAGGTGGCGGCTCGCACAGATGCTGCAGCACGTCGTTCGATCGCGGACCACGATCGACATAATCGCCGAGGAACATTAGGAGTTTCCGGCCGGGGATCGTGACGGCATCCGCAACGATATGCCTTTCCGCTTCGATCAACGCGTCGTAGCAGCCATGAATGTCGCTCAGCGCATAGATGGCTGTGTAGCCTTCCGCTGTCAGATCAATGCGGGATCGCGGTTCAATGGACTTCGCCGCTCTCCTGCCGAAAAGTTGATCGATTAGTCCGGTCATGGACATCCGCCTACACCAAACACGACGGCATAATCTTTTGAAAATATTTCAAGAATCCCGCCATTTTAGGGCGGTAGCGCAACGCTAGTCCAATGGATGGTCAGGTGCAAGATGCGCCGGTGGGCGGGACTTACGCTAAGGTTAAGAAAAACAAGGCGATAGGAGTCGTTATGCCTTGGCGCGACCAACGCGATTCTTGGCGTTGGAGCGTTTTGCGACGGATGAATGTTTGTTCGCCGATGGCGCCATAGGGGTGCCGAACTGCATCCAGTTGCAGGCCATCGAACGCCTGACGGCAGCCGAATTCTCCCGGGCGCAGCCATGGGCAGCGACCGGGAACTCCAAGTTGGAGACTTTGCCGACTAGCCCTCATAGGCCTTCTGCAGGCCGGCAATATCGAGCTTCACCATTTGCATCAGTGCCTGCATGACGCGCGCGGCCTTGACGGGATCGGGATCGGACAGAAGCTTGCTGAGCACGCTCGGCACGATCTGCCAGGAGACGCCATAGCGGTCCTTCAGCCAGCCGCATTGCTCGATTTCGCCGCCGTCGGCAAGACCATCCCACAGCCGGTCGACCTCTGCCTGATCCTTGCAATCCACCGCCAGCGAGATCGCATGGGTATATTCGAAGCGTATGCCGCCGTTCAGCGCCATGAAGCGCTGACCCGCCAGCGTAAAGTCGACGACCAGCACGCTATCGGCCTTGCCGGCCGGCGTATCGACAAGGTTCTTCTGCACATGGTCGATGCGTGAATCCGGAAACAGCGAGACATAGAACCTCGCGGCCTCCTCGGCCTCGCGCTCGAACCACAGGCATGGAGCAATCTTGGACATCGGCGTTTCTCCTCTTTCGGGTTGGGTTGACCAGAGGACGGATGGAAAGGGGAAATGCCGACAAGGGAGGAAAGATTTTTATGAGGGACTTTAATTTCCAGCGAGAGGCTAGCTGATTGTCATCCCCTCGCCCCGCTTGCGGGGATAGGGCTAGAGTGAGGGGCACAGGCACGACGTTGCGGCATCGGAGAGCGTGCCTGACAATCTCATCGATTGGCTGCCAACCGCTCCGCAAACTCGATCGCTTCGATCAGGCTGCGCTCATTGGCGATCCCCTTGCCGGCGATGTCGAAGGCCGTGCCGTGGTCGACGGAGGTGCGGACGATCGGCAGGCCGAGGGTGATGTTGACGCCGGAGAGGTCCATCCATTTCCCCGTCGCCGGGTCGATCTCGAAGCCCAGCAGCTTGACCGGGATATGCCCCTGATCGTGATACATGGCGACGACGGCGTCATATTGGCCGGCGCGCAGCTTGACGAAGACGGTATCGCCGGGGACCGGGCCGACGATATCCAGCCCATCTTCGACAGCCTTTGCGATCGTCGGCGCAGAAATGTCGATATCCTGCCGGCCGAAGAGGCCGCCTTCGCCGGCATGCGGATTGAGCGCCGCCACGGCAATTTTCGGCTTGGCGATGCCGAGCTGCTTGAGTGCCTTGTCGGTCAGGTCGATGACAAGGCGCAGCCGCTCGGGCGTCAGGCGCTTCGGCACATCTTCCAGCGCGACATGGGTGGTGACGTGGCTGACGCGCATATTGCCATGGGCCAGCATCATCACTGAGCCGCGGGCGCCGGTGAGTTCGGCGAGCAGCTCGGTATGGCCAGCATAATGGAAGCCGGCCTTGTTCAGCGCTTCCTTGTTGAGCGGCGCAGTGACGATGCCGCCGACCTTTCCGGTCATGGCGAGCTGAACGCCCTTCTCGATCGCCTTGAAAGCCATGCGGCCGCCATCGGCAGAGAGCCGGCCCGGCAGGATTGGTTCTCCCTCGGCGTCTGCTTGGATGAAGCAGAGGTTCGGCCAGTCGTCTTCCATCCGGGCTTCCGGAATCTCTACATCGAGGCCGAGCTGCCGTTCGGCGAGCCGCAGGGCCGGGCCGCTGCCGATTATTGTAAGTTTAAGCTTACCTTCATCGAGCCTACCCTTCAACCGGGCTGCGGCCTTGACGATAATTTCCGGGCCGATGCCGGCGGGGTCGCCCATGGTGATTGCCAGGTGCCGCGTCATGGTTCTTCTCCTCCGGCAATCAGCGCGTTTTCACTCAAGAGATCGCGCCATAGGGTGGGGCCTCCGAATGCGCCGGACTTCGAGATCACCGTGGTGCCCTGCCAGGGGCCGCCGACAATCGTGGAGCGGGGCAGGCCGGGTGCGGCCTGGCCGGTGAGGCTGAGGGCGGTGACGTCGAGCGCCGCGCAAAGGTTCCGCAAGGTTTCGCCGCCGGCGACAATCAATGTGGCCGGCGCCGGCAATGCGTTGGCTATGCCGCCGAAGGTCGCCTCGATCCGCCTTGCCGCGTCGTCGCGTTCGAGCCCGGTTGGCAGGTCGAGGCTGACCATGGCGACGCCGCTTTGCTGGATTTGTCTGTCGACCGCATCGGCGCTGGCACCTTCCGCAAGCTTCAGCCAATTGGGGCCGCAGGCCTGGAGTTGCGCCAGCGTGATCGGCTGATCGGAGCCGAACAGGCCGAGCACAGGTCTTTGCAGCCTGCGCGAAACGGGGACAGTGGGCGCGGGCCGCTCTTCGCTCGCGTCCTTTTCGGGAGGAGGGCGGCGATGCGTTGCCAAATCGATATTGCGCGCCAGGGCGCGCGCCAGCCCACCGGTGCCGCTCCAAAGGACCGGTCCCTGCAGTGCAGATGATACCCATGCGATGACGGCGTCGAGGTCGTCGTCCGAATGGGCGTCGAAAACATGGATGCCATCCGGAATGGGGTCTCCGGCATCGACCTGGTGGTGACTGAGCGGCGTGTTGAAGGCCGGCAAGCCCTCCGCTTTCAAATGAGCGACGAGATCGCCGCTGATATCGCGCCAGGCATCCTTCCCGGCAAACAGCACCTGCCGTCCGCCGCGCGTATGCCGCCCGTGATGCGGAAAGGCCGGCGCCAGAATGCAATGCCGCCAGTGGCCGAGCCGAAAGCAGGCCGCAAGTTCCGCCGCCCAAGGCCCGCGAAACAGGCTATCCACCTTCTTGAAGGCAAGATCGGCCCCCTCCAGCAACGGCGCGATGTGGCCGACGATGGCCGCCGCTTCGGCTGCCGTTTTCTCGCGGGTGCCGCTGTCGATTGCAAGGCAATCCGGCAGGCTTGCCGGAAGCGCATCTTCGCGCTGCACCTCGATCGGCCTATAGACGCCGACGAATTCGACAGCCGTGTCGAGCGCGCCGGTCAGATCGTCAGCGATGAGGCGGAGGGTGGGCATGAGCGATCATTGCCTCCGAAGGGCTCGGGATGCGGTGGAGATAAGCATGGAAATGACGTTCCAGTGTGCCGATTTGGGTGGGTGCAGTCTTTAAATTGTGGGGGAGTTGTCAAGTCGAAAGGGCCCGTAATCCGATTGGATGACCCGGGGGAACCTTGCTCGGAATGGTAGGCGGTCTTATTCTGAACTGTTCGCGAGCCTGCCCCAGCGTGCAGCCGAGGCGGAAGGCCCGGCGACACAGGGAGGTTGTCATGAAAATCGCGTCGATACTTGCAATCGGCTGGATCGGATTTTGCGGAATCGCTTCCTTTGCCTGGGCAGAGCAGGCACACACACTGGTGGTTCCCAATGAAGTCAAGTGGGGCCCAGCCCCCAAAGTGCTTCCTGCTGGAGCACAAGCGGCGGTCTTGTTCGGCGATCCCATGAAGAAAGGCTTATTTGCCCTGCGGCTCAAAGTGCCAGCCGGCTACGCGATCCCACCGCACACGCATCCTGGCGATGAGGTGGTCACGATAATATCGGGGACGATCAATTTTGGGATGGGCAAGACCGCCGATCGGAGCGCCACCAAGCCACTGCCTGCGGGCAGTTTCTTCGCGTTGCCGCCCGGCACGGCGCATTTCGTTTACTTCAACGAGGAGACTGTCCTCCAGATCACTACCAATGGCCCCTGGGGGATCAAATATATCAATCCGGCGGACGATCCTCAAAAGTCGCAATAGCTGGTTGGGGGCTTGAAGGTTGCTGCTCTATCGCGGAGTGCGGCGGATGTCACACCAACGAATCGGTCCGCGCGCCGGTAGCCATTAGGCAATGAACGGCGCAATCTTCGGCCTTCACCAAGGCTTGTCGACGTTCGCTCCATCGCTGTTTGCGGCGCTGCAGATCGGGGCTGCGGCATTCGCCACGTTTACTCTCACGCTGATATGCGGCTATGCTGGCGTCCCGGCGATAGGGCAAGGTGGTCCCTGTCGATCCAAGGAGAGCAGAGTGAGCTACGATTTCCATGTGGGCCAGAAGGTCGTCTGCATCGATGACACGTTCAAGCATGTCAGCATCGACCAATTGATCCGCAAGGGAACGATCTACACGATCCGTTGGGTCGGCGAATACACCCATTATGTCGACGGCACCTTCATCGGCGTGAAGCTCGAAGAGATCCATCGCGGCAATGACGACGGCCCGGAAGGCTACGGCGCCGCCGACATGCCCTACCGCGCCACCCGCTTCCGCCCGCTGGTGAAGGACAAGATTGCGTCGTTGCGCAAGCTGCTGGCGCCGACGCCGGATGCGCCGGTGGAGAAGGGGAAGAAGGTTAGGAAGACGGAGAAGGTTTGAGGGGGATCGGAACGTCCAAAGCCTACCAATTCCGAAATTATTGATTGGGGCATTCCGGCTCTGGACTGAGGCCAAACCAAGATGCCATGTTTTAGCCTGCAGTTGCTTCGACCGTGGTCTGTCCGATGAAAATGGTCTGAATTCGCTCGAAAAGCGGTTTTAAGCTCGCGGCTCTTTGGAAAGCTCCGTCATCTCGATAGTGCTCCATATCCAATGCCGCTAGGGTTCGCCCAACCTGTTCGCGTGCCTTGTCATAGGCAAGTTCGGCGATCTGATAAATTCGAGGCAATTCCTGGGATGGGCGTTCTATCTGGGAGGCGTCAGCGGATACATCTACTCCCGTTGCTTCAAATATCACCTGATTTGTTAGCCGACCATCTATGCGAACAAAATGTGTGTTCTCCGCGATAAACCATGCCTCGGCTTCCATCACAGCAACAACAAGGAGAGGATCAATAGGATCGTTCGGCAGCTCACTTCTAGAGCCTGCCACTAATCGTTCTAGTTGCTCTCTCTTAAAAGAGGGTGCTAAGTCCCTCACGCCAATTATATCGGTATAGCCTGATGATATTAGGCCGTTATAACGTTCACCAATAGCTGAAACCACTCTGCTGTCAGTGCCGCAGTCTAGGAGAAGAAAATAGAAATCGCAGTTATCGGGATCTCCTTCGTCCCCGTCGACAGCCATGGTGATCGTGGGAAAGCGCCTTCCTCCATAGAGCTTTTCATTCTTGATTGCATAATTTTGCTTTGCCGCGAGGAATTTAATGACTTCAGCAACAAATAATTGCTCGGTCAGCCCTTCAGTGAAAATTGCTATTTTCTTCATTTTTTGGTGGGCGTCGCAAGAAAATCTCGGGCGAGAAAATCGAAGTTGTTGAGCCCGGTAAATCTAAACTCTTCAAACTCCTCCGGCCGATTTTTCTCATTGTAAGCCCGAACCTCGGGTCCATCGCGGTCAAGTACTGTCCAGTATTGAAGGTCTATGCCATTCATTACATAACGGTCATTGGTTGTCATGATTATCTGCATGTCAGAGTTCTTCACTTTTGACACTAGAAGCCTGATTAGGTTACTTGACCTATCAAAATCGAGCCCTTCTCCGATATCGTCAATCAAAACGGTCTGCGCTTCGCCGATATACAATCCGTAATTTAGGTGGATCACAATTGCGAGGGCGCGAAACATACCAACGGACATCATGAATTGATCTACGTCTCCGGTGATGCCTCTTTCCTTCACGCAAATTGACTGAACCTCATAGCCATGCGCGATAATGTTGGCAGGTGCGCCAAGCCAAATAGCTTCAAGATCGTAGCCGACTGTTCTCATATCCGAAAGAACAGCCTTGGCGAAGCTAAGGGCATTTTTGCTCAGGCCTTCCCGCAGGACGCCTACCGTCTGGTTGAAATCCTTGGGGTCGAGAGGTGGAGAATTCGGCCGGACCAGCATAATAGCGCCTTTGCCGAGTTCAGTGTGACAGGGATAAAAATATGTCTCATTTGCCCATTCAATTAGAGGCAACAAAAATGGATGCTGAATCTGATCGTTGCGTGAGGTTGCTGCAAGCATGCCAATTGGCGACTGAAAGCTAATTGATTGCTTTAACTCAGTAGCATGGATAGTTCCAACCCCACCTTTTCCCCGTTCCAACAGTATCTCGTTATCCTTGGCGAATATCTCCAACTGTACGCCTTCGTCGTCCACCTCAAGGCGATAATGCCAGATGCCTTCGTCATTTGAAAATTTGACGTCAAAGTTGCCGGCCGGAGGTGGAGTAGGGGTGCCCGTTAGCGCCTTAGCTAAAGAGTGAATCACCGAGAGTGTCCGCGACTTTCCCGAAGCGTTTCGGCCAACAATCAAGTTAATCTGCTGAAACGACACGGGATGGAGGCGCCAATATCGCGGCTCGTCAAGAAACTCGGTGTAGGACAACTCTAACAAGCGCACGAGAACTACCCTCTATATCAGTCAACAAGTGCATTATGAGACCAGCAAATCAAATGTGCAATTGTGATCGCGGCAGATGCCGTGACCCAGAGTTGCCGCCAAGTTGTGCCTCAAAAAAGGTTATGTTTTTTCCGAAGAAGGTCGCTCTTCAGATCCAACGCATGACTGGCAAACATTCGCCGGCAGATAGGCAGTGCAAATTGCGGCACCAGCGACAAACAGTTTCTTAGTGTCATTTCGAGTCTCACGGCAGAATAATTGTTGCGAACAATGGCGGAACAAGCTGTGACGTATTGCTATGCGCGACGGTGCATGGGTATGCACTTTGTTCTTTTGCGTCTCTAAAAGGCTTGGAAAAAACTGGTGCTGCTAGAGAGATTTGAACTCTCGGCCTCTCCCTTACCAAGGGAGTGCTCTACCCCTGAGCTATAGCAGCAAACCGTGGCGCGTCGTGCGCGCCGTATTGGGCGAGGCGGCTATTGCCATAGGTGAGAGGTAAGTGCAAGCCGCAAATTTCAAGTTCGGTGAAAGATCGCTGGAAAAATTATGTCGGTCTTTTGAAGCCGGGGGATTTCGGCTATGGGAAGGCCATGAGTGCGGATAAGACGAAAAGCGGTGATGAGCAGCTCTCGCAAGGCGGTTTGACGGCCGGCGGGGGGAAGGAAGGCGCGGGCGCGAAGCTTAATCTCGAGGCGGAGCGGCGGCGCGAGCGGGCGGCGCAGAAGCTGCGTGAAAATCTTGCGCGCCGCAAGCAGCAGGTCCGGGCCCGCCGCGCCGGCCAGGCGGACGAGACGGATGGGCTTCCCGCCGCAAATTCGTCCGATGCAAAGGATGCCGCCGCAAAAATGGACGAATCGTAATGATTTGATGTTGGTCATCATCAAACAGCATCAAACGAATTGAAGCCTTAAACTATTTCGTCTAAACAGCGCTCTCTCCCCAAACGCGTGGAATTTGGCGCACGGAACTTCAGGAAAGGCGGGCCTCGCCCGTAGTCATATATGGATCGTATCAGGATTGTCGGCGGCAACGAGCTCAACGGTATCATTCCGATCTCCGGCGCCAAGAATGCGGCTCTGCCTCTGATGATCGCCTCGCTGCTGACAAGCGATACGCTGACGCTCGAAAACGTGCCGCATCTGGCCGATGTCGAGCTGCTGATGCGTATCCTCGGCAATCACGGCGTCGATGTCGCCGTCAACGGCCGGCGCGAGCGCCAGGAAGACGGCTATTCCCGCACTATCCATTTCACCTGCCGCACTATCGCCGACACGACTGCGCCCTATGAGCTGGTCGCCAAGATGCGCGCCAGCTTCTGGGTCATCGGGCCGCTGCTCGCCCGGGAAGGCCAGGCGCGCGTATCGCTGCCGGGCGGCTGCGCCATCGGCACGCGTCCGGTCGATCTCTTCATCGACGGCCTGACGGCGCTCGGCGCCACCATGGAAATCGACGGCGGCTATATCAACGCCACCGCGCCGAAGGGCGGCCTGATCGGCGCGCGCTATGTCTTCCCGAAGGTTTCGGTCGGCGCCACGCATGTGATGATGATGGCTGCGACGCTTGCCCGCGGCACGACGGTCATCGGCAATGCGGCCCGCGAGCCGGAAGTCGCCGATCTTGCCAATTGCCTCATTGCCATGGGCGCGAAGATTTCCGGCGCCGGCACCAGCACGATCACCATCGAAGGCGTCACCTCGCTCTCCGGCGCGCGCCATCGCGTCCTGCCGGATCGCATCGAGACCGGCACCTATGCCATGGCGGTTGCCATGGCCGGCGGCGATGTCCGCCTGGAAAACACCGACATGGCGCTGCTCGACACGGCGCTGGAAAGCCTTCGCCGCGCTGGCGCCGTTATCTCGGCGACCGAAAGCGGCATCCGCGTTCAGCGCAATGGCGGCGGCATCAAGCCGGTCGATATCGTTACCGATCCCTTCCCGGGTTTCCCGACCGACCTGCAGGCGCAGTTCATGGCGCTGATGACGCGCTCGACGGGCACCTCGCACATCACCGAGACGATCTTTGAAAACCGCTTCATGCATGTGCAGGAGCTCGCGCGCCTCGGCGCGAAGATCTCGCTCTCCGGCCAGACCGCCAAGATCGAAGGCGTCGAGCGTCTGAAGGGCGCGCCGGTCATGGCGACGGACCTGCGCGCCTCCGTCTCCTTGGTCATCGCCGGCCTTGCCGCCGAGGGTGAAACGCTGGTCTCGCGCATCTATCATCTCGATCGCGGCTTCGAGCGGCTGGAAGATAAGCTGACGCGCTGCGGTGCCATTGTCGAGCGCATCAGCGACTAATTCCGGCGGCCCATAGAAAGAGACAGGAGAAGCCTGTTTCTCCGGTTGCGTCTTGCCCGCCCGCATCCTATTTCCATCACTTGAGAAATGCCGGCATCGGCATTTCCATGGCGATCGGGGATATCAGGCGAATGACCAATCTCAAGCTAATGGCGCTCGACAACGAAGATTTGGGCGTGATCTCCGCGCATATGCAGGACAGCGTCTTCAAGGTTTCCGACATGTCCTATGCGCCGCGGCTCGGGCAATTTTCCGTTGCCGCCAACCGTTTCGTCTGGGAAGTGTCGGATCAGAAGGGCAAGCCGTTCGAGCGTCATCGCTCGGCGCTGGTGTTCAAGCGGGTGCTGGCGGTGCGCTCCAACGGTGTCGACCGGCGCCAGCGCGACGAGGTGCTGTCGCTGCTCGCCATCCGCTTCGATCAAAAGGGCGAAGGGCCGGATGGCACGATCGAGCTGACGCTGGCGGGCAAGGCGACGATCGCGCTCGATGTCGAATGTATCGAAGTTCAGCTTGCAGATATCGGCGGCGCGTGGGAAACGGCTAATAAGCCCAGTCATCCGGACGAGGCCAAGTAAGCGTACGAGTTTTCGCCGCGTGCGGCGGCCCCGAAGGAAGAGGATTATCAGCGTTGGCTATCTGGCTGGATCAGGCATCGGAAGGATTCGAACAGCAGTTCGCCGCTTTTCTGACGACCAAGCGGGAAGTATCCGAGGATGTGAACGCCGTCGTACGCGCCATCATCGATGATGTGCGGGCGCGCGGCGACGCGGCTCTCGCCGATTATTCCAGGAAATTCGAGGGCATCGATTTCGCCGTGACGCCGATGCGTGTCAGCGAAGCGGAGATCGATGCGGCGGTTGCCGCCGTCCCCGCCGAAGTGCTGGGCGCGCTCAAGGTCGCCGCCACCCGCATCGAATCGCATCATCGCCGGCAATTGCCCAAGGATGATATTTATGAAGACGCTCTCGGCGTCGGTCTCGGCTCGCGCTGGACGGCGATCGAAGCCGTCGGCCTCTATGTGCCCGGCGGCACGGCGAGCTATCCGAGTTCGGTGTTGATGAATGCCGTGCCGGCCAAGGTCGCCGGCGTCGATCGCGTCGTCATCGCCGTGCCGACCATGAAGGGCGCGGTCAATCCGGCTGTTCTGGCGGCGGCCCGCATGGCCGGCGTCGAGGAGATTTACCGAGTCGGCGGGGCGCAGGCGATTGCGGCACTTGCCTACGGCACCGAGACGATTGCTCCAGTCGCCAAGATCACCGGCCCCGGCAATGCCTATGTCGCCGCCGCCAAGCGGCAGGTTTTCGGCACCGTCGGCATCGACATGATCGCCGGCCCTTCGGAAGTGCTCGTCATCGCCGACAAACACAATGATCCGGATTGGCTCGCCGCCGATCTCCTAGCGCAGGCCGAGCATGACGAGGGCGCGCAGTCGATTCTGATCACCGATGACGCCGCGCTCGGCAAGGCCATCGAAGGCGCCGTCGCGCGGCAGCTCAAGCAGCTCGGCCGGTCGCAGACGGCGACCGCGAGCTGGCGGGATTTCGGCGCCATCATCCTGGTTTCCGATCTGAAGCAGGCCGTTCCGCTCGCCAACCGTATCGCCGCCGAACATGTCGAGCTTGCCGTCGACGATCCGGATGCGCTGCTGGCCGGCATTCGCAATGCCGGCGCGATCTTCGTCGGGCGTCATACGCCGGAAGTGATCGGCGATTATGTCGGCGGCTCCAACCACGTGCTGCCGACGGCCCGCTCCGCGCGCTTCTCGTCCGGGCTTTCGGTGCTTGATTTCGTCAAGCGCACCTCGATCCTGAGGCTCGGTCCCGAGCAGTTGCGCACGCTTGGGCCTGCGGCGATCGCGCTCGCCAATTCCGAAGGGCTCGATGCCCATGCGCGATCCGTTGCGATCCGCCTCAATCTCGAAGGATAAGGCATGGCTGAAGGCGTCTTCCGGCTGAGCGACGTGATCCTGGACGACACGATCGGCCGTTCGACGCCCGATGTCGAGCACGAGCGCGCTGTCGCCATTTTCGATCTGATCGAGGAAAACAGTTTCGAGCCCGTCGGCCATGGCGGCGGGCCTTATCGGCTGAGCCTGTCTCTGGTCGACCAGAAGCTCGTCTTCGATATCCGCACGGAAGAGGGGGGCGTCGTCGCCACTCACATTCTGTCGCTGACGCCGTTCCGCAGGATCGTGAAGGACTACTTCATGATCTGCGAAAGCTATTACGAGGCTATCCGTTCCGCCACCCCCAGCCGCATCGAGGCGATCGACATGGGCCGCCGCGGCATTCACAATGAAGGCTCGCGGACGCTGATGGACCGGCTGAAGGGTAAGATCATCGTGGATTTCGATACGGCCCGGCGGCTTTTCACACTCGTCTGCGTGCTCTACTGGCGCGGGTGACGGCAATGGAACAGCCGAAGGCTATCGAACATAATGGGAAGCCGCCCGGTGCCATTCTGTTCATGTGCGGGCTCAACACCATCCGCTCGCCGATGGCCGAGGCGATCGCGCGCGGAATGCTGCCGCAGGGCACCTATGTCGCCTCGGCGGGCGTGCGCGCAGGCGAACGCAACCCGTTCGTGGATGTCGTCCTCGGCGAGATCGGTCTCTCGCTCGGGCGCCGGCAGCCGCAGACGCTGGAGGAGCTGGAGGATGATTTCTTCGACGTCATCATCACGCTGTCTCCCGAAGCACATCATGCGGCTCTCGAACTGACGCGCGCCAATGCCATCGATGTCATCTATTGGCCGACCATCGATCCCTCGGTCGCCGGCGGCACGCGCGAGCAGATTCTCAATGCGTATCGCGAGGTGAGAGACTATCTGCTCGGCCTGATCGAAAGCCGGCTGGTCGAGCATCGCGGCTCTCTTTAGAGTGTCTCGTTAAACAAATGCAGAAAGCCTTATCAACGAGGTTCACAAAACCGCGACGATTGTGTAGTTTCCGCGCAAAATTCCGGCGGCCTTACTTTTTGTCATGGAAGCCGGCATCAACCCCACAGGAAAAGAAGCTTTAATGCCGAAAGAAGAAGTCCTTGAATTTCCCGGTGTCGTCACCGAATTGCTGCCGAACGCGACCTTCCGTGTGAAGCTGGAAAATGAGCATGAGATCATCGCTCACACCGCCGGCCGCATGCGCAAGAACCGCATCCGGGTTCTCGCCGGCGACAAGGTGCTCGTGGAAATGACACCCTACGACCTGACCAAGGGCCGCATCACCTATCGTTTCAAGTAGTCCGCAGCTCGCATCCGAGCCGGCCCTCCGAAATGCCGCCTGTCACGGTCGAGGTTTTATGGCGCTGAAACACAAGCTGATACTGGCCTCCGGATCGCCGCGCCGCGTCGACCTCCTGCATCAGGCGGGAATTGAAGCGGCGCGCCTGATGCCCATGGATATCGACGAGGCTCCGAAGAAGTCGGAGCACCCGCGCTCGCTGGCGCGCCGGCTTTCGACGGAAAAAAGCGAGGCGGCGTTTGCGGCGGTAAAGGGCGACGTCGCCTGGCAGGGAAGCTATATCCTCGCCGCCGATACGGTCGTCGCCGTCGGCCGGCGAATCCTGCCGAAAGCGGAATTCGTCGAAGAGGCGTCTTCTGCGCTGCATCTGCTCTCCGGCCGCAGCCATGTCGTCTATACCGGCATCTGCCTGATCACGCCGGACCGCAAGCTGCGCCAGAAGGTGGTCGAGACCAAAGTCCGCTTCAAGCGGCTGTCCGGCAAGGATATCGATATGTATCTCGCCTCCGGCCAATGGCGCGGCAAGGCGGGTGCCTATGGCATACAGGGGCTCGCCGGCTCCTTCGTGCAGAAGCTGATCGGCTCCTACACGAATGTCGTTGGATTGCCACTTTATGAAACCATGCTGCTTCTCGCGGGCGAAGGATTCGACGTCTACGCGGAATGGCAGGAAGGATGATCGTCATGGCGGACGACGACAAGATCAAGGTGGGGGCAAAGATCGAGCCGCTGCGCAAGACACGGGCTTGCGCGGAATGCGGGCGACCTTCGGTGCGCGAGCATTATCCCTTCTGCTCTGATCGCTGCCGCTCACTCGATCTGTCGCGGTGGTTGAACGGCGCCTATGCCATTCCCGTTGCCGAGGACGAGACCAAGGCGTCCGACGAGGAATAGGTGCTTCGCCATTTCCACGAAGCCTTTCATTTTATTCGCGAATTGCCAAAAATCCATTTCCTGTCAAAAAAGAGTCATTTGCGGCTGGACATGGGCGAACAAGATGCTATAACCCCGCTCGCTTCCGGGGCGAACCAACCGCCCAGGGTCTTCCAAGACCTTCCGATCAGCGCGAAGCAAGGATGCCCAGGTAGCTCAGTTGGTAGAGCAGCGGATTGAAAATCCGCGTGTCACTGGTTCGATTCCGGTCCTGGGCACCATTCTTATCTTCACAATATCATCGGATCTGCGGCAGCCGTATCGGCTATCAGCAAAGCGGCGTGGCCGATATGCAGCACGGCAATCCCTGGTGTTATCCACGTCCTGCAAGTGGCCGGTGGGGGAGCTTAGATTCCTCGCACTTTTCCGACCCTGAATTTTCCCTTTGTTTCAAGCGGAATATCGCGGCTTCAGGCCATCAGAAAGGGCGAGCCTGGCTCGCGCTTTTGCAGGGGCTGTCAAGCGCGTCTAATGGTGGAGAATCGGACAAACTTCGCAACTTTAGAGGTATTCATTATTAATTCCGGTGAAAGAACCTTTCAAGATATTGATGGCTAATGCAATCAAGCGTACGAATTATTGAAGGGTCACCTATTGATTCGAAGCGACTATTACCGCACCTTAGATACTAGCGGGAAGTGATCCCGTTAAGTCCGGCGTTTATTGCAATAGCAAGCTATCGAGGCGCCATGTTAAACAACGATGTGCTATTCAACACGTTCGCCCGTTCTTTCGAAGCACGGCGCGAAGTCGAGATGTCATTCTCCGAATACCTGGAAGCGAGCCGGGATGATCCGCTCATGTACGCGAATGCGTCGGAGCGCCTGCTGGCTGCGATGGGTGAACCACTGCTGATCGATACGGCCAAGGATACCCGCCTCGGGCGTATCTTCATGAACCGAACCATCCGAACCTATCCGGCTTTCTCCGGCTTCTTCGGTATGGAAGAGACGATCGAACGTATCGTCGCCTTCTTCCGCCATGCGGCGCAGGGGTTGGAGGAGCGCAAGCAGATCCTCTATCTGCTCGGGCCTGTCGGCGGCGGTAAATCCTCGCTCGCCGAGCGGCTGAAGTCGCTGATGGAGGTCCACCCCATCTATGTGCTGAAAGCCGGCAACGAGCTCAGTCCAGTGTTCGAAAGCCCGCTCAGCGTCTTCGATCCCGTGACCATGGGGCCGATGGTCGAGGAGCGCTACGGCATTCCGCGCCGGCGCCTGACCGGGCTGATGAGCCCGTGGTGCCTGAAGCGGCTGGAAGAGTTCGAGGGCGACATTTCGCGGTTCCGCGTGGTCAGGATACAGCCGTCAAGGCTGCGACAAATCGCCGTCGCCAAGACCGAACCGGGTGATGAAAACAACCAGGACATCTCCTCGCTGGTCGGCAAGGTCGATATCCGCAAGCTCGAGAGCCTGGCGCAGAACGATCCCGACGCCTACAGCTATTCCGGTGCGCTCAATCGCGCCAACCAGGGCATTCTCGAATTCGTTGAGATGTTCAAGGCGCCGATCAAGATGTTGCATCCGCTGCTGACGGCGACGCAGGAAGGCAATTACATCGGCACCGAGAATATCGGCGCCATTCCCTTCTCGGGCATCATTCTCGCCCACTCGAACGAGTCGGAATGGCAGACCTTCAAGGCCAACAAGAACAATGAGGCGTTCATCGACCGTATCTGCGTCGTGAAGGTGCCTTATTGCTTGCGGGTCACCGAAGAACAGAAGATCTACGAGAAGCTGATCGAGGAATCCGAGCTTAGCGACGCGCCCTGTGCGCCGTCGACGCTGGAAACGCTTGCTCGCTTCACGGTTCTGACGAGGCTTGCCAAGCACGAGAACTCGACGGCCTTCTCCAAGCTTCGGGTCTATGACGGCGAAAGCCTGAAGGAGACAGATCCGAGGGCGCGCAGCGTGCAGGAGTATCGCGATGCGGCCGGTGTCGACGAGGGCATGGACGGGGCTTCGACCCGCTTCGCCTTCAAGGTGCTGGCGGCGACCTTCAACTACGATACGACCGAGATCGGTGCCGATCCGGTGCATCTGATGTATATGCTGGAGCAGGCGATCCGTCGCGAGCAACTGCCGCTCGAAACCGAAAAGCTCTACATCGAATTCATCAAGAGCGAGCTCGGGCCGCGCTACGCGGAATTTATTGGACATGAGATTCAAAAGGCCTATCTGGAATCTTATGCGGATTACGGCCAGAATCTCTTTGACCGTTATGTCGATTACGCCGATGCCTGGATCGAGGATGTGGATTTCAAGGATCCGGATACCGGCCAGCTTTTGGACCGAGAGCTTCTCAACCAGGAACTGACCAAGATCGAAAAGCCGGCGGGTATCGCCAATCCGAAGGACTTCCGCAACGAGATCGTCAAGTTCTGCTTGCGGGCGCGGGCAAGCCACGGCGGAAAGAATCCGTCCTGGACGAGTTACGAGAAGATTCGCGAAGTCATCGAAAAGCGGATGTTCTCCCAGGTCGAGGACCTCCTGCCGGTGATCTCGTTCGGATCCAAGAAGGATGGCGAGACGGAAAAGAAACATGGCGAATTCGTCGAACGCATGATGGCGCGGGGCTATACCGAGCGTCAGGTTCGGCGGCTTGTGGAATGGTACATGCGTGTGAAACAGGCAGGATGAGCCACCAAGGAAGAAGGAATGCACATTGTTGACCGGCGCCTGAATCCAGGCGGCAAAAGTCTAGAAAATCGTCAACGGTTTTTGCGAAGAGCAAAAGCGCTGGTGCAGAGAGCGGTCTATGAATCCTCTCAAAATCGCGACATTCAGGATATTCTGAAGGGCGGTGAGATCAGCATTCCCCTTGATGGAACCGAGGAGCCCCGGTTCCATCGCGGCCCAGAGGGCCTGCATGAGCATATCCTTCCCGGCAACAAGGACTTCCTTGAAGGCGATATCCTTCCGCGGCCAGAGAGCGGTGGCGGAAGGGGGCGGGCCGGCGGCGAGGGCAGTGGCGAAGACGCCTTCCGCTTCATCCTGACCCGCGAGGAGTTCCTCGATCTTTTCCTCGACGATCTTGAACTTCCCGATCTTGCCAAGAAGCGGCTGACGACCACCGATCAGCCCAATCCGGTACGATCGGGCTATTCGGTAACGGGATCGCCGGCCAATCTTGCCATCAACCGCACCATGCGGCTGGCGATGATGCGGCGCGTGGCGCTGCACCGTCCGAAGCCCGAGACCGTCGCCGAACTCATCGCGGAGGCGGCCGAATGCAAGGATGAGGAACGCCGCGCCGCGCTCGAGGCTGAGATCAAGGTGCTGGAATCGAAAGTCCGGCGTATTCCCTATATCGACCCAATCGATATCCGCTACCGCCGTTTCGAGAACGAGCCGAAGCCGGTGGCACAGGCCGTCATGTTCTGCCTGATGGATGTTTCCGGCTCGATGTCGGAGCACATGAAGGATCTGGCCAAGCGCTTCTACATGCTGCTCTACATCTTCCTGACGCGGCAGTATCGCCGCGTCGAGATCGTCTTCATCCGCCATACGGACGTGGCCGAAGAGGTGGATGAGGAGACCTTCTTCCGCAGTCCGGCGACCGGCGGCACGCAGGTGTCGAGCGCTCTCGAAGCCATGCGGCGGATCGTTCACGATCGTTTCCCGCCATCGGACTGGAACATCTACGCGGCGCAGGCATCGGATGGCGACAACGCCTATTCGGACAATGCGACGGCGGCGGCGCTTCTCACCAGTGCCATCCTGCCGGTTAGCCAGTATTTCGCCTATCTGGAGGTGGGGGAGGCGCGCAGCGTCGCGATCTCTTCCGGCTCGGCGCTTTGGTCGCTCTATGAGCGCATTCAGGTGGGGTGGCCCGTGCTGTCGATGCGCCGCGTTAGCGATCGCAGCCAGATCTACCCCGTCTTCCATGATCTCTTTCAGCGCCGGGCGGCGGAAACCAGGAGCGGATAATGGCAAAGGCATCGATGGAGCGGCTTTTTGACGGTGCGGACTGGGACTTCGCCACCATCCAGCGGATCCACAATGCCTGCGAGCGCATCGCCCTCGACGAGCTCGGCCTCGACGTTTATCCCAACCAGATCGAGATCATCACCGCCGAACAGATGCTCGACGTCTATTCCTCGATCGGCATGCCGCTGTTCTACAAGCATTGGTCCTTCGGCAAGCATTTTGCTCATCACGAGGCTTTTTATCGCAAGGGTCTGCGCGGGCTTGCCTATGAGATCGTCATCAACAGTTCGCCTTGCATCTCCTATCTGATGGAGGAAAATACGGCGACGATGCAGGCGCTGGTGGTCGCCCACGCCGCCTTCGGGCACAATCATTTCTTCAAGAACAATTACCTCTTCAAGCTCTGGACGGATGCGGAGGGTATTCTCGATTACCTCAACTTCGCCAAGGGCTATATTGCCCGCTGCGAGGAGCGCTATGGCCATGCCGCCGTGGAGCGGACGCTGGATGCCGCGCATGCGCTGATGTCGCATGGTGTCCACCGTTATGCCGGCAAGAAGACGCTCGATCTTCGCGATGAGGAAAGGCGCGAGCGCGAGCGGCGCGAATATGACGAACGGATCTTCAACGATCTCTGGCGGACGGTTCCGGTCGTAAAGGGCAAGAAGGCGCCTGACCTCGATTTGGAGCACCGGCGTTCGCTCACCGGCCTGCCGCAGGAAAATATCCTCTATTTCCTGGAGAAGATGGCGCCGCGGATGAAGCCGTGGCAGCGGGAGATCCTGCGCATCGTCCGGCATGTGGCGCAATATTTCTATCCGCAAAGCCAGACCAAGGTCATGAATGAGGGCACGGCGACCTACGTGCATTACCGCATCATGACTCGGCTGCACGAACTCGGCGGCATCGGCGACGGCGATTTCCTCGAATTCCTGAAATCGCATACCAATGTCGTCTTCCAGCCTTCCTTCAACGATCCGCGCTTTTCCGGTTTCAATCCCTATGCGATCGGTTTTGCGATGATGCAGGACATCGAGCGGATCGTGACCAAGCCGAAGGACGAGGACCGGCAATGGTTCCCCGATATCGCCGGGTGTGGGGACACTATGGGAGTACTGCGCGACCTCTGGGCGAATTACCGCGACGAGAGCTTCGTATCGCAGTTCCTCAGCCCGCATCTGATGCGCAAGATGCGCATGTTCCACCTCACGGACGATCCGGAAGAGGAGGAGGGATTGCTGGTGGCGGCTATCCATGACGAACGCGGTTACAAGCGCATCCGGCGCGAACTGGCGCGGCAATATGATGTCGGCTGGATCGATCCGCATATCGAGATTGTCGATGTCGATCTTGCCGGCGACCGGCGGCTCATGCTCAAGCATACGGTGCTGAACGGCGGCCTGCTGGAGGATATTGATGCCAAACGCGTGCTGCAGCACCTTGCCGATCTTTGGAGCTATGACGTGCTGCTGCAGGAGGTCGACCGCTCCGGCTCGGTCCTGCGCGACCACCTCGTCCATCCGCGTCCGTCGGCCATTGCGGCCTGACGGCGCAGATTCACCGGCCATCAAGATTGGCGATATTTGACCACCATCGTTGCGCGGTGAGAACAGCGACCCTTCATCGCGAACGCCATGTAAAATTTTCGCGAGCGGTTTGATATGTGACGGGTGGCGGCGACCGCAGCGTCCATCGCGCCTTGTCGAAGACGATGGCGGTGCGGATCTGTTCCGGCGTTTTCCTCTGGAGGCTTAGCTGAAGATTGAAGCTTCTGTCGTTCCGGAATTCCCGGAAGAAGCTGAGCTTTGTGCCGAAAGCTTCCAGCGTCACGTCCTGCAGCTTGCCGATCGCTTCGAGCGCCGGCTGGAAATCGAGCCAGCGGGTTTCGGTCAGCAGCAGGACGACGGCGTCGATAAATGTCTCGCCGATCGCCCTGCCATCCGCATTGTCGGGCATGATCACCTTGATACGGATATTGTCGAGCTCTCCGGTCGACGCACCACGGACGATGATGAAGAACGACGCAGCATTGCGGTCACCGTTGCCGCCTTTCTGAATCTCGTAGCTGCATTCGAAGGTTCCAGCGTCAAGCGCGCTCTGCCTCCATTCGCCAACGGACAGGCCCGATTTCGAAAGGTCGGCGCAAAGCGTCTCGCCCTTTATTCGCCAGCTTCGCACGAAGGCGCCGCGCAGGGCATCGACGGGCGGGTCGAATAAGTGGGAGCGCCGGGCTGGTTTTGGCGTTGCCGCTTTTTTGACGCGCGTGGCCTGCTTCTGTGCTGGCGCGGTTGTCGTGACCCCGGGATTGGCTGTCGCACTCTTTGTGCCAGGGGTTTCGGCTGGTTTCGGATTGGCGGCGGCGGTTTGTGGGGCGGCGGCTGTTACGACCGGAGGTGAGGCTGGCTGGGCCGACCCGCTGAACAGATCGAGATGATAACGAGCATCGAGCGCCCTTAGATTGCGCATATCGTTAGCAAGCAACGCGGTCGCCAAAATGATCGAGCCGATGACGATCGTCGCAATCCAGAAGACAGCTCTGCTTTTCTTGCGAGGTGGCGCCACCGACATGGTTTAGATCTACAGCTACTCCAGAGGAAACCTGCTTAACTGCAATGGGTTGGCATTCCGCAGCCGATCCATAGCTACAGAATATGCGTTTATGAACGATTGATCACTCTACCGTTTTTTGTCAAATCGCAGCCTTCAGGCGAAATGTGCCTTGAGCGCCAGAACGGTCGCTGCGTCGGTGCGGCGCACCATAGGTGTGGAAAATCCGAAGGCGAGCAGGTGTTCATCCGTTTCCGGGGCAGCAACGGCGCAGGAAGCGTGGATTTCGGTGATCGCAAGGCGCGGCCAGAGCTTGTCGACAGTTCCAATATTGACGCCCGAACCGGGCATGATGGAGATGCGGCCGGCGGCAACGGCGATCGCCTGTTCCAAAGCGGGGAGCCCTTCCGCGGCCGTTTTCGCGCGGCCCGAGGTCAGAATGCGCTCGAAGCCGAGGGAAATGGCGAGCTCCACTGCCTCCTCGATATCGGGAACGAGATCGAAGGCGCGATGCAATGTCTTGCCGAGGCTTCCCACATGATCGGCGAGCGCGCGGAGCGTATCGCTGTCGAGGCGGCCGTCCGGCAGGGAGGCGCCGAGCACGACACCCGGCAGACCGGCGTGGCGGGCGGCGTCTATGTCGCTCTTCATGATGTCTTGTTCATCGGCCGAATAGACGAAGCTGCCGGCGCGCGGGCGGATCATGGCATAGGCGGGAATGGGCGCACGCGCCGCAGCCGCCATCAGCCCGGCGCTCGGCGTGAGACCGCCGACGGCCAGCGCGCTGCAAAGCTCGATGCGATCGGCGCCACCGGCGATGGCGGCATTGAGCCCGGCAATATCCTCGACGCAGACCTCAAGCAACATGGCTGCGCTCTTCGGCAAATTTCAGTCCAAGCAAGGCCGCGCCGATCAGGCCGGGCTCGACCTTGCATTCGCTCGGCACGACGAGCGGGCGGTCGAACTTGCGGAGAATGCGGGCGCGCACCGCCGTGTCCAGCCGCGCCAGCAGGGGTTCGACATTGGAAAGGCCGCCGCCGACCGGAACGATGGTTGCGCCGGTGATGTTGACGGTCAGCGCCAGGGGCGAGGCGACGAGATCGACCAAGACATCGATCGTCCGCTCGGCCTTGGCATCGCCCTCAAGCCATTGGCCGATGATCTCTTCGCTGGAAAATTCCAACCCATGCAGGGTCCTGTGCAACCGCTCGACGCCACGAGCGCCGCCAATGGTGTCGACACATCCCTTCTGGCCGCAGCCACAGGGATAGGCGGGGATGACCGCCGGCGGACTGCCGGCAAAGGAAGCGATGATCGGACCGTGCCCCCACTCGCCAGCAAAGCCGCCGGCGGCATTGACGAGGCGGCCATCCGCCACCAGGCCGCCGCCGACGCCGGTGCCGAGAATGGCGCCGAAGACGATGCGATGGCCGCGTCCCGCGCCGGACATTGCTTCCGCCATGGCGAAGCAATCGGCATCGTTGGCGATCAGCACGGGATAGCCGAGTTCCGCTTCCAGTTCGGCGGCAAGGCGCCGGCCGTTGATGCAGGGAATGTTGGCACAGGTGAGTGCCTGCGTATCGGGGTCCACAACGCCGGCAATGGAAAAGGAAATGCAATCCGGCGTCTCGCCGGCCTCGGCGATGACAGCGCGCAAAGCTTGGACGAATTCGCCGAAGTCGTACTTCGGCGTCGGGCGGCGGGCGAGCGGCGTGATGTCCATCATGGAATGGGCGATGCCGCCTTTGATGGCGGAGCCCCCGATATCGAAAGAAACGATCATGAATATTGGCCTGCAGGGAACGTCTTGCGCTTGCTCGCACCCTTTGCCGGTCTTTGCAAGGCCATTCCGCGCGGTGCTCCGGTCTCGGCGTGATCAGGCTTCGGGTGGGATGATCCTGGCCTCGAAACCGTCCACCTTATCGGTAGCGGGGGAGAAAAGATCGAGGCGGCCGCCGATCTGCTCGACGATGCGCTCGGCGATGGCAAGGCCGAGGCCGGAGCCGGAAGCTTTCGTATTGCCGCGCCAGAAACGTTTTTTCAGATCGGCCAGTTCTTCTTGCGACAGCACATTGCCGCCATTCAGGATATGGATCGTTCCTGCCTGGCCGATCCTGACGGTCACCTCGTCATCGGTCGGACCATGAATCAAGGCGTTTTCGATGAGGTTACGGATGGCGATGGCGAAGGCGTCGATATCGACGTTGCGGATCAGCTTCCCGTCGGCCTCGTTCTCCAGGAGAATGCGGCCCGCCGTACCCGTATCCCGGTCGTAGTCGCCGATGACTGTTTCGATGATGGCGATCAGATCGGCGGGCTTGTCGCCAGTGCCAATGCCGGCCTGGGCGCGGGAGAGCTGCAGCAGCTTTTCCGCCAGGCGGCCGAGATTGGAGAGCGAGGTCTCGATTCGTCCGGCGCGTTCGGCGAGAGGCCCTTTCGGCAGTTCGGCGATCAGCCGCTGCGTCTGCGCGAGCGCGCCGGCGATCGGCGTGCGCAGTTCGTGGGCGCTGTTGGCGGTGAATTCACGTTCGGCCTCGAGAGCCGAGCGCAGGCGGCCGAGGAGCAGATTGACGGAACGGCCTATCGGCTGCAGCTCGCGGGGCAACGGGTCGCTCTCCAACGGGGCCATGTTGCCGCCATCCTTGGTGGCGATTTCCAACCGCAACCGGTCGATCGGCCGAAGCGAGCGGCCGACGATGAACCAGATGGCGACGACGCTGCCGGGGATGAGGGCAAGCAGCGGCCAGAGCAGGGCGACGCCGCTCTCCCGCGAGGCTTCCCGGCGATTCTTGAAGGCGTCGGCGACATGCAGGAAGAGTGTGCCGTTCAAAGAGGATTCTGTGTAGATTCGGTATTTCGGCGTGTTGTGGAAACCGATCTTCAATGGCACGTCGTAGGGTATCTTCGGTGCATCATGGGAATGCAGGATGAGCTTGCCCGTCGCGTCGAGCACCTGGTAGGTCAGGTATTCCCGGTTCAGTCCCCTCTCCATATTTTCGAGGGTTTGCGGATCGGCGGAGGGATCGCGATCGGCAAGATCGTCGACCACCAGAGGCATCAGGCGTTGGGCGGTTTCCTGCAATGCGCCATCGAAGGTCTCGGCGAGCTCCTTGTTGACCACATAGACGCCGATGCCGACGGCGATCAGCCAAAAGAGGACGACCGTGCCGGTCAGCGCCGCGATCAGGCGGCGGGTGATGCTGGTGCGGTTGAGACTTTTGCGCTGCGTCATCTTTCACCCAGGCAATAGCCGACGCCGCGGGCCGTGCGGATGCGGTCCTTGCCGATCTTCTTGCGCAGGCGGCTGACATAGACCTCCACCGTGTTGCTTTCGATTTCCGAACCGAAAGCATAAAGCGCTTCTTCTATCTGGTCCTTCGAGACGATGGCGCCCGGTCGCGCAACCAGCAGATCGAGGACCGCCCATTCCCGGCCGGTCAGCACGACATCCTTGCCGGAGAGCGTAATGCGCCGTTGCGGCAGGTCGATTTCGAGATCGGCTAAACGAACGGTGGGCTGCGGACTGCCGCTGTAACGGCGGGCCACCGCCATGATGCGGGCTGTAAGCTCGCCGAGATTGAAAGGCTTGACGAGATAATCGTCGGCACCGCTGTTCAGGCCCTCGATACGGTCGGAAATCTGGTCGCGCGCAGTCAGAATGATGACCGGCGTCTCGTCCGGTTTGCGGCGCAGTTTCTTGAGGAAGTCGATGCCGATGCCGTCGGGAAGCTGCAAATCAAGCAGGATGAGGCCATAGTGCACGGCGCTGGTAACCTCTTGCGCATCGGCGAGGTTTTTCACCCAGTCTATGGCATGCGGGGACGCGGCAATATGGTCGCGAACCGCGCCGCCGATCATATCGTCGTCCTCGACCAGAAGAATTCTCACCTGTCCCTCGCAACAATGCCCGTGCTTCAGTTAATGCCGCCGAACCTATCTGGTCAATAAAGGCCGAAATAAGCCACAATGAGAAGCGCAGTTCTCATCCCTCACGTTCTGCTGATAACGTTCGTGGCGGCTATGGACAGAGATCGGCGCCGCGATTACTTCTTTGCTCCCGATGAAGAGCGCGGCTTCGGAACTGCCGCTGATCGAAGAGCTGAGGAGAGCCGTTCATGCTGAAGGGAATTTCGCCGCTGTTGAATGCGGATGTGCTGCATGCGTTGAAATCGATGGGGCATGGCGACATGCTCGCGATCGTCGACACGAATTTTCCGGCCGATGCAATCGCGCGTCAGACCAGGCTGGGGCAGCTTCTGCGAATCGACAATGTATCGGCCGCCGAAGCCGTCGCGGCGGTGCTGTCGCTGATGCCGCTCGATACGTTCATCACCGACGCGGCGACGCGCATGGAAGTGGTCGGCGCGGCCGATGAAGTACCGCAGGTTCAGAAGGAAGTGCAGGCGGCGATCGATCGCGCCGAAGGCAAGCACTGGCCTCTGACGCCGGTCGAGCGTTTCGCCTTCTATGAGCGGACAAAAACTGCTTACTGCGTGATCCAGACCGGCGAGCGCCGGTTCTATGGTTGTTTCACCTTGACCAAGGGCGTCATTCCGCCGGAAACTGAGTAACGTACCGCGCTGCTGCCATATCGGGTAAAGGGTGCTGCTTTCGCAGAGGAATGTGATGGTCAGGAAGTTGGATTCCCAGGGGCGGCTTGACGATGCGGCGCGAGCCGGCTGGCTGTATTACGTTGCCGGGCGGACGCAGGACGAGATCGCCATCGCCATGGGAATCTCCCGGCAATCGGCACAGCGGCTGGTGTCGCTCGCGGTCGCCGAAAGGCTGATCAAGGTGCGGCTGGACCATCCGATTGCCGCCTGCCTCGAATATGCGGTGGCGCTGCGGGAAAAATTCAAGCTGAGGCATGTCGAAGTGGTGCCGAGCGATCCCGACGGGACATCCTCCACGGTCGGTATCGCCGAAGCGGGTGCTGCCGAGATCGAGCGCTGGCTGAAGCGCAGCGATCCGATCGTGCTGGCGATCGGCACCGGCCGCACGCTGAAGGCCGCGGTCGACCAGCTGCCGGTCATGGAATGCCCGCAGCACCGGGTCGTATCGCTGACCGGCAATATCGGTCCGGATGGCTCGGCCGCCTATTACAACGTTATCTTCAGCATGGCCGATGCGATCAAGGCGCGGCACTATCCCATGCCGCTGCCCGTGCTGGTCTCCTCGGCCGAGGAGCGCGAGCTTCTGCATGCGCAGGCGCTGGTGCGCTCGACGCTCGATATCAGCGCGCAGGCCGATGTGACTTTCGTCGGCGTCGGCGAGATGGGCATCGAGGCGCCGCTCTGTCTCGACGGCTTTCTCGAGAAGGACGAGATGCTGGCGCTGATGAAGCGCGGAGCGGCCGGCGAAATCTGCGGCTGGGTATTCGATGGCGACGGCAAGTTGATGTCAGATGCCATCAACGACCGGGTGGCCAGCGCACCGCTTCCGCCGCGCGAAGCCTCTTCCGTCATCGGAATAGCCAAGGGCAAACGGAAGTTCGAAGCCATCAAAGCGGCCGTTACCGGCCATCAGATCAATGGTTTGATCACCGATGAAGCGGTTGCTGAGTTTCTGCTCAAAACCTGAGCAAAAAATAACCACATAAAATCAAATGGATGAGCTGCTTGTTCGGCAATGCAGCAATGAATTCGCATTGACATTTTGTCGCAACAGGTGAGTAATTGCTCACGAGCAAAGCGAATGCTCAAATTTGATCTTCTGGGAGGAAGATATGAAATTGAAAACTTTCCTGCTGAGCGCATGCTCCGCACTGATGTTTGCTGGAATGGCGTCCGCCGAAACCCTCACGATCGCCACCGTGAACAATGGCGATATGGTTCGTATGCAGAAGCTTACGGACGATTTCAAAGCCAAAAACCCCGACATTGACCTGCAGTGGGTCACGCTCGAAGAAAACGTATTGCGCCAGAAGGTTACGACGGACATCGCTACCAAGGGCGGCCAATACGACGTGCTGACGATCGGCACCTACGAAGTGCCGATCTGGAGCAAGCTCGGCTGGCTCGCGCCGCTCGATAAGCTTGCTGCCGACAAGAACTACGACGTGGATGACCTTCTCCCGGCTATCCGCAGCGGCCTGACGGTAGACGGGAAGCTCTATGCTGCGCCGTTCTACGGTGAAAGCTCGATGGTGATGTACCGCAAGGACCTGTTCGACAAGGCCGGCTTGAAGATGCCGGATGCGCCGACTTGGGATTTCATAGCCGACGCAGCCCGCAAGATTACCGACAAGGACCATGAAGTCTACGGCATCTGCCTTCGCGGCAAGGCCGGCTGGGGCGAAAACATGGCATTCCTGACGGCGATGTCGAACTCGTTCGGCGCTCGCTGGTTCGACGAGAAATGGAAGGCACAGTTCGATCAGCCGGAATGGAAGGACACGCTGGACTTCTACGTCAAGCTGATGAAGGACGCTGGCCCTCCGGGCGCTTCGTCCAACGGCTTCAACGAAAACCTCTCGCTGTTCCAGACCGGCAAGTGCGGTATGTGGATCGATGCGACCGTCGCAGCTTCGTTCGTTGCCGACCCGAAGCAATCGAAGGTTGCCGACAAGGTTGGCTTCGCTCTGGCGCCGGACAAGGGCCTCGGCAAGCGCGGCAACTGGCTCTGGGCATGGAGCTTGGCGGTCCCTGCCTCTTCGAAGAAGACCGAAGCTGCCGAGAAGTTCATCTCCTGGGCAACCAGCAAGGATTACACCAACCTCGTTGCCCAGAAGGAAGGCTGGCTGAATGCACCTCCCGGTACCCGTGCCTCGCTCTATGCGAATGCGGACTATCAGAAGGCAGCACCTTTTGCGAAGATGACGCTGGACTCGATCAATGCGGCTGATCCGGCCCACCCGACCGTCAAGCCGGTCCCGTATGTCGGCGTCCAGTTTGTCGCTATTCCTGAGTTCCAGGGTATCGGCACCGCCGTCGGCCAGCAGTTCTCTGCTGCCCTTGCAGGTCAGATCCCCGTCGATCAGGCGCTCAAGGCCGCACAGCAACTGACCAGCCGTGAAATGACCAAGGCTGGTTATCCGAAATAAGAAACCTCCCAAGGGTATGGAGGAGAGCGGCTCGTAGCGCTCTCCTCCCTTAGGTCGCCGAGTGCCCGAATTGCTCTTCGGCGGCCTCTTTTATTTTAGCCGGTCCGCGGCCACTCTCCCTGCTAAAAGATAGGTCGGTACTTGCCATGGCAACGCTACACACCCGTTCTACCGCACGCGTCATGATGGCGCCCTCGGTTTTGCTTCTCTTCGCGTGGATGATCGTCCCCCTGGTCATGACGATCTATTTCTCGACGCTGAACTACAATCTCATGTCTCCCGGTGCGCATGACTTCATCGGGTTCTTGAATTACGAATATTTCGTCACCGATCCGGCCTTCTGGAATTCGCTGCTGGTAACGATCCTGCTCGTGGTCGGCGCGTTGATCATCACGGTGGTCGGCGGCATCGCTCTCGCGCTCCTTCTCGATCAGCCGATCTTCGGCCAAGGCATCGTGCGCATGCTGGTGCTCGCGCCCTTCTTCGTCATGCCGACGGTCGCCGCCCTTATTTGGAAACATATGTTCATGAACCCGGTGAACGGGCTTCTGGCGTATCTTTTCAAGCTCGTCGGGCTCGATCCGCTGACCTGGCTGGAGACGATTCCGCTGTTTTCGATCATCATCATCGTTGCCTGGCAGTGGTTGCCCTTCGCAACGCTCATCCTGCTGACTGCTTTGCAGTCGCTCGACGAAGAGCAGAAGGAAGCCGCCGAAATGGATGGTGCCGGCGCGGTGTCGAAGTTCATCTACATCATCCTGCCGCATCTGGCGCGTGCGATCACGGTCGTCATTCTCATCGAGACGATCTTCCTGCTTTCGGCCTTCGCCGAAATCCTGGTCACCACCAATGGCGGCCCGGGCACGGCAACGACCAACCTCACTTACCTGGTCTATTCGCAGCTCGTTCTGCAGCAAGACGTCGGCGGCGCGTCGGCGGGCGGCATCATTGCCGTCATCCTCGCCAATATCGTCGCGATCTTCCTGATGCGCGCAGTCGGCAAGAATCTGGAGGCTTAAGATGGCTCGTACTGTCTCAACCAAACATAAGGTGGTCGTATCCGTCGCCGCCTGGGTGGTCGCGATCCTGATCTTCTTCCCGATCCTCTGGACGTTCCTGACGAGCTTCAAGACGGAGGGCGACGCCATCGCCTCGCCTCCGCAATTCCTCTTCTTCCATTGGACGCTGGAGAATTATTTCGAGGTGCAATCGCGCTCGAACTATTTCCTCCACTTCGGCAACTCGGTGCTCATCGCCTTCGGTTCGACGATCCTTGGTCTGATCGTCGCCGTTCCGGCGGCCTGGGCCATGGCCTTTTCGCCGACCAAGCGCACCAAGGACGTGCTGATGTGGATGCTGTCCACCAAGATGATGCCGCCCGTCGGCGCCTTCATCCCGATCTATTTGCTGTTCCAGGCATTCGGTCTGCTCAACAATCAGTTCGCCAGCCGTCTCGGCATGGTCGTCGTACTGATGCTGATCAACCTGCCGATCATCGTGTGGATGCTCTATACCTACTTCAAGGAAATCCCCGGCGAGATCCTCGAAGCGGCCCGCATGGACGGCGCGTCGCTGGCCAAGGAGATCATCTATGTGCTGACGCCGATGGCGATCCCGGGCCTTGCCTCGACGATGCTTCTCAACATCATCCTCGCATGGAACGAGGCCTTCTGGACGCTGAATCTCTCCGCCGTGGACGCGGCGCCGCTCAGCACCTTCATCGCCTCCTATTCCAGCCCGGAAGGCTTGTTCTACGCCAAACTTTCGGCGGCATCGACCATGGCGATCGCCCCAATCCTGATCCTCGGCTGGCTTTCGCAAAAACAACTCGTTCGCGGCCTCACCTTTGGCGCGGTTAAGTAAGGAAGAGAAACATGGGTAGCATTGTCCTTAAGAAGGTTTCTAAGGTCTTCGGCGAAGCCAAGGTCATCCCTTCCATCGACCTCGAAATCAATAACGGCGAGTTCGTCGTGTTCGTCGGCCCCTCCGGTTGCGGCAAGTCTACGCTGCTGCGTCTGATCGCCGGCCTCGAGGATGTCTCAAGCGGCCAGATTATGATCGACGGCAAGGACGGCACCAATCTGGCGCCGGCCCAGCGCGGCCTCGCCATGGTGTTCCAATCCTACGCGCTCTATCCGCACATGAGCGTTCGCAAGAATATCGCCTTTCCGCTCAAGATGGCGAACCTGGCACAGGCGGAGATCGACAAGAAAGTGGCGGATGCGGCACGTGTTCTGAACCTGACGGACTATCTGGAACGCAAGCCGCGCCAGCTCTCAGGTGGCCAGCGCCAGCGCGTCGCCATCGGCCGTGCCATCGTACGTCAGCCCGCAGCCTTTCTGTTCGACGAGCCCTTGTCGAACCTCGATGCGGCATTGCGCGTCAACATGCGCCTCGAAATCAGCGAACTGCACAATCAGCTCAAGACGACAATGATCTACGTGACCCACGATCAGGTGGAGGCCATGACCATGGCCGACAAGATCGTCGTCCTGAACCGCGGCAATGTCGAACAGGTCGGTTCGCCGCTCGAGCTCTATCGTAACCCGCAGAACATCTTCGTTGCCGGCTTCATCGGCTCGCCGAAGATGAACTTCGTCACGGGCGCCTATGCCCAGAACCTCGGCGCCCACACGATCGGCGTCCGTCCGGAACACGTACTGCTGTCGACCACCGAGGGGGACTGGCAGGGCAGGGTGAACGTCGCCGAACATCTCGGCTCCGACACCTTCCTGCATATCGATGCCGATGGCATCGGCACCATCACGGCCCGCGGAACCGGCGATTTCCCGGCACGCGCCGGCGATACCGTTTATCTGACTCCCGACAAATCCCGCATCCACCGGTTCAACGATAGGGGGCAGTCGATCTAAATCGCGCGCCCTCGCCATGTCCGGCCTCACGCGGCATGGCGAATACTATTAGACCTGGGCCACATCAGATGGGCCCAGGCCATCCTAGCCGGATAAGGCATTCCCAATCCATCCGGAGCAGAAGACCTTTCAGAAGGACTTGAGACATGACGTGCAAATTATCGCTCGCAACCCTTCAGGAGGCGGCTGCAACGGCTGCCATCCCGGCCTATGATCCAAAGTCGCTGTCGGCGGGCATCGTTCATTTCGGCGTGGGCAATTTCCATCGCGCCCATCAGGCGGTCTACCTCGACGACCTTTTCAATGTCGGCCAGAACCACGATTGGGCGATCATCGGCGCCGGCGTCCTGCCTTCGGACGCCGCCATGCGCGAGAAGCTCGCGGCTCAGAATTTCCTGACGACGGTGGTCGAACAGGACAATAATCGCACCGCTGCGCGCGTAACCGCGCCGATGATCGACATTCTGCCGGTCGGCGACGCTGCGGTCATCATCGCCAAGCTTGCCGATCCTTCGATCCGCATCGTCTCGATGACGATCACCGAAGGCGGCTATTTCATCGACGCATCCGGCAAGTTCAATCCCGCCCATCCGGCCATCGTTGCCGACGGTCAGAATGCGGATGCGCCGAAGACGGTGTTCGGCCTGATCGTCGCCGGCCTCAAGGCCCGCCGTGCCGCCGGTCTGCAACCCTTTACCGTCATGTCCTGCGACAACATTCCCCACAATGGCGGTGTCACCAAAGCCGCCGTCGTCGGCACGGCGAAGCTTTCGGATCCCGCTTTTGCCGACTGGATCGCCGCCAACGTCGCCTTCCCGAACGGCATGGTCGACCGCATTACGCCCGCAACCGGCGCACGCGAGATCGATCTGCTCAAGGAATTCTTCGATATCGAGGACAACTGGCCGGTCTATTGCGAAGAGTTCAAGCAGTGGGTGCTGGAGGACAATTTTCCGGCAGGCCGTCCGGCGCTGGAAAAGGTCGGCGTTACTTTCGTGCCGGATGTTACGCCCTACGAGCATATGAAAATCCGCATCCTGAACGGCGGCCATGCGGCAATCGCCTATCCGGCGGCGCTGATGGACGTACATTTCGTGCACGAGGCCATGGAAGAGCCCTTGATCCGCGCTTACCTCGCCAAGCTCGAGAACGAAGAGATCATTCCCGTCATCCCGCCGGTGCCGAACACGGTGCTTGCCGATTATTTCAAGCTGATCGAGCGGCGCTTCTCCAATCCGAAGATTGCCGACACCATTCCGCGCTTGGCACAGGACGGTTCGAACCGGCAGCCGAAGTTCATCCTGCCGTCGACGGCCGATCGTTTGCGCCGCAAAGAGGATGTCGTGGGCCTGGCGCTGGTTTCGGCGCTGTGGTGCCGCTATTTCGCCGGCACCACCGACAGCGGCAAGGACATCGTTTTCAACGATGCCAGCGCCGACCGGCTACATGCCGCCGCGCTGAAGGCCAAGGACGACCCGGGCGCCTTCCTCGTCTTCGATGATATTTTCGGCGACGTCGCCAAATCGGATCTTTTCCGCAAGCGCTTTGCCCATGCATTAAAAACGCTGTGGGAAAAGGGGACCCGCGTTACCCTGCAGCTATACCTCGATAACAAACTCGCGGAATAACTGTCTATCGGCCGGGGCGTCCAAGTCCCGGCCGAATTTTTATGGCCAGGCCTGCGTTTGAAGAGGCGCGGCTCAACAGGGTTCGGGTTGGATCTGCGATGACTGGTGCGGAGAAGGGACTCGTAATCTTCGACTGCGATGGTGTGCTCGTCGACAGTGAACCGCTGTCCGTCAGCGTGCTCCTCCAGGCTATGCGTGATGTCGGCGTCGATATGAGCGAGGAGGACATCTACAGCCGCTTTCTCGGCAAGAGCCTCGCCACGCTCGTCGATACGCTGGAGACGGAGTTCGACGTCTTCATCGATCAGGATTTTCTCGATCGTATCCGCAATGACCTTTATGAACGCTTCCGGAACGAACTGAAGCCCATCGGCGGCATTGCCGAGACGCTGGACGCGCTGACCGTTCCGCGTTGCGTCGCCTCTTCCAGCCAGATAGAGCGCATCCGGTTGTCGCTCGGCGTTACCGGCCTGCTGGAGCGGCTGGAGCCGAATATTTTCAGCGCCAGCATGGTCAAGCGCGGCAAGCCGGCACCCGATCTCTTCCTCTATGCCGCCAAGCAGATGCAGGTCGCGCCGCAGGACTGTATCGTCATCGAAGACAGTCCGGCCGGGATCACGGCAGCGAGGGCGGCCGGCATGACGGTGTTCGCTTTCATCGGCGGCTCGCATGCTCATTCGCCGAGTTACCGGGCAGAACTGGAGCGGCTTTCCCCAGAAGTCGTGTTTGACGCAATGTCGGATTTGATACACCTTGTCCGCAATAAGCCATAAATGGACGGGGCCCATACTGAATGCGTGATCATGTGGTTGCGGTCGATATCGGCACTGGCAGCGCGCGCGCCGGCGTGTTCACATCCCGCGGTGCTCTGCTGGGTAAGGGCGAACATCCGATCATCATGAACCGCCCGCGTGAAAATCACGCCGAGCACGATTCTGAAAACATCTGGGCCGCTGTCTGCACAGCGGTGCGCGCCGCCGTTGCGGCCTCCGGCGTCGATATCTCCGTCATCGGCGCCATCGGCTTCGATGCCACCTGTTCGCTGGTGGTGCGCGACGCGGATGGCCAGCCGCTCACGATCTCGACCGGGGGCGAGGACCGGTTCGACACCATCGTCTGGCTCGATCACCGGGCGCTTGCCGAAGCGGATTTCTGCACGGCGACCAAGCATCAGGTTCTCGAACATACCGGTCACTTCATGTCGCCGGAAATGGAGATGCCGAAGCTGATGTGGCTGAAGCAAAATCTGCCGCAGAGCTGGGCAAGGGCCGGGTATTTCTTCGACCTCGCCGATTTCATGACCTGGAAGGCCACTGGTTCGCTTGCGCGCTCGCGCTGCACGCTGACGGCGAAATGGAATTATCTCGCGCACCGCGAACCCGGCTGGCAGACGGATTTCCTCAATGTGATCGGTCTTGGCGATCTGCGCGAACGCGGCAACCTGCCGGAAGAGACAACTCCGGTTGGGGAAAGCGTCGGCACGCTGACAGCGCAAGCGGCGGAGGCTTTGGGGCTCGACCGAGAATGTCATGTCGGCGCCGGCATGATCGATGCCTATGCGGGCGCGCTCGGCACGCTCGGCGGCCATGCCGGCGACCTCAACGCGCTGGAACACCAATTGGCGCTGATTGCCGGAACGTCGAGTTGCATCGTCTCTTTCTCGCGCGAACGCAAGCGCAGCACCGGCATGTGGGGCCCCTATTACGAAGCCGTGTTTCCGGACACCTGGCTGGTCGAAGCCGGGCAATCGGCGACCGGTGCGCTGCTCGATCATATCGTCGGCATGCATGCGGCCGGCGGCGAACCGACGGCGGCGCTGCACGACCGTATCGTGAGGCGCATCGCGGAGCTTCGCGCCGTCGAGGGCGATGCCTTTGGCGAGCGCATCCATGTGCTTCCGGATTTTCACGGCAACCGCTCGCCGCTTGCCGATCCGCATGCGGTCGGCGTCGTCAGCGGCCTGACGCTGGATGCATCCTTCGACGGCCTCTGCCGCCTCTATTGGCGCACCTGCGTCGGCGTCGCGCTCGGTCTCCGCCATATCCTCGAGAAAATGCATGACTACGGGTACGTGCCGGATACGCTGCATGTCGCCGGCGGCCACGTGAAGAATGCGGTTCTGATGGAACTTTATTCCGACATCACCGGCTGCAAGGTGGTCGTGCCGAAGATGAACGAGGCGGTGCTCTTGGGAACGGCGATCGCCGCTTCCGTCTCCTGCGGTCTTTACGACAGCCTCGCAACGGCCGGCGCGGCCATGTATCCCGGCGGTCACGAGCGCATGCCGGACAAGGGCAAGAAGACGCTTTATGATCGCGATTATCGGCGCTTTCTCGCGATGTATCGCCATCGCGCCGAGCTGGAGTCCATGGAATAAAAAACGCCGGAAGGACTTTCTGGCGTCCAAGCCATCGCTTGTCGACCATTATCGAAGGGGCGCGTGGGCAAACATGCCTTCCAGCTCTTCGATCCTGTGGATGCGGCTCTCCGCCTCTTCGCCGGCCGCATGAATGACGGCAACGGCCAGGAATTCCAACAGCGCCATCATTGCCGACAGGTTTTCGTGGTTGCCGGCGCGCAGCGGCGGCAGTGACAGCGTCATATTGGCGAATTCATGCGCCCATTCGGTATATTGGCTGGTGATCAGCAGCACCTTGTAGCCAGAGCGGCGGGCGGAGCGCGCAAGCAACCGCGAGGCGACGAAGCGAGGCGAATCGACGATCACCACCAATGCGTCGTTCGACTGATGGCCGAGCAGCTCGATATAGCTGCCATTGGAGCCGTCGAGGAACTGCACATGATCGCGTGCGAATGCGAGACGGTCGCAGAGATGGCGCCCGAGACTTGCGAGACTAAGATGCGCGGTGACGAAAACCTCGCTGGACGACAGGATCGTCGCGACCGCATCCAGCCAGTGCGGCTGGCTGGTGAGATTGTAGATATGCTGCAGCATCTCGACCTGCTCGGCGATCTGGCCGGCAATCGGGCGTCCCTCGTTGGCGTCCTTCTGCAACTGTTCCAGAACGTTCGGCAGTTGCAGCGTCACCGGGGTCACATTTTCCCGCAGGTGCACCTTGATGCCATCCAGGCCCTGATAGCCGAGCGACCGCAGAAAACGCCCGACAGTCATCGGGCTCAATTCCAGCCTGTCGGCGACGGAAGAGGCGGTTTCAAAGGGCAACTCGTTCAAGTGTTCGGAGAAATACTTGGCGATTCGACGCTCGGCGGGAGTGCCTGTTTTGATATATTGTCTAAGCTTCTGGCCAAGGTCTTCCAAATGTTGCGCCTCGCTGACGGTCTATCCTAAGCGTGATCGCGCCGAATGCGGAAACAATCGGAGTGCTTGCAGATTTTGGATGACCGCTAATCATGTTAGGTTGTTGTTTTTCATATGAAACCCACAATATATTAGTGCGTACTTGATTACAACAATTCAAATGGGTGAGGGTTATTACGCGGCCGGCGGGAATATATTGATATATCTGCAATTACTACTTACATATCCGGCCACGACTAAGGGGATATCGGACGAATGATCATCCATGCCGCGCGTCTTTCCGTCGCCAATCTCTTTGCAGCCGAGACGCGCAAGGTTTTTTGGAAAGTCCTCGGGCTCACATTGCTGGCGCTTATCGCTCTCTGGTTTGCGCTGCGCAGCAGCTTCATCGCCTTCGTATTGCCGTGGTTACAGAGCGTTATGCCGCCCGTACCGGATTGGACAAGCTGGCTTACCTTTCTTCTCGCTGTTCTGGCGGGCCTTGTTTTGGCGCTGGGCTTGGCGTTGCTGATCTCACCGGTTACGGCGCTGATCGCAGGGCTCTTTCTCGACGATGTCGCTGAGGTCGTGGAGAAGAGGGACTATCCGGCCGATGTGCCGGGAAAAGCGCTCCCATTTGTGCCGGCGATGAAGAGTTCGCTGAAATTCCTCGGCATCGTTGTCGTGGGCAACATCATCGCGCTGCTTCTGCTCTTCATTCCCGGCGTCAATCTTTTCGCTTTCTTCCTGGTCAACGGCTATCTGCTTGGCCGGGAGTTCTTCGAATTTGCCGCCATGCGCTTCCGGTCGCCGGAAGAGGCACGGCGGTTTCGCAGCAAATATGCCTTCACCGTTTTCCTTGCCGGTCTGGTGATCGCCGCCTTCCTCGCCATTCCCCTGGTCAACCTTTTGACGCCGCTGTTTGCCGCGGGGATGATGGTGCACTTGCACAAGCTTCTTTCTCGGAAGGAAGCGGCTCGTCGCGGCTGAAAATTGCAGATATAGGACGATTGCAGCTCTAATCGGCGGCGCCGACCAATTGCGGCGGTAGCTCTACCAATGGCGCGGGGATATCCCAGGTCTTTTCCGGCGAGCGACAGAGATCGGCGATGACGCAGCGTTCGCATTCCGGCTTGCGCGCCTTGCAGACATAGCGCCCGTGCAGGATCAGCCAGTGATGCGCGTGGTAGAGGTATTTGTCAGGGATTACCTTCATCAGCCGCTGTTCGACCTCGTCCGGCGTCTTGCCAGGCGCAAGCCGCAGGCGATTGGCGATGCGAAAAATATGGGTGTCGACAGCGAGCGTTGCCTGGCCGAAGGCCATGGAGAGCACGACATTGGCGGTCTTGCGGCCGACGCCGGGCAGCGTCATCAGTTCCTCGCGCGTCTGCGGCACCTCGCCGTCGAAATCCCGGATCAATTTCTCCGACAATGCCACGACGTTCTTCGCCTTGTTGCGGTAGAGGCCGATCGTCTTGATGTAGTCGCGGATGCGATCTTCACCGAGATCGAGCATCTTCTGTGGCGTATCGGCGACGGCAAAGAGAGCGCGGGTCGCCTTGTTGACGCCGACATCGGTTGCCTGCGCCGACAGCGCCACGGCAACCACCAGCGTGAAGGGATTGACATGCTCTAGCTCCCCCTTCGGCTCAGGCCGCTGGATGGAGAAACGACGAAAGATCTCGTCCAGATCCGCCTTGGAATAGGGGCTTTTAAAAGCCGGCTTGCGGCTTGCGGCCGCATTTGACTTTTTCACGGTTTGCGCGCTGGATTTGGTCTTGGGGTTTGCCATGAACGACCTATACTCAAGTCCTATGACCGAACGCAACGCCGATACTGACATCGATAGCAACAAGCCGGTCTTCGCCGCCGAACTGTTTCCTCATCGCTCCCTGGGGCGACGGGGATTCAAGGTGATGCTGACGCTGGCGGGAGCGTTCTGCCTGATCTATGGCATCTTGTTCGTCATCCGTGGCGCATGGCCTATCGGCGTCTTCTTCGGGGCGGATTTCACCCTGCTCTATGGCGCCTTCTGGCTGAATTACCGCTCTGGCAGGGTGCGGGAGGAGGTGACCGTGTCGCGCACCGACGTTTCGATCCGCAAATTCTCGCCCTCGGGCCGCATGGTCGAACACCGTTTCAATCCGTTCTGGACACGTTTCCTTGTTCGCCGGCACAGTGAAATCGGTGTTGTCTCGATGCAAGTCCGCGATCGAAGCCATCACACCGATGTCGGCTCTTTTCTCAATCCGGAGGACCGGGAGAGCTTTGCGAAGGCTTTCAAACGCGCCCTCGCAACGGTGACGCAGCGGATATAGGCATCCAGGCAAGAAACGGGTGGTTTTACCCTTCTCTTCGTGGTGTTCTCCTTTTTAAGGAGAAAGATTATGAATGCTATCGCACAGTTGAAGACAGACATCACGCCGGAAGGGCCGGACTACGACACCGTCCGCCGGGTGATCGAGCTCATCACCGAGGACTATCGCGATCAGCCGTCATTGGAAACGATCGCCGAACGACTCGGACAATCGCCCACGCAATTGCAGAAGACCTTCACCCGTTGGGCCGGACTGTCGCCCAAGGCTTTCCTGCAGGCCGTGACGCTCGACCATGCCAAGCGGCTGCTGCGCGAGGAAGACCTGCCTTTGCTGGAAACCTCGTTCGAAGTGGGGCTTTCCGGACCAAGCCGGCTGCACGATCTCTTCGTCACGCATGAGGCGATGTCACCCGGCGAATGGAAGGCGAAGGGCGGCGGGCTTATCATCCGCTACGGGTTCCATATCTCGCCCTTCGGCTTGGCGCTGATCATGGTCACAGACCGCGGTCTTGCCGGCCTTGCCTTTAGCGATTCCGGCGACGAGAAGGCTTGCCTGGAGGATATGACCTGCCGTTGGCCGAATGCGCAATATGCCGAGGACCTGCAGGCGACCATGCCTTATGCGGCGCGGATTTTCGAGCCATCGAAATGGTCGAGCGAACAGCCGCTGCGCGTCGTGCTGATCGGCACGGATTTCCAGGTGCGGGTCTGGGAAAGCCTGTTGAAGATCCCGATGGGCCGGGCAGTTACCTATTCCGATATCGCCAAAGACATCGGCCAGCCGACGGCGATGCGCGCGGTCGGCGCCGCCGTCGGCCGCAACCCCGTTTCTTTCGTCGTTCCCTGTCACCGCGCGCTCGGCAAGAACGGCGATCTCACCGGCTATCATTGGGGCCTGACGCGCAAGCGGGCTATGTTGGGCTGGGAAGCGGGGAAGGCTTGAGGGGCTCTGCCTTCTCCCGCCGGGGTGAGGGCAGGAGTCAAGCTGCCTTTGCCATCGCCATCTGCAACAGTTCCTTTGCGGCGCCTTCGTCCGTAATCAGGGTATTGCACCCGATGCGCTTGATAGTGGCGCGGATTGCAAGGGCGCGGTGCGCGCCGCCGGAAGACAGGACGATGTGCTTGGCCTTCTTTAGGGTGTCGAGATCGACCGACATGACGCGCTTGTTGATCGGATGATCGACGGAATTGCCCTCGGCATCGAGGAAATTGAACATGGTATCGCAGACGCAGCCCGCCTCGATCAACTGATCCAGCACCTGCTTCGAGATGAAGCCTTCCGACAGCGAGGTGGAACGGGGGCCGATATCGCCGCAACTGACGATGGCGAGATCGAGGCTTTCGGCCAGGCGGTAGATCGCCTCCAGACCGCATTTTTCAATCAGATTGCGCTTGGTCTCAATGGAATCGACCAAAAGCGGTGCCAGGAACATGTAGCATTCCGCGCCGAGTTGGCTCGCCAAACGCCAGGTATAGTCGATGGGATTGGTCTGCTGGACAGCGACGATGCCGCCGAGCAGCGAAACCACTTTGCAATTGTCGCGGCGTGGCGGGCGAAAGCTTGCGAGCGAAGCCGTCATCGTCCGGCCCCAGCCGACGCCGATCGTATAATTGTCGGGAATCGCCTCGGTCAGGAACTGGCCGAGCGCCAGGCCAACGCTTTTTGCCTGCGCGTCGACGTCTCCGCCTGCGGGCGAAGGAACGACGATCGCCTCGTCCAGCCCATAGGCACGTTCCAGCTTGATCGCGAGTTCGACGCAATCGTCGATGCCTTCATTGATCCAGATCTGCACTTCGCTGCGACGCATCGCCTCGTCCAGCAGACGGATCACAGTGGTGCGGCTGATGCCGAGCTGCTCGGCAACATCCTTCTGCGTCAGGCCCTGATTGTAATAGAGCCAGGCAGCGCGCAGCCTCAGAGACGCCGTCTCGGAATAGGCGGTGTGTGTCCCACGTCTGAGTTTGGCCACAGGTCCTCCGGCAAGATTTCTGCACGCCCTTTTTGTTTTAATGATCGCAAACGACAAAGGTTGCGGCGATCGTGCATGACGGGGCGAGCAAGATCAGCTTCTATTGCCGATATTCTATGGCTTGAAACTTATGTCAATTGAAATGCACAAATGTCCTTGACTTTTCGCTGCGAGATTGATGATAGTCGCCGTGAGGAAGTCGGTCTTTGTCCAGTCGAGGAGGGCAATGTGCGAGTGCTGCGCCGTGGATGCGTCTGGCCAAGCAGGGAGCCATATAGGGCGCTCGGTTTTGGCGGAAAGCCTGTCTTCGGCAATTGCTTCTTCGCGGCTTTGACCGTTCACCGGAAATGGAACTTTCGCGCTTTTTCTCCCGTTACCGAGGCATAGGAGAAGGAACGGCGCAATCCGCTTGCAGTCTTCGTGTCGTCCATCGAACCGGACGGAATTCGCCGGTCAATATCTCTCAATTCAATGGGCCAATTCAACAAGGATACGTATCATGACATCCAAGCTTGACCAACTTCGCGCTATGACGACGGTCGTGGCCGATACCGGCGATATCGAGGCGGTTGCCCGCCTGAAGCCGGTTGACTGCACGACCAATCCGACCATCGTCCTGAAGGCGCTCGGCACGCCGATGTTTGCCGACGCGATCAAGGAAGCCGTCGCCTGGGGCAAGAAGCAGGGTGGTACGCCGGACGCCGTTGCTGCTGCCGTCGCCGACCGCCTGGCAATCTCCGTTGGCGCCGCTCTCTCCGGCCTCGTTCCCGGCCGCGTCTCGACGGAAGTCGACGCCGATCTCTCCTTCAACACCGAAGGTTCGATCGCCAAGGCCCGCTCCATCATCGCTGCCTACAAGGAACGCGGCATCGGCCATGACCGCATCCTGATCAAACTCGCATCCACCTGGGAAGGCATCCGCGCCGCCGAAGTCCTGCAGAAGGAAGGCATCGACTGCAACCTGACGCTGCTCTTCAGCAAGGCCCAGGCCGTTGCCTGCGCCGACGCCAAGGTTTTCCTGATCTCGCCCTTCGTCGGCCGCATCCTCGACTGGTACAAGAAGTCGACCGGCAAGGAGTTCACGCCAGAAGAAGATCCGGGCGTTATTTCTGTTCGCGAGATCTACAATTACTACAAGGCCAATGACATCAAGACGATCGTCATGGGCGCCTCCTTCCGCAGCGCCGGCGAAATCGAAGCGCTGGCCGGCTGCGATCGCCTGACGATCAGCCCCAACCTGCTTGACGAACTCGCCAAGGATGAAGGCAAGCTGGAGCGCAAGCTCTCGCCGGAAAACAAGACTTCCGTCTCCAAGATCGCCGTCGATGAACGGACCTTCCGCTGGATGATGAACGAAGATGCGATGGCAACCGAAAAGCTCGCCGAAGGCATTCGCGCCTTCGCCAAGGATCTGGTCGCCCTTCGCACCATGGTCGGCAAGGAACTGCAGCTCGCCGCTGCCTAATGCGAGGTTGCTTCTCTTTTTGAATAGGGCCGTTGTTTAAGAGGGTGCCGCAGAGATGCGGCGCCCTTTTTTTGTTTCGGATGATAGGGCGGAAAAGCCTACCCAATAAATTCCGCCCTGATCTTCTCCGATTGACCACCGATCGTCGGCGCCGCCAAGCTGTTCTTGCTCCTGACACCGTCGACGCGAATCGGGTTTGCCGTTGTGCGAACGGAGGTGCCGTCGTCGCGGGTGACCGTCTGCAGCATGTCGAGCTGGCGGAAGGCAGCGCTTTGCAGCAGTTTCGGCCAGTCCAGCACCTCCGCGGCCCAGATATCGGCGGGCTCCAGGATGGCGAGCCATTCCCTCACCGTCTTCTCGTGCAGGCGGGCAGCGATCAGGCTCTTGATCTCGTCGCGGCGGGAGAAGGCCTCGTCCGGCGTATAATCGGCAAGCGCCGGAAGCTCGAAGAGCGGCGCCAGATTCGCGAGCGGCATCATGGCCAGCGCCAACCAGCCATCGGCGCAATGATAGACGCCGTAGGGTGCCGCGAGATAGGCGTGGGCATTGCGCACGGAGGATTTCTTCGGCAGGCGGCCGCCGTCGTTCAGATGGGTGGTCAGTACCTCGAACTGGAAATCGATCATCGCTTCCAGCAGGCTGGTTTCGACATGGACGCCCTGACCGGTGACGCCGCGCCGCACGAGGCCGGCGAGAATGCCCTGGACGATGAGATTGCCGGCCAGCATGTCGGCGACCGCGAGGCCGAAGGGCACCGGACCGTCATCGGCTTCACCGTTCAGCCACATGGCGCCGGAGCGGGCCTGGGCAAGCAGGTCTTGACCGGGGAAATGCCGCCATTCGTTATCGGGCCCGTAGCCGGTGATGCTGCCATAGACGATGCGGGGATTGATCTTCGCGACCGTGACGTAGTCGAGACCCAGGCGGTCGATGACCCCGGGGCGGAAATTCTGGATGATGACGTCGGCCTTTGCGATCAGCACGCGCAGGTCCTGCAGGTCACCTTCGTCCTTCATATTGATGGCAACGCTTTCCTTGCCGCGATTGATCGCGTGGAAGAGCGTCGAGTCGCCGCCAATCTCGGTGTCGCTGAGATAAAGCCGGCGGCAGAGATCGCCTCCATCGGGACGCTCGATCTTGATCACACGCGCGCCGAGATCGCCAAGCCGCAGCGCGGCCATCGGTCCGGCCAGAAATTGGCTCATATCGAGCACCGTGATGCCGTCGAGCAGGCCGCCATTATTGCCTTCGATCATCTCAGCCCTTCAACTCCGGAGCGTCAGCGGGCCGGCCGTCCTTGTAGCGCACCGTCTGGATATGCTCGCAATAGAGCACCAGCTCGCCTTCGCCCTTGAAGACTTCGTAAGAAGAACGGATCAGGCCGAGATCCTTGTATTTCGGCTGCTTATCGAGATTGGTGCGGATGGTGTAGATCGTGTCGCCGATGAAAGTTGGCTTGATGAAGCGCAGCTTGTCGTAGCCATAGGAAAAGGCGTTGATGCAATTGGTAGCGACGAGGCCGAGGCCGGCGGAGAAGACGAAGGCGCCGGCGACGAGGCGCTTGCCGAACAGACCTTCCGTCTCCGCAAAGATCTGGTCGCTGACATAGGGATGCATATCGAGCACGAGGGCGTTAAACTGCTGGGATTCGCCTTCGGAGATCGTCCGCCGCAGCGAGCGGATCTTGTGGCCGATCTCGAAGTCTTCATAGAACCAGTTTTCCGAGTTCCAGACGGGAATATCGGCATGATCCGCCGGCATGGTCTTGGGGTGGGTGCTGGAGATGCCGACGGTGGCGATCATGGCGTTGGCTTTCGGTGGAAACGCGCCGGTCTCAGAGAGACCAGAGGCGCTTGGCGTTAAGATGATAGAGCCGATTGCGTTCGTCGGCGCTTACGCCTTGCATCGAGGCATGGGTGGCGGCGACCCAGGTGGAGAGATTGCCAGCGAGCGTGCAGACCGGCCAATCGCTGCCCCAGATGACGCGATCCCAGCCGAAGCTTGTGATGCAGTGTTCGACGAAGGGACGCAGTGTTTCCGGCGACCAGTTATCGGGATCGGCATAGGCAACGACACCGGAGATCTTCACGGTGACATTCGGCCGTTTGGCAACCTCACTGATCCCAGACGACCAGCTTTCGCTCAATCCATCCTTTACTGCCGGCACGCCGCAATGATCGAGCACGAAGCGGATGTTGGGATTGAGGTCGATTAGCGCGATCGCCTGGGAAATCTGATGCGGGAGGACGCATAGATCGAAGGTGAGCCGTGTATTGTTGAGCCGCCTCAAATTTTCGCGGAAAAGTGCGCCTTCGGAAACGTCGTCGGGTACGACATGCAGCACCCGGCGGAAGCCTTTTACGAAGGGGTCGGCGAGCACGCGTTCGAGATAGGTGGGAAAGCCGGCATCTTCCGGACGGCAGGCGGCGATCGCGCCGCGCAGCAGGCTGCCGGGCTCATGGCTCAGACCTTTGACATAGTCGGTCTCGCGTTCGATATCCTCTTCGGCGACATCAACTTCCATGTGAAGCGTGTCGGTGATGCCGAGGCGCTTGGCTTCGCGCGCATAGTCCTCATAGAGGCTGTCGCGATTGAGCGCACCGGCGCCAGCCAGCCAGGGATAGGCGAGCTTTTTTCGGTCGACGATATGCAAGTGGCTGTCGAAAAGCATGGTGTTCCTCCCATACCTGCTTGCTCAACATATACTCACATAAGAATAGTTTATTCAAATAAAAATTATAATTCGGCCTTGTCGACCGTTCCGGCGACGGTTTCGGAGATATCCTTGGCCGCTTCCCGCACATATGCGACGACCTGTTCGCGTGTCGGTGCCTTCTGGTTCACGGGCTCGATATAGGGGCAGGTCAGCGCTGCCAGCGCATTGCCGTCCATCGCCAGGATGGGCGCGGAAATATTGTGAACGCCACTCGTCTGCAGGCTGTTCATAGTTTCGAAGCCCTTCTCGCGGATTGCCGAGAGCTTTTCCTCAAGATCGGCTGGCGGCTCCTCCGCGTCCTGTTCCTGGCGCCTCTGCTCATTGATCATCATCTGGCGCTGTTTTTCATCCTTGAATGCCAGAAGAATGTGGCCGGAGCCGGTATTATACAAATTGATCTGAGCGCCGACGCGGATCGAGATGCCCCAATAGGTCGGCGAATCCTGCTGGGCGATCACGACGACCGAGCCGCGGTCGAAAATCGCCAGATGGCAGGCTTGCTCGGCGCGGTTGGAGAATTCGCGCATCAGCGGCGTGGCGAAGGAAACAAGCCGGCGCACCGGCGCGTGGTAGTGCGCCAGGCCGAAGAGCTTGAGGGTCAGATAGAAGCGATCGCCGTCCTGACGCTGTACATAGCCACGCCGGACCAAGCGATCGAGCATACGGTAGAATTCGTTCGGGCTTTTGCCGAGCGCCTTGGCGATTTCGGCCTGCGTCAGGCCGCCGTCGATCCGCGCCAGCAGCTCCAGAATATCGAGGCCTTTGTCCAGCGCCGGCGCGCGGTATCGATCGCTATCGTCTTCTACACTCATAGGGCCTCATCAGAGAAATATGATTCACCATTCATATATGAATGAAAGCGATTTGCAAGCGCCTGTGATCCCGCTTGACGGTCAGTGAATAAGGTGTTTACATATAAATCATTGATCCATATTTGGATCGTGAGGCGATCGGGCGGAGTGTCCGGTCCTTTAGGGAGGAAAATTCAATGAGGAATTTGAAGGCCGGTCTTGCCGCCGGCGTATTGGCATTGCTCGCGAGCTCCGCGGCCTTTGCCGCCGACCTGCCCGGCAAGTTCCCGGGCGTGACGATCGACGCCAAGCTGATCGGTGGCCAGCAATACGAGCCGCTTTATGGGCGCATTTCCGAGTGGGAGAAGGAGACCGGCGCCAAGGTCAACATCCTCTCCAAGAAGAACCACTTCGAGCTCGACAAGGAAATCAAGTCGGACATGGCGTCGGGCGATATTTCCTGGTGCGTCGGCTCGAACCACTCGTCCTTCGCCCCCCAGTATCCCGACCTCTATACTGACCTCGGCAAGCTGCTGCCGAAGGAAGAGATCGCCAAGTTCGTCGATTCGACCATCGAGGCATCGACCATCGACGGCCGGCTAGTCATGCTGCCGCGCGCTCAGTTCGACGTTTCGGCACTCTACTATCAGAAGAGCCTCTACAACGATGAGGCCAAGAAGACGGCGTTCAAGACCAAGTACGGCTACGACCTGGCGCCGCCGAAGACCTGGAAGGAAGTGTCAGACCAGGCAACCTTCTTCGCCAATCCGCCGAACTTCTTCGGCACGCAGTTCCCCGGCAAGGAAGAGGCGATCAACGGCCGCTTCTATGAAATGCTGGTCGCCGAAGGCGGCGAATATCTCGATAAGGACGGCAAACCGGCCTTCAATTCCGAAGCCGGCGTGCGCGCGCTCGACTGGTTCGTGAACATGTACAAGGCGAAGGCCGTTCCGGCCGGCACGACCAACTATCTTTGGGACGATCTCGGCGCCGGTTTTGCGTCGGGCACCGTCGCGCTCGATCTCGATTGGCCGGGCTGGGCGACCTACTTCAACGATCCGAAGTCCTCGAAGATCGCCGGCAATGTCGGCGTCGTCGTGCAGCCTGTCGGTTCGGCCGGCAAGCACACCGGCTGGTCCGGCCATCACGGCTTCTCCGTGACGGAAGCGTGCAAGAACAAGGATGCCGCCGCCTCGCTCGTCTGGTTCCTTACCAACGACGATTCGCAGAAGCTCGAAGCCGCCAACGGCACGCTGCCGACCCGCAAGGCCGTCTGGGAATGGGACATCCAACAGGCTGCATCCGATCCTTACAAGAAGGAAGTGCTCAGCACTTTCCAGGAATCGATGAAGTATGCCTTCCCGGTTCCGCGCACGCCGCAATGGATCGAGATTTCCAACGTCGTCTATCCTGAGCTTCAGGCCGCCATCCTCGGCGACAAGACCTCCAAGGAAGCGCTCGACACGGCCGCACAAAAGGCAACCGACGTCCTGAAGGACGCCGGCGCACTCTGATCGCCGCAATCAAACTCCCGCATCCGACAGAGGGTGCGGGAGTTGTTTGAAAAATAGTATGACCTGCGCCTTTAGGGGCCGGTCTGTCCGGCCGGCTGTGACGCCGGCCTCTCGGCCCCATGCAATCGCATTCCACGCAGTCCGGGCCATGCTGCTGAGGAATGCCGACAGGTGCAAACCATGTATAAGAAAATATCTCCACCGGTCCTGCTGCTTCTTCCGGCGATCATCGTGCTTGTGGCGGTGGTGCTGTTTCCGTTGCTTCTGTCCTTCTATTCCAGCTTCACGCCGTTCCGCCTGACGCGCCCGGCGACGCTCTTCACCTTCATCGGCTTGCGGAATTATACCCGCATTCTCACCGATCCGGTTTTCCTGGCGGCCTTCGTGCGCACCGTGGTGCTGCTGACCATCGCGCTCAATCTGGAAATGCTGCTCGGCCTCTGCCTGGCGCTTCTGGTCAACAAGGCAACTTACGGCAAGCGTGTGCTGCGCACGCTGATGATGTTTCCGATGATGTTTTCGCCGGTGCTCGTCGGCTTCCAGTTCAAATTCATGTTCAACGACAATGTCGGCATCATCAACAATGCCCTGCAATCCCTGGGCATAACCAATAGTGCCATCCCCTGGCTGATCGACGGCAATCTGGCGCTGCTGTCGATCGTCATCGCCGAAATCTGGTCGTCGACGTCGGTTTTCGCCATCCTCATCCTCGCTGGCCTGCTCGCCATGCCGCAGGAGCCGGTGGAGGCCGCGAAAGTGGACGGCTGCACGAGCTGGCAGACCTTTCGTTACGTCACCTGGCCGTTCCTGATGCCGTTCGCCTTTATCGCCATGACGATCCGCTCGCTCGACGTTGCCCGCGCCTACGACATCGTCAAGATCATGACGGATGGCGGCCCGGCGCGCCGCACCGAGCTGATCTGGACGCTGGTCGGGCGCACGGCCTATGCCGATGCGCAGATGGGGCTCGCCAACGCCATGGCCTATGTCTCGATCATCCTGTCGATCGCCTTCACAGTCTATTTCTTCCGTAAGCTGGCGCTTGCCCGCACCCAGATCGGAGCGGAGTGGTAATCATGGATCGCAACGCTGAACAACGCATGCGCCGCCGCATCGGAAAAGTCGCCTATCTCATCGGCCTTTTCATCGCGATGCTCATCATCTGCCTGCCGGGCTTCTGGATCATCCTCAGCTCGCTGCGGCCCACGGTCGAGATCATGGCGAAGCCGCCGGTTTGGATCCCGCAGGAGCTGTCGCTCGATGCCTATCGCGCCATGTTTGGTGGGGCGGGACAGGGCGGCATCCCCGTTTGGGATTATTTCCGTAATTCGCTGGTGATTTCCGTCACCTCTACCGTCATTGCGCTGATCATCGGCATGTCCGGCGGCTATGCCTTCGCGCGCTTCCGCTTCACCGGCAAATCCGCGGTGTTCCTCGGCCTGATGCTGACGCGCTCCGTGCCGGGCGTCGCGCTATCGCTGCCGCTCTTCATGGTCTATGCACGGCTCGGCATCATCGACACGCATTTCGGCCTGATCCTCACCTATGTCGCGCTGAATGTGCCTTTCACCATCTGGCTGATCGACGGTTTCTTCCGGCAGGTGCCGAAGGACCTCGCCGAAGCCGCGCAGATCGACGGCTGCACGCGCTGGCAAGCCTTCTGGCAGGTGGAATTTCCGCTCGCCGGCCCCGGCATCGCATCCGCCGGCATCTTCGCCTTTCTCACCTGCTGGAACGAATATGCATTGGCCTCGCAGCTCACGCGCTCCGTCGATTCCAAGACACTCCCGGTCGGGCTGCTCGACTATACGGCGGAATTCACCATCGACTGGCGCGGCATGTGCGCTCTCGCGGTGGTGATGATCGTTCCGGCGCTCGCTCTCACCTTCATTATTCAGAAGCATCTGGTGTCCGGTCTGACATTCGGTGCGGTCAAAGGTTGAACCCCATGGCTCAGGTTACGCTCAAAAAACTCGTCAAGCGCTATGGCGCCCTGGAAATCGTGCACGGGATTGACCTTGATATCAGGGACAAGGAATTCATCGCCCTTGTCGGGCCTTCCGGCTGCGGCAAGTCGACGACGCTGCGCATGATCGCGGGCCTCGAGGACGTCTCCGAGGGCGCCATCATGATCGGCGATATCATCGTCAACGACCTGCCACCGCGAGATCGCAACATCTCCATGGTGTTCCAGTCCTACGCGCTCTATCCGCACATGACCGTGCGCGAGAATATGGGCTTCTCGCTGAAGATCGCCAAGCAGCCGCAGGCGGAAATCGACCAGCGCGTCAACGAGGCGGCCGCGATCCTTAGCCTGGAAGCGTTGATGGACCGTCGCCCGGCACAGCTTTCCGGCGGCCAGCGCCAGCGCGTTGCCATGGGCCGCGCCATCGTCCGCCAGCCGGAAGTCTTCCTCTTCGACGAGCCGCTGTCGAACCTCGACGCCAAGCTGCGTACGCAGATGCGCACCGAGATCAAGAAGCTGCATGCCAAGGTGCAGTCGACGGTGATCTACGTCACCCATGACCAGGTGGAAGCGATGACGCTTGCCGACCGCATCGTCATCATGCGCGATGGCTACATCGAGCAGGTCGGCACGCCGGATGAAGTGTTCAAGCGGCCGGCCACGCGCTTCGTCGCCGGCTTCATCGGCTCGCCGCCGATGAATATCGAGGAGGCAACGGTTTCGGCCGGCGCGCTGGTGTTCAAGAATGGCGACAAGCTGCCGCTGCCGGGGCAATTTGCGGATCGGGTCAGAGATGGCGAAAAGGTTGCCTTCGGCCTACGCCCGGACGATATTTTCCCGAGCGGCCATGGCCTTCATTCCGGCGCCGAGGCCGCGGTGCATGAGGTGACGTTGCCCGTCGCCATCACCGAGCCTCTCGGCAATGAAACCCTGGTCTTCGTCGAATTCGCCGGTCGCGAATGGGTGTCGCGTATGCTCAATCCGCGCGGATTAAAGAGCGGCGAACAATTGAAAATGAGCTTCGACCTCAGCCAGGCGCATCTCTTTTCCACCGAGACCGGCAAGAGCCTGGCGATCTGAGCGGGGGAGGCAAGCACATGGCCCGCATCGAGAAAATTGAGCTGCGCATGGTCGACCTGCCGCCGAAGGTGAAGCGGACGGATGCGATCCAGAGCTTTGTCAGCCAGGAGACGCCGATCGTCACCATCACCGATTCCGACGGCGCCGTCGGTACCGGCTACAGTTACACGATCGGCACCGGCGGCTCCTCCGTCATGCGGCTGCTGTCGGACCATCTCGTGCCGCTGCTGATCGGCGAGGATGCCGATTGCATCGAGGCGATCTGGCACAAAATGGAATTCGCGACCCATGCGACGACCATCGGCGCCATTACCGCGCTGGCGCTCGCCGCCATCGACACGGCGCTTTGGGATCTGCGCGCCAAGAAGCAGAAGCTGCCGCTCTGGAAGCTTGCCGGCGGCGCCAAGGATCGTTGCCCGCTCTACACGACCGAGGGAGGCTGGCTGCACATCGAGAAGGAGGCTTTGGTCGAGGATGCCTTGCAGGCGAAGGCCAAGGGTTTCTCCGGCTCGAAGGTGAAGATCGGCAAGCCGCATGGCTCGGAAGATTACGACCGGCTTTCCGCCATGCGTCTGGCGCTTGGGATGGGTTTCGAGATCATGACCGACTGTAATCAGGGCTTTACGGTCGATGAGGTCATCCGCCGTGCTGCAAGGTTGAGAGAACTCGATCTCGCTTGGATCGAGGAGCCGCTGCCATCAGACGATCTCGATGGCCATATTCGCCTGACGCGCTCGACGCCGACGCCGATTGCGGTCGGCGAATCCATGTATTCGATCCGGCATTTCCGCGAATATATGCAGAAGGGCGCCTGCTCGATCGTCCAGGTCGACGTTGCCCGTATCGGCGGCATCACGCCTTGGCTGAAGGTGGCACATGCGGCGGAAGCCTTCGATATTCCGGTCTGCCCGCATTTCCTGATGGAGCTGCATGTCAGCCTCGTCTGCGCCGTGCCGAACGGGAAATATGTCGAATATATCCCGCAGCTCGACGACCTCACCACCAAGGGCATGGAGATCATCGACGGCAGGGCAATCGCACCCTCCGAGCCCGGTATCGGTATCGCCTGGGATTGGGAAGCGGTGAAGGCACGCTCGATCGGCGAATTCACACGGGAAATCCACGGCTGAAGGAGGAATATGCCATGCAGCGGATGGGGATGGTGATCGGCCTGGAGCCGTCGAAGATCGAGGAATACAAGCGCCTGCATGCGGCCGTCTGGCCCGAGATCCTGGCGCTGATCTCCGAGTGCAACATCACCAACTATTCGATCTTCCTGAAGGAGCCGGAAAATCTGCTTTTCGGCTATTGGGAATATGTCGGCACGGATTTCGAGGCTGACATGGCCAAGATGGCCGCAAGCCCGAAAAACCAGGAATGGTGGTCCGTCTGCATGCCCTGTCAGAAGCCGCTCGAGACCCGCAAGGAAGGCGAGTGGTGGGCCATGATGGAAGAGGTGTTTCATCATGACTGAGATGAGGGTGCGCACCTTCTCCCCAGCGGGCAGAAGGACGCGCGGAGCGCGGGTTGAGGGGGCGTTACCGGGCGAACTTCGCCTTTTGCTTTCCGCTCAACGCAGCTCCGAATATGCCGCGAGACCCCCTCATCTGACCCTTCGGGCCATCTTCTGCCCGAGGGGAGAAGGCAAGGTTGCCGCCAACGCCGGAGATATCCAATGACCTTCGATCCCAAATCTCTCCGCCAATGGTGGCCGAAGCCGTCGAATCCCCGCCCGATCGTCATTTTTGGTGCCGGCAGCATCGTCGGCGACGCGCATCTGCCGGCCTACAACAAGGCGGGCTTCCCGGTCGCCGGTCTCTATGATCCGAATGCCGAGAAGGCAGCGGAGTTGGCGGCCCAATGGGGCATTTGCGCCTTTGCATCCGAGGCGGAGGCGTTTGCCGTCGAAGGTGCGATCTTCGATCTGGCAACGCCGCCGGCCGCCCATACCGCTATCCTTGCCAAGCTGCCGCGCGGCTCTTTTGCGCTGATCCAGAAGCCGATGGGCACCGATCTGGCTGCGGCGACGGAAATTCTCCGGGTATGCCGCGAGCGCGACATCAAGGCGGCTGTCAATTTCCAGCTTCGGTTCGCACCGATGATGCTGGCGCTCTATGATGCCGTCGATAAAGGCTATCTCGGCGAGGTCGTCGATTTCGACGCCTGGCTGGCGCTTGCAACGCCGTGGGGGCTCTGGCCTTTCCTGAAAGGCCTACCGCGGATCGAGATTGCCATGCACTCGATCCACTATCTCGATTTCATTCGCGGCCTGCTCGGCAATCCCAAGGGGGTGCATGCCAAGACGATCGGCCATCCGAACCATGAGGTGGCGCAGACGCGCACGGCCGCGATCCTCGACTATGGCGACAAGGTGCGCTGTGTGCTCTCGGTCAATCACGACCATGAATTCGGCCGCAAATTCCAGGCCTGCGAGTTCCGCATCTCCGGCACCAAGGGTGCGGCCTATATCAAACTCGGGGTCAATCTCGACTATCCGCGCGGCGAGCCGGACGAGCTGTGGATTCGCCCGGCCGGCGGCAGCGAGTGGGTCGAGGTGAAGCTTGAAGGCGCCTGGTTCCCGGATGCCTTCGTCAACCGTATGGCCAATCTGCAGCGTTTCGCCTCGGGCGAGGACCAGACATTGGTCGGCTCCGTCGAGGATGGCTGGCAGACCATGGCGCTGGTTGAGGCCGCCTATCAATCGAGCGCTGAGCCGGCAACGCCGATTGCCGGACTTCCAAAGGTGTAAGCGATGGCCCAACAAAGGATCTACTTTGAAGACTATGAGCTCGGCCACGTCCGCATAACGACCGGACGCACGATCACCGAGACCGATTTCGTTGTCCATGCCGGCCACACCGGCGATTTCTTTCCGCATCATATGGACGCGGAATTCGCCAAGACCTTGCCTGGCGGTCAGCGCATTGCCCACGGCACGATGATCTTCTCGATCGGCGTCGGGCTGACGGCCTCACTCATCAATCCCGTCGCCTTTTCCTATGGCTACGACCGGCTGCGGTTCATTCGCCCTGTGCATATCGGCGACACGATCCGCACGCGGGTGACGATATCGGCGAAAGAGGACGATCCGAAGCGCCCGGCGTCCGGCCGCGTTGTCGAGCGTTGCGAAGTGCTGAACCAGCGCGACGAGGTCGTCCTCGCCGCCGACCATATTCTGATCGTCGAGCGCAAAGCGGCAAACTGAGAGAGAATGATGGTGACACTCAAGGGAATGACCTGGTCGCATCCGCGCGGCTACGATCCGATGGTGGCATGCTCGGCCATCTGGAAGGAAAAGACCGGCGTCGAGGTCGTATGGGAGAAGCGCTCGCTGCAGGATTTCGAGACCTTTCCAGTGGAGGAGCTTGCGGCCGCCTATGATCTGATCGTCATCGACCATCCGCATGTCGGCCAGATCACGCGGGAGAATTGCCTGCTGCCGCTCGACGATGCGGACCATGCCGGTGAACTTGTCGCAATCGCCGCCGGCACGGTCGGGCGCTCCTATCCGAGCTACAATTGGCAGGGCCGGCAGTGGGGATTCCCGATCGATGCGGCGACACAGGTTCAGGCCTACCGGCCGGATCGGTTGAGTGGGCCGATCACCGATCTTGCCGAGATCGTATCGCTCGCGGCCAGGGGCAGGGCGATCCTGCCGATGCGGCCGCCGCATTCGCTGATGACCTTCTTCACGCTTGCGGCACATCTCGGCACGCCCTGCAGCGTCGAAGGACCGGAGTTGATCGCCACGGCGGATGGAGAAGCTGTGCTCGACTGGATGGCACGGCTCGTCGGCGGCATGGATGCCAAATGTGACGACATGGACCCGATAGCTGTCTTCGAGCTGATGGGTGAGCTGGATTGCCCCTATGACGTCGTCCCCTTCGCCTATGGCTATGTCAGCTATTCCTTTGCCGGATTCCGACCGGCGCGCTTAGCCTTTGCCGACATGCCCGTGATCGATGGCCGCGCGCCCAAAGGCTCAGCGCTCGGCGGCACGGGTATTGCCGTTTCGGCCCGGACGCAGGTGCCGGAGGAGGCCAAGGCCTTTGCACGCTGGATTGCCAGCGGGCCGGTGCAGGCGGGCGCCTACGCCAGTGGCAATGGCCAGCCCGGCCATGCCGACGCCTGGGGCAGCGATAGCGTTAACGGGCCGGCGCTCGATTTTTACCGCAATACGCGCGCGACGTTGGAGGGCGCCTATGTCCGGCCGCGTCATGACGGCTACATGGCTTTCCAGAGCGAGGCTTCCAACATTATTACCAATGGACTGCGCACCGCCGCGCGGCATACAGTCCTCATCGACAAGCTCAACCAGCTCTTCGCGCAATCGTTCGAAAGCTAGGGCAGGCGGCTCTAGCTGTTTGTTTTCGCATGATCTTATCCGCAAGCAACCACGCATTTTCGCTTCGTGGCCTTTCGGTCTCGGGATCATGCCCTGGAGGAAAGGATCAGGATTATGGGTCACGGATTGGAAGGCAAGAAGGTCGTCATCACGGCGGCGGGACAGGGGATTGGCCGCGCGACGGCTGAGCGCTTCATCTCGCTCGGGGCGCATGTATATGCCACCGACATCAACGAGCAGACGCTTTCGACGCTGGAAGGCGCCAGCAAGCATGTGCTGAACGTGCTCGACAGCGCCGCGGTCAAGGCATATGCCGATGAACTCGGTCCGATCGACGTGCTCTTCAATTGCGCCGGCTTCGTACATGCTGGCACCATCCTCGACTGCGAGGAGAAGGATTGGGATTTCTCCTTCAATCTCAATGCCAAGGCGATGTACACGACTTGCCGCACCTTCCTGCCGGGCATGCTCGAAAAGGGCAAAGGCTCGATCGTCAACATGTCCTCGGTCGCCTCCAGTGTGAAGGGCGTACCGAATCGCTTCGCCTACTGCGCCTCCAAGGCAGCGGTGATCGGCCTCACCAAGTCGATCGCCGCCGATTTCGTCGCCAAGGGTATCCGCGTCAATGCCATTTGCCCCGGCACGGTCGACAGCCCCTCGCTGCATGAGCGCCTGCGCGCCACCGGCGATTATGAGAAGGCGATGAAGGACTTCATCGCCCGCCAGCCGATGGGCCGCATCGCGACTGCCGAGGAGATCGCTGCCCTGGTGACCTATCTCGCCGGCGACGAGGCGGGTTTCACCACCGGTCAGATCCATGTCATCGACGGTGGCTGGACGGCTTGAACTAGCGTCTTCTCCAAGCGCGGAGGCCTCGCATTGCGGGGCCTCTTTTTGTTTGCCACCTACGTCAGAGAATCTATATCTGATGGATATTTAGTGAATGGAGAGCGGCATGCGAATGGGCGGAGAGCAGCATCGTTCCGGGACCGCCGTGCTGTTGCACAAGCATCAGGTGATTCTGGTCAGCGTTGCGGCCGGCATCGTGTGCTTCCTGCTTCTGACCTCGCGTGCGTTCAATCCGAGCAACTTGCTTGTTGCCTGGGATGCCACCGCCATCATCTATATCGTATTCAGCCTGTACCGGATGCTAACATCCGATGTGCATCGCATCCGCAAGCGTTCGGCCGATCTCGATTTTTCGGATGCCGTTCTGCTGTTCCTGTCCATCGCGGCCGCAGTCGCCAGTGTTGGCGGCATCGCTCTGGAACTGCTCGGCGTCAAGGAGGCGCCGCCGCAGGTAGCGCTTTTCCGTGCATTGATGGCGATCGTAACGATCCTGATTTCCTGGGTGTTTCTGCACATGCTTTTTACGGTCCACTATGCGCACCGCTTCTATCGCGGTTCGGGTAGGGGGCAGGGGTTGAAGTTCGCCGAGCCGGTAGAGGAGCCCATCTATTGGGACTTCCTCTATTTCTCCTTCACCATCGGCGTCGCCGCCCAGACAGCCGATATCGGCGTATCTTCCGTCAGCATGCGCAAGCTGGTACTGCTGCACGCCATCCTGTCTTTCCTGTTCAACACGACGATCCTGGCGCTTGCGATCAATGTCGGGGCGAGCCTGGTGTAGCCCGCCCGCCGAAGCATCGTTGATATCTCGTCGGTTTAGAGCACCGCGTTACCGGCCATCACTGCCATGATCAGGAACACCAGGAAAACGATCAGGAAGAGCGCGAAGAGCACGCGGGCGATCGTCGCTGTTGCGGCCGAGACGCCGGAAAAGCCGAAAAAGCCGGCTATCAACGAAATCACGAAGAATATCAGAGCCCATTTCAGCATTAGAAAATCTCCTCTGCGTTGCGCCTAATGAAGACGCAGAAAAGGGGAAATTGTTCCGATGCCGTTTCGATTGCGGGGAGCGGTGGTAGGGCGGCATTCTTGAAACCAATGCCTTTCAGCAGACGTTTCGCAAGTGCTGCACCACCGGCCCTTCGCGTGGCTCAGGGCGTTCGGCGCTGCAATCGACCCGCTGGGTCGATTGCTTCGGTTACACCGAACCGCTTCTCACCCATGATTGATCATGACGTGCCGGACGGCTGTGTAGTCTTCCAGCGCGTAGACCGACATGTCCTTGCCGTAGCCGGATTGCTTCAGGCCGCCATGCGGCATTTCGTTGACCAGCATGAAATGGGTATTGATCCAAGTGCAGCCATATTGCAGGCGGGCGGCGGTTTGCATGCCGCGGCTGATGTCCTTGGTCCAGACGGAGGAGGCAAGGCCGTAGTCGCTGTCATTAGCCCAGGCGACGGCATCGTCGGTGCTGGTGAAGCGGGTGACGGAGACAACGGGGCCAAACACTTCGCGACGGACGATTTCGTCGTCCTGCGTGGCGCCGGCAACCACGGTGGGGGCGTAGAAGAAGCCGCGATCGCCCGAGGTCTTGCCGCCGGTGGTGATTTCCATGTGCCGGTGTTCGGCGGCGCGGGTGACGAAGCTTTCGACGCGGTCGCGCTGGCGCTTGGAGATCAGCGGGCCGATTTCGTTCTCCGTGTCGTCGGCAAGGTTGAACTTGATGCTGGAGACGGCAGAGGTCAGGTCGGCGACGAAATTGTCGTAGACCTTGGCATCGGCATAGATGCGGCAGGCGGCGGTGCAGTCCTGGCCGGCATTGTAATAGCCGAAGGTCCGGATACCGGCGACGACGGCGTCGATATCGGCGTCATCGAAGACGATGACCGGGGCTTTGCCGCCGAGTTCGAGATGGGTGCGTTTCACCGTCTTGGCGGCGGCCTGCAGGACTTTCTTGCCGGTGGCGACATCGCCGGTGATCGAGACCATGCCGATTTTCGGATGGTTGATCAGCGCATTGCCGACGCTCTCACCACGGCCAAGGATGACGTTGACGACGCCTTCAGGCAGGATGTCCGACAGGAGTTTCGCCATCTTCAATGCCGTCAGCGGCGTCTGTTCCGAGGGCTTGAAGACGACGGTGTTGCCGCCGGCAATGGCGGGCGCCAGCTTCCAGGCCATCATCATCAGCGGATAGTTCCACGGTGCGATGGAGCCGACAATGCCGATCGGATCGCGGCGGATCATTGAGGTGTGGCCGGGCAGGTACTCGCCGGCGACCGGGCCGTGCAGGTTGCGCACCGCGCCGGCGAAGAAGCGGTAGCAATCGACGATGGCGGGGATTTCGTCGTTGAGTACGGCATTGATCGGCTTGCCGCAGTTCAGCGCCTCGAGCGTCGCGAAGCTTTCGGCATCCTTCTCGATGGCGTCGGCAATCTTCAGGAGATAGGTGGAGCGCTGGGCGGGCGTCGTCTGCGACCAGCTCGCGAAAGCCTTCTCGGCGGCGTTGACGGCGGCATCGATCTGGCCGAGCGAGGCTTCCGGCAGATTGAGCACGGTCTCACCCGTCTTCGGGTTGAGAATATGCTCTTCCGTCTCCGAACCGGCCTCAAAGCGGGAGCCGATCAGCATTTGGGTGTCCATAATTATCTCCCTTTCATTTGCCGCCGCCGGCGATTTGGTCGCCGTCGCGGGTAAGATAGTAGGCTGCCAGGATCGGCAGGAAGGTGACGAGCACCACGACCATGGCGACGACATTGGTGACGGGACGTTGGCGCGGGCGGATCAGCTCTTCCAGCATCCAGATCGGCAAGGTCATCTGCTGACCGCCGGTAAAGGTAGTGACGATGACTTCATCGAAGGACAGCGCGAAGGCGAGCATGCCGCCGGCAAGCAGCGCCGTGCCGATATTCGGCAGGATCACATGGCGGAACGTCTGGAAGCCGTCGGCGCCGAGATCCATCGAGGCTTCGATCAGCGAGCCGGAAGTGCGGCGGAAGCGGGCGACGGCGTTGTTATAGACCACGACAACGCAGAAGGTGGCGTGGCCGAGAACGATCGTCCAGACCGAGAAGGGAATGTCGAACAGGCTGAAGGCCGAGCGCAGCGCTATGCCGGTGATGATACCGGGAAGCGCGATCGGCAGGATGACCAGCAGCGAGATCGCCTCGCGACCGAAGAATTTCGTCTGGCTGACGGCCGCTGCGCAGAGCGTGCCGAGCACGAGAGCGATGGCAGTCGCGACGGTCGCCACCTGCACCGACAGTGCCAAGGACGACCAGACGTCCGGCCTGTTCCAGGCTATGCCGAACCATTGCAGCGTGAGGCCCGGCGGCGGCCACTGATAGCTCTTTTCCTCCGTCGTGAAGGCATAGACGAAGATCAGCAGGATCGGCAGATGCAGGAAGAGCAGGCCGCCGGCGGCGGCGATCTTCAGGGGCACGGACGCGCGTTGGCCGCGATCAGAGCGCATCGAAGGCCCCCTGTTTCTTGGCGATCCAGAGATAGATGGCCATGATGACAATCGGTACCACCGAGAAGGCGGCGGCGAGCGGCACGTTGCCGGCCGTGCCCTGCTGCGCATAGACGGCCTGACCGATGAAGAGACGCGACGAGCCGATGATCTGCGGAATGATGTAGTCGCCGAGCGTTAGCGAGAAGGTGAAGATTGAGCCGGCAACGACACCCGGCAAGGCCAGCGGCAGCAGCACCGTGCGGAAGGTTTGGTTCGGCGTCGCGCCGAGATCGGCGGAGGCTTCGAGGAGGTTGGCCGGCACGCGCTCAAGGGCAGCCTGCGTCGGCAGGATCATATAGGGCAGCCAGATATAGACGAAGACCAGGAAGGTGCCGATATAGCTCACCGACAGCGAATTTCCGCCGACGATCGGGAGACTGAGCACGCCGTCGAGCAGCCAGCCGAGGTAGAGCCTGTCGAAAAGCCAGGTCAATATGCCTTCCTTGGCGAGGATCAGCTTCCAGGCGTAGACCTTGACCAGATAGCTCGACCAGAGCGGCAGCATGACGCCGAGATAGAACAGCGCCTTCCATTTTCCCTTGGCGTAGCGCGCCGCATAATAGGCGATCGGAAAAGCGACGAACGAGGAGGCGATGGTCACCAGCGCCGCCATAACGACCGTGCGGATGATGATGTCGAAATTGGCGGAATTCAAAAGCTGCGCATAGGTCGCGAGCGTGAATTCGTAATTCACCATTCCGGAGAAGTCGTCGATCGAGAAGAAGCTTTGCAGCAGCAGCGCGATCAGCGAGCCGATATAGATGATGCCGAGCCAGAGCAGCGGCGGCGTCAGCATGAGGAAAAGCAGGAGTTTCGGGCGGCGCCAGAAGAGATCCGAGAGGCGGCCGAAGAAACCGCCGCGACGTGGCAGGATCGAGGTGGCTGCCGGTGCAGCCGTTGAGATGGCGGCTGATATCATGCGGCGTCGTCCATGTAATGGATGTCGGCGGGCAGCCAAGCGATGCGCACCGAGGCGCCGGTGTCGGGGATAGGTTGGCCGGCCGGCACGGTGACTTGCATGCGCGTGCCCTGCGCTTCGACCGAAAGCCGGGTGGCGGCGCCGAGGAAGCTGGTCGCCTGCACCGTCGCCGGAACACCGGCCCCCTCTGTCAACCGTATCGCTTCCGGCCGCAGGCTCGCCCAGCGCCGTTCACCGCCGAGCGATGACATGGTCTCAGGGGCGATCACATTGGAAGAGCCAACGAAATCCGCGACGAAGCGGGTCTTCGGCCGCTGATAGATGTCGTGCGGCGTGCCCTCCTGCACGATCCTGCCATTGTTGAAGACGGCGACGCGGTCGGCCATGGAGAGTGCTTCGCCCTGATCGTGGGTGACAAAGACGAAGGTGATGCCGAGCGCGCGCTGAAGGCTCTTCAGCTCTTCCTGCATCTGCTCGCGCAGCTTGAGGTCAAGCGCACCGAGCGGTTCGTCGAGCAGCAGCACCTTCGGCTTGTTCACGAGAGCGCGGGCCAGCGCCACGCGCTGGCGCTGGCCGCCCGAGAGTTGGCCGGGGCGGCGGTCACCATAACCCGGTAGCTTCACCAGTTCGAGTGCCTGTTCGGCGGCCCTCAGCCTTTCGGTCTTGCCGATACCCTTGACCATCAGCCCATAGGCGACATTGTCGAGGATGTTGAGGTGCGGGAAGAGGGCATAGTCCTGGAAGACCGTGTTGACGTTGCGCCGGTAGGGCGGCACGCCCTCGGCGGTTTCGCCGAAGATCTCGATATGGCCGCCGGTCGGCTGCTCGAAACCGGCGACGAGCCTGAGGCAAGTGGTCTTGCCAGAGCCGGAAGGGCCGAGCATGGCGAAGAATTCACCGGACTCAATCTCTAGATCGACGCGGTCTACGGCGCGGACCTGGCCGAAATGGCGCGATACCTGCTGGAAACGAACGGCGGTCATGGGATGCTCCCGGGTATGCAGAGAAGAAGGGCATGTTGTTCCGTTGCGCCTCTTCGCTTGGAAGAGGGCTCGGTGAGGCGATGAGGGGCTTCAGATATCAGGCCCCTCATCGCCCCGGTGCGATCGCGCTCTTTAGAATGGAGAGGCGGTCGCCATAATCGGCGTGAACTATCTGCCCCCAATCACGCCGATATAGTCTGAAACCCAGCGATGGTACGGCACGCATTCGCTCTCGGTCTTGCACTTGGCGACCGGTGTTTTCCAGAACTTGATCTTGTCGAAATGATCATAGCCGTTGGTCGCGCAGCCGCTGTCGGTCAGGAGCTCGTTGCCCTTGCACGCAGCCGGGACCGAAGGCACGGCGCCGAACCAGGCCGCAGCGTCGCCCTGGACCTTTGGCTGTAGCGAATGCTCAATCCACATATAGGCGCAGTTCGGATGCTGGCTGTCGACATGCAGCATGGTCGTATCGGCCCATCCGGTCGTGCCTTCATCGGGGAAGGTCGAGCCGATCTTCTGCTTATCCGCTTGCAGCAGGTTGACCTGGAACGGCCAGGAGCCCGAGGCGACGACGCCTTCGTTCTTGAAGTCGTCCGTCTGGATCATCGCGTCGTGCCAATAGCGGCTGACGAGCTTGCGCTGGCCGCGCAGCAGGTCAAGGGCGGCCTTGTATTGGTCTTCGTTGAGTTCGTATGGGTCCTTGATGCCGAGTTCCGGCTTGTGGGCCATCAGGTAGAGCGCGGCATCGGCGATATAGATCGGCCCGTCATAGGCCTGCACGCGGCCCTTGTTGGACTTGCCATCCGGCAGGGTCATTTCCTCGAAGACGACATCCCAGCTCTTCGGTGTCTTATCCTTAAAGGCGTCGGTGTTGTACATCAGGACGTTCGGCCCCCAGAGATAGGGCACGCCGTAATGGACGCCGTTGACGGTATGCCACGGCGCGTTTTTCAGTCGTTCATCGAGATTTTTCCAGCTCGGGATCAGATCGACGTTGATCGGCTGAACCCGCTTGCCGGCAACGAGGCGGAGCGACGCGTCGCCCGAGGCTGTGACGAGATCGAAGCCGCCTTCGTTCATCAGCGCCACCATTTCATCGGAGGTGGCGGCGGTCTTGACGCTGACCTTGCAGCCCGTGTCCTTCTCGAATTGGGTGACCCAGTCGTAATTCTTGTCGCTCTCACCGCGCTCGATATAGCCGGACCAAGCAACGATGCTGACGGCGCCTTCGCCTTTGCCGAGCGTCTTCAGCGGCGCAGCGGCGACGACCTGCGTGGCGAAACTTAAGCATGCGAGCGCTGCCGTGCATGATTTCAGCAGATGCTTCATCAAACTCTCCCGGTTCTTGAGCCAGTTGGTATCGGAGCCAGTTTCTGGCGTTATGTTCCCAGAGAAAAGGTGACGCTATTTTGCCGTATTCGCAAATTCATTTATCAGAAAGGCGGTATCGGAATTTCCGATATCTCACTTGGCATATATGTGTCGCAAGTAAGCTCGGCACCTACCCGATATGCGTAGGGAAGAATCCGCGAGAAGCGGACAAAGACAAAGCAGCTTCAAATGAAACGATCGATTAGCAATCGGACTCGTTTCTCAAGAACGGGAACAGAAGGATCGTCCCCAATCTGACCGTCTAACGACAGCATGAACACATCAGTGGCCGTCCTATCCGCCACAATTGCCGATATACACTCGAACGCGACTTTGCGATGTAGCGCATCAATTTCCGGGTCTAGCCGTTCACACACTTCATAGAACTCGCCGGCCATAGGTGCCCCAATCATGTCCGCCCAAGGCTCGATCAGCATAATACGGCAGACCTCAAAGAGGCGCTCCTGCTTCGTGCCAGCGCCAGTAACGGCTGCCTTGGCAAGCGGGTGTCGGGATATCAGCCAGTGCCGAAACACGGCAGTAAAGATATCCTCTTTGTTGCTGAACATTTTGTACAGCAGCGTGCGCGAAATGCAGGCGCGTTTAGCGATATCGTCCAGCGACGTTTTGGCGAAGCCAAAATTGAGGAAGCACCATTTTGCGGCATTCAAAATGGTGTTGCGGCGTGAAGCAACTTCTTCTGGGGTTATCCTGGGCGCCATAGCCGCTTGTGACAAATTGAGTGTTTTTTGTCAAGTTATTGCATTTCTCCTCTTGATCTTTGGCTATCGTCAATTCATTTTGACAGAAAGAGTAAATTTTGTCACAATGTACCGCTTTGCGCAAACAAAGTTACAGCGCGCCAGCTTCCACAGACAGAAAGCAATGAAAATGAGCAATGCTTGGACCCCTGCAGAAATCCCCCCGCAAACGGGTAGACGTATAATCGTTACAGGTGGCAACAGCGGAATAGGATGGCATACCGCGCTCGAATTGGCTCGCGCCGGCGCACAGGTTACGATCGGCGCGCGCAGCAAGTCCAAAGGCGAGGACGCGGTAAAGCGCATCCGCGACATTATTCCGACCGCCACTGTACGCTCGGGTGTCTTGGACCTTTCCAATCCTGTGTCCGTTCAAGCATTCGCCGACAGCCAGCTCGAAGACGGCCATCCTATCGATATGCTGATCAATAATGCTGGCGTAATGGGCCTTCCTCGGCGCGAAGTTAGCGTCGACGGCCACGAGCTGCAGTTCGCGACCAATGTCTTCGGGCCTTACCGTTTGACTGGTTTGCTTTTGCCTGCATTGCTGCGCGCGAACCGCCCACGTGTCGTAACAGTCGCGTCCGGCACACATAAGATGTTCAAGCCGGGACGGATAACGGATTTTGAGGCCAAGGACAGCTACGTGCCGATGCGCGTCTACGCCAAGACGAAGCTTGCCAACGTCCTCTTCGCTCGTGAGTTACAGCGTCGCGCGGGCGACCGACTACTATCCACCATCAGCCATCCTGGCGGCGCGCGAACCAATCTCTTTGCCGCAACAACCTTGAGCACCAAGATCGCCGGCATCTTAACGTACCCTTTGCTGCAAAGTTCGGAGAAAGGCGCGTGGCCGAGCCTTATGGCTGCAACTTTGGAGAACGCCCGACCTGGCGGTTATTACGGACCTGGCGGCTTTATGGAGCTACGCGGCAATCCCGTCGAGGCGAAAACGGCTCCCTATGCGGATGATCCCTCCGCTTGGCGCGCTCTGTTCAGTGATCTGGAACGGATTACCGGCGTCACATACGCCATTTGAAATCGGAAGATTACATGAAAAGCTTTTCAGCTCTCTACTATCGCTGACGGCCCGAGCGCATGGCTTCCGCAATGCCGACGAAATCGCGGGCGGCTTGCGGCAGGCTGGACCCCTTGCGCCAGACCATGCCAACCTGGACGACCGGCAGCGAGCCGGAGACGTCGCGGCTTTCGATGCGGTCGCCTTCCAGCGACCAGGGGCGGTAGACGAGATCCGGCAGCAGCGCCACGCCGGCACCCGTGGCAACCAGGCTTCGAACTGCCTCGACGGAGCGGGTGCGGAAGGCGACATGCGGGCGGGCGCCGAGCGCTGTCAGCAGCTTGCCGGTATTCTCCTCGATCTCGTCGATGGTCAGCATGATCAGCGGTTCGCGGGTGATGTCGGCGACGCTGATGATATCGGCGGAGACCAGGGGATGCCCCATGGGCAACCAGAGACGATAGGGGGATGTCTCGAGAATTTCGGCCTGTAGCGCCATGCGGTCACGCAGGTTGGAAATGACCATGACGGCGACGTCGAGTTCGCCACCAACCAGAAGATGCTCGAGATAGCCGCCATTGTCCTCGATGGCGCTGACCTCGACGCCGGGGCAAGCGCGACGGTAGCGCGCCAGGAGGTCGGACAGCACATAGCCGGCGACAAGCGAGGTGACGCCAATATTCAACGTGCCGCCGGCCGCATTCTGCTGGCTGGAAAAACTGGTGCGCGCGTCGGAAACGGTCGCGAGGATCTTTGTGGCGTGGCGCAGGAATTGGTGGCCGTTATGGGTGATGGAGAGACCGCGCGGATGGCGGTCGAAAAGCTCGACGCCAAGATCGCTCTCCAGCTCCTTCAGGGCTTCGGTGACCGAAGATTGCGAGATCGACAGGTTCTGAGCCGCGCGGGTGATGGAGCCCTGTTCCGCCACGGCGACGAAATATTGAAGCTGTCTCAAAGTGAAGGCCATGCCCCGGTTAGAGCATGGGTTTGCCGTGCAAGGCAAGAACCAGCATCAGTCTGAAAGGCTTGGACCTTTTTTGGTAGCGGAAATGCGAGCGGTACAAGATTCATCTCTTCTTTAAGTATTCCGAAACGCGATATCCCCTAACGTGAGAGTTGATCATCTTGTCGCGTTGGAGTGCTCTATGGTGGAGCAGTTGGCGTGAGCGCCTTACTGCACATTTTCCGGCCATCCCGGAAGCTTGTCTTCATCATCGGCGGAGTGGCCTTGTTGATAGGCTGCTCCGGCGTCTTCGCGCTTTATCTCGGCAAAGACAGGCTTTTGGGTCTTGCCTCCGCCTCCCCGAACGGTTTGAAATGCAGCGACGTCAATCTGGTTACGATCCGCAAGGAGAATCGGCTCTGGGTGCGCAAATATATCCGCACGGACCCGACCGATGGGCTGACGCGCGTCAAAACGGCGCTTCGCGTCGCCAAAGCCGTGTATGACGAGCAAAAGCCTGATCTCGTTCAGGTCGTCGTCCTTGATAAGAACGGCCCGACGCTACGGTCCGATATTCGCGGCCGGGCGCTGGGGGCCGATGTCGTTTATGTTCCGCATCCGGACAAGGTTGCCGATGGTGCAGCCGAGGAGCCGGTGACGGCGCGCTACTACAATGGTGGCGCGAGCGCCCAAGGTCTGTTTTATGGCGAACAGATCAATATGCTGCCCAAGGATATCGATGACGCGCTTGCAGCGCTTCAGGATCACAGCGACTGCGATAATCCGCTGTCCGCCGACAGCGAGGCAGGCGGCAGCGCCAAGAAGGACAAGCAGAAGGCCGCCGAAGCTGCCGAACAGAAAGCCGTCGCCCGCGAGGAAAAGGAGGATGCGCCCGCGACACCTCCGGAGCAGAATCCTCCCGCGTCGAGGAGCAGTCTCCCGCCGGAGGGCAACAATACCGGCAGCTTCATTGGCGCCGACGCCACCGAACCAAATGCGGCACCATCGCCAGGTCTGGACCCGACGATGACAGGCGCCAGCAACCGGCGGTCGCCGGTCACCAATTGACGGCAGACGTCACCTGGCCGGGGCCAGGATAATCCCTCAATCCGCCAGATGTTTCTCGCCGATGGCCTGATAAAGCGCAAACAAGGCTTCGTGGACGTCGCCGGCAAGGCGGTAGAATTCCGGATTGGCGAGGATGGCGGGGTGCTGCAGGAGATGGTCGTCGGTCATGTCGAGCATGAGCGAGGTCGTGTGCATCGCCTCATGGCAGCCGAATGTGCCCGGCGCGAATTGCGTCAGATCGATATCACCCAATTCGGCGAGATCGTCGAGGCGCTGCTGCTCGTGATCGGCGTCGGCGGTCGGATTTTCTTTTTCAGTCATTGTTCGTACCTCTTGTTTCCGGAGGGCGAGGATTCGCCGCGCGTTGGCGGGAACTTATACGCAATCCGCAGGCAATGGCCCAATAAAAAAGGCCGCCATGGCTTAACCTGGCGGCCTGTCGTCTGTGCGAAACCGTGTTAGAGCGGTTCAGCGTTTCAGGGAATCGCTTTCTCGCTCTATCCCTTTGTTTTGCGCATTCCGGACGGAAAACCGCTTCGCGCTTTTCCTGGAATTGCTTTAGTCTGCCTTGCTGCGCCGCGCCGGGAACAGGATAATGTCGCGGATCGACGGGGAATTGGTGAGCAGCATGATCAGGCGGTCGACACCGATGCCGAGGCCGCCGGCGGGCGGCATGCCCTGATCGATGGCGTCGAGGAATTCCTCGTCCAGTTCCTTCTGCTTCTCGCCGCGCGCATGGGCTTGTTCGAGCTGTTCGACCATGCGGGCGCGCTGCTCTTCCGGATCGTTGAGTTCCGAGAAGGCGTTGCCGAGTTCCCAGGTGTTGCAATAGGTCTCGAAGCGTTCCACGAGGCGCGGTTCGCCCGGCACTTCCTTGGCGAAGGGCGAGATGTCCTTCGGGAAATGGGTGACGTGCGCCGGCTGGATCAGCGTGCCCTCGACCTTCTCTTCGAAGATGAAGGCGAGGCATTCGCCCCATGTGGCGTCCTTCTCGACGGCAAAGCCGGCGGCCTTGGCGGCGGCGCGCGCTTCCTCATCGGTCTTGATCGCCAGGAAGTCGATGCCGGTCGCTTCCTTGACGGCGTCGGGCATTGGCACGCGGCGGAACGGGCCCTTGAAGGATATCTGCTTGTCGCCGAAGGCGAATTCGGTGCTGCCATGGATCGACATCGCCAGCGTCGAGAACAGGCGTTCCACGAGGTCCATCATGTCCTCGTAGTCGGCATAGGCCCAGTAACACTCCATCATCGTGAATTCTGGATTGTGCCGGGTGGAGACGCCTTCGTTGCGGAAGTTGCGGTTGATCTCGAAGACCTTGTCTGCGAGGGCCGAAACCAGCGTGCGCTTCAGGAACAGTTCCGGCGCGATGCGCAGATACATGTCGAGCTTCAGCGTGTTGTGATGCGTCTTGAACGGCTCGGCCGTGGCGCCGCCATAGACCGAATGCAGCATCGGCGTCTCGACTTCCATGAAGCCGTCAGTCTCCATGAAGCGGCGGATGCCGGAGACGATGCGGCTGCGCTGCTGGAAGCGAAGCTTCGATTCCTCGTTGGTCATGATGTCGAGATGGCGCTTGCGGTAGCGCAGCTCGATGTCGGACAAGCCATGCCACTTTTCCGGCATCGGCAGCAACGACTTGGTCAGCATGGTGATCTGCTGGGCATTGATCGTCAGCTCGCCGCGCTTGGTGCGGCGCACGACGCCGGTCACGCCGATGATGTCGCCGATGTCGATCATCGGCAGCAGGGCGCGGGCCTCTTCGGACGTTACATCCTTGTGGCTGAAGATCTGGATCTTGCCGGAGGCGTCATGGATATCCATGAACATGCCGGAATTGCGCGAGGAATAGACGCGGCCGGCGACGGTGACGACGTCGCCCGTTTCGGTGTCCGGCTCAAGGCCCTCGTATTTTGCTGCCAGCTCGGCATTGGTCAGCGTCCGGTGGAAATGCGCAGGATAGACGTCTCCGATCTGTTCGCGCAGCAGCTTCAGCTTCTGCCGGCGGACTTCCGTTGCGTCAGAGGAAAGGCCAGATGTTTCGGTCTTGTCGTTCATGATTTTTACGTCCGGTTCAGTTCTTCGGGCCGACGAGGGTCGCAACGGTCTGGGCGGCAAGTTTCAGCCGCTGACGCACGACGGAGCGGCCGAGGATCGCCATGCTGTCAAAAAGCGGCAGCGAGCGCGACGAGCCCGATACGGCGACGAAGAGGGGAGCGACCACCACCTTCAGCTTCTTGCCCATGCGGTCGGCAATGGCGCGCAGTTCGGCTTCGATCGTCTCGACATTCCATTCGAGGATCTTTTCGAGGTCTGGCTGTACCGTATTCAGGATTTCCAGCAGCTCTTCCGGCGTCGACTTGATCTTGGCGAAAGCCGAGGGATCGAGATTGAGGTCGGACTTGAACAGGAAGCCAGTGAGGTCGGGCAGTTCGCCGAGCTTGGAGATGCGCGACTGCGACAGCTTAAGGCCTTCCCTCAGGCGGCTGTTTTCCATCGCCCAGGTGAGCACCCGATGCTGGAACTCTTCTTCCGACAGCTTCTCGCGGATCCAGCGGCCGTTCAGCCAGTCGAGCTTCTGGATATCGAAGATCGCGCCGGCCTTGGAGAGGTTTTCCGGATCGAACTTTTCGGCAAGCTCGTCCATGGTCAGCAGTTCTTCGCCTTCGGCGATCTGAATGAAAAACAGGCCGAGGAAGTTCATCAGCGCCTCGGGAATATAGCCGAGTGCGGTGTAATAGGAGATCGACGTCGGGTTCTTGCGCTTCGACAGCTTCGACTTGTCGGCATTGCGCATCAGCGACAGGTGCATGAACTGCGGCGGTTCGAGGCCGAGATACTGATAGATCAGAATATGCTTCGGCACCGAGGCGAGCCATTCCTCGCCGCGCGCCACATGGGTGATCTTCATCAGATGGTCATCGACGACGTTGGCCATGTGGTAGGTCGGCATACCGTCGGCCTTGAGAAGGACCTGCATGTCGACTGCGTCCCAAGGGATTTCGACATCGCCATAGACGCCGTCATGGAACTTACACGAGCCTTCGGTCGGGATCTTCATGCGCACGACATGCGGCTCGCCGCCGGCAACGCGCGTGGAGACTTCCTCGGCCGTGAGGTTCAAACAGTGCCCGTCATACTTCGGCGGCAGGCCGGCGGCGCGCTGGGCTTCGCGCATCTTTTCGAGGCGCTCGGGCGTGCAGAAGCAGCGGAAGCCGTGGCCGGCATCGACGATCTTCTCGACGAAGGGCTTGTAAATGTCCTTGCGGTCGCTCTGGCGATAAGGGCCGTAGGGACCGCCGATATCGGGGCCTTCGGACCACTTCAGGCCGCACCATTTCAGCGCATCGAGCACCTTGGTCTCGAATTCCGGGGTCGAGCGCGTCGCGTCGGTGTCTTCGATGCGCAGGATGAACTCGCCGCCATGCTTTTTGGCGAAGAGATAATTGAACAGCGCAATGTAGGCTGTGCCGACATGCGGCTCGCCGGTCGGGGAGGGTGCGATGCGGACGCGAACGCCTGATGTTGTCATCTTGTTTGCCCGTCAGAAAAAGCCAGGCCGCTGCTTGGGATAAGCGCTGCCCGGCTGGGGATGTTTATCTGGATCAGGAAACCGGCCGGAAAAGGGCGCCTTGCCGCTTCAATCCCGCGTTTTCCGTTTGGCAGGCTTAGGCCATATTCAACGGATAACGTCAAGGGAAACTGCTCAGCTCACCGGCCAGACATAAAGCAGGGCTGGCACGCTCACGATGATAATGATGAACGATAATGGCAGCCCGAGACGTGGATAATCGCTGAATTTGTAGCCGCCGGGTCCCATCACGAGGGTGTTGCACTGATGACCGATAGGCGTCAGGAAATCGCAGCCGGCGCCGACCGCCACCGCCATCAGAAACGCCTCGGGGCGGTAACCCAACGTCTGCGCAAAGCTGATGGTGATTGGCGCCATGACGAGCACCGTGGCGGCGTTGTTGAGGAAAGGTGTTACCGCCATGGCAGTGACCAGGATCAGTGCAAGCGCGCCATAGGGTGGCAACTGAGTGGCGAAGTGCCCGAGCCAGTGGGCAATCAGCTCGCTGCCACCGGTTGTGCGAAGCGTATCCGAGACCGGGATCAATGCTGCAAGCATCACGAGGATTGGCCCGTCGACGGCTTTGTAGACGTCGGCCAATGGAATGACCCGAAAAAGCAGCATGGCGAGAGCCGCGGCAAAGAAGCCAACCGATACAGGCGCCAGGCCGGTGGCGGTCGTCCCCATGGCTGCGACGAGGATCAGAAGCGGTATGTAGGCACGCCGCCTCGTCCCGAGCATGATCTCCCGTTTGGCCAGCGGCAGGCAGCCATTTTCCTGCAGGAAGGCCGGCATGGCGTTGCGGCTGCCCTGCAAGACCACGACATCGCCTGCCTGCAACGAAATGCCAGCGAGCCTTTCGCCGAGGCGCTCACCCTTGCGGCTGACCGCCAGCAGGTTGATACCGCGGGTGTGAAATAGCGAAAGATCGCGGGCCGATACGCCGACCAGGCTGGAATCCTGCGCGATGACAGCCTCGACCGCGATGATGTCGCCGTCCTCCTTATGCACCTCGGCCATCGGCTTGCCGGAAAGCTTCAGGCTGGCGCCGGAAACGACTAGGTCCAGAGCCTTTGGGCCGCCCTCCAGCAGGATAGTGTCCCCGGCCTGGAGCATGACGTCGGGAACCGGTGAAAGGCGTAGATCGCCGCGCAGGATCGCGGTTGCCACAACTTCTCCATCACCGTTGCGAAGAACTTCGTGCAGAGGTTTGCCAACGGCACCCGAGCCTTCGGGGACCGTCGCCTCGGAAAAATAGGCTTCAATGTCCAGTGCGTCTTCCAACGAGGGATTCTTGTGGCTGCGTTCAGGTACGAGGCGATGGAAGAAAATCAGGAAGAGAACGCCGACCAAGGTCAGGAGTGCGCCGACAGGCGTGAAGTCGAACATGGAGAAGGGCGTTCCGCTGATCTCCTGCCGCAGCCGCGATACCACGATGTTCGGTGAAGTGCCGATTTGCGTCATCAGGCCGCCCAGCAGAGCGGCGAAGCTCATAGGCATCAGATAGCGCGAGGGTGAAACGCCCGTCTTTTTCGAAAACTGAAAGGCAACCGGCATCATGATCGCCAAAGCGCCGATGTTCTTGATGAAAGCCGACAGCACCGCAACCACGATCGTCAGCAGTGCGAGCTGCGTATGGGGGGATTCAAGCTTCGGAAAGAAGCGTCGTATGGCAGAATCGATTATGCCTGATCGGGCGACACCGGCGCTCACCACTAGCGCGCTGCCGACGATGATGACGATATCATCACTGAAGCCGGAAAAAGCATTCTCGGCAGGGACGAGGCCCAGCGCTACAGCGAGAACGAGTACCGAGCACGCTACAATATCGTAGCGGATCCTACCCCAGATGAAGGCGGCCATCATCAGGGCAATAACACCAAATGCAAGTGCTTGCTGAGTGGACATGCCGCTCCGATGATATTGTTGCCAAGGATCCAAGGCCGGATCGTGACGCCAGCTTTTGCCGATACATATCGCCGAGATGAATCAATGCAGGTTTCGCTGCAAAGTTCCGCCGGCGCAAAGCCCGCCGGCGACAGGCGGGCCTACATATAGTCATGGCCGATGGTTTCAGTGCCCGCCGGCAGCTCTTTTCCGCCGGTTCCGGGCCAGCATGTTCAGCACCTCGACTGCGGCGGAGAAGGCCATTGCGGTGTAGACGTAGCCCTTGGGAACATGGAAGCCCATGCCTTCGGCAATCAGCGTCGTGCCGATCATCAGCAGGAAGGCCAGCGCCAACATGACGATGGTCGGGTTCTTCTCGATGAAGTTGGCAAGCGGCGTTGCGGCAACCAGCATGACGGTGACTGCGGCGATGACGGCGATGAACATGATCGGCAGATGCGGCGTCATGCCGACGGCGGTGATGATGCTGTCGATCGAAAAGACGAGATCGAGCAGCAGAATCTGGCCGATGGCCGAGGCAAAGCCGGTCGTCGTGGATTTGGCGATGAAATCCTCGCCATGTTCCAGCGGGTCGACATTGTGATGGATTTCCTTGGTCGCCTTCCAGACCAGGAACAGGCCACCGCCGATCAGGATCATATCCTTCCAGGAGAAGCCCTGGCCGAAGACTTCGAAGACCGGTTCCGTCAGTTGCACGATCCAGGCGACGGTGCCGAGCAGGGCAAGGCGCATGACCAAGGCAAGGCCGATGCCGATCTTGCGTGCTTTTTCCCGGTGTTCGACCGGCAGCTTGTTGGTCAGGATCGAGATGAAGATGAGGTTGTCGATACCGAGGACCACCTCCATGACGACGAGCGTGACAAGCGCGATCCATGCGCTCGGATCCTGCACCAAGCCAACAATGTCCATTGATGATTTTCCTCTGGTCAGCGTCTGCCGACGCTGACCCCCAGCTCCGGCTCCTCAATGATGGTCGCTTATGTAAGGAGCGAAATCGCAGGTGCAAGCGTCGCGACTATTTTCGCGGAGCGCGCGCATATTTCTATGCCTTCAGAGGAATCCAGATCTCCGTCACGCCGGTGCCGGTGCGGGGATCGAAACGGTCGTCGTAACGCTCCATCGTGTCGGGCACGCCGGCGTGCTCCTGGCCGGATTGCGGCAGCCAGTCACCGAAGATCTGATGCACGGTGGCGGAGATGCCGGAAATATGGCCGCGATGGGTAAAGACGGCATAGCGCTGCTGCGGCAGTTTCAAGGTCGTAAAACCCTCCGGCAGATCGTCGACCGCGCTAACCTCGGCGGCGGCGATATAGCGGAAGGTTTCGCTCTCGTCTTCGGCGAGGATGCAGACGCCATAGGCGACATTGCCGACCTGGCCGGGAATATGGCCGAAATGCTGGTTGAATTTCTGCCAAAGCGAGGGAATCCCTTGCGTGGCTTCATAGGCATAGGTTTCCGCAAGGCCGGCGAGCAGCATTGCGGGGAGGGTCTCGAAACGCGGCGCGTCGAGTTTGGGAAGGCGGGTGTCGTCCATTCTGATGGGCTCCAGCAAAACAAGGTTTCGGGCGTGCCCCTGTTTGCGCAAGCTGTCCGGCGTCATGCCGAATTGCTCGCGGAAGGCACGGGTGAAAGCCTCATGCGAGCCGTAGCCCGCATCGAGGGCAACCTCGAGAATGGTCGATGAGCTGTTGATCAGCGCAAGAGCCGCCCCGCTAAGGCGTCGGCCCCTGATGTACCCGCTGATCGAATGGCCGGTGGTGAGCCCGAAGACGCGCGACAGATGATAGCGCGACAGGCCAGCCGTATCGGCAATCTCGTCCAGCGAGATGTCCGACGAGAAATGGCTTTCGATGAACCATATCGCTCTTCCAATCGCGCTCATATTCGATTCCCTGGTTGCCCGCCCATTGTTAGGCGCCGACCGGCTATTGGGTTTGATCGCGATTGCGGGATTGGGGTCAGATATCCGCTGGCTATCGGAAGGCGGTCAGGCCTGATCTTTCCGATTGATACCATAAGCAGCCATGAAGACGCGAACGGCGCCGCGCACGACATAGTCGATCTCCTCTTTCGAGGGCGGGAAATCCATGTCACCGAACAGTCTCAGCTTGAAGTAGCTGCCGCTGGCCATATCGAGGAAATGACGGGCTGCCATATCGAAGTCCTCGATGCGGAGATGACCGGCCGCAACCTGACGTTCGAGAAAGCCACGCAGAACGGTGCGCAGGTTTTCCGGGCCGGTGAAGAAGCGTTGACAGAGGGAGGGCATGCGTTCGCGCACACCGATGATGGTGCGCATGGCGCTGATGGTCTTGTCCGATGTGACGTGGGTGACGAACACCATGCCGAATTCATAGAGATTGGTGGCGACGTCGGTATCGTCGGCAAGCGCGGTGCGCACGGTCTCGACGAAATGCGCACGTTCGCTGTCCACCATGGCGGCGAACAAATCTTCCTTGTTGGCGAAATAGACGTAGAGCGTGCCCTTGGAGACGCCCGCTTCGCGCGTGACGTCGTTCATGCTCGCGGCATCGAACCCCATTTTCATGAAGACACGCTTGGCGCCATCCAGAATTTGCTGGCGCTTGACTGGGTCTTCTCCAGCGGCCCAACGCCCCCCGGATGCGGGTGCGTTCAAGACGGCGGTATTTTGCGGTTCGTGTTTCATCGTCTCCTTCGCGATCACTTTTTCAGAATCTTAATCAGATTCGTTAATTAAATCGAACCGGGTGGTTCGATATGACTTGATATGGAATGAAAAACGATCTATGTCAACTGAACTGAACCGTACGGTTCGATTATTTAGTCAGATTTCCGGTGGTAGGGCAATGTCGTCAAGTCATAGTAACAATGTAGCGCGCATCGTTGATGATTCCGCTGACGTCGAAGTGGAAGCACGGAATGCCGGTGCAACCGCCGAGGCTCCTGCCACGGAAAAGCCTAACAGCCCGCCCCCCGCCCAGGCTGCGCCTGCTCACCCGGTCCAAGCGGCCCCACCGCCGACCGAGAAGAAGCGGCGCAGCCTGGCACTGCCCATCATCGCCGTTCTGGTGCTCGTTGGCGGCGGTTGGTACGGCTATGACTGGTGGACGAACGGCCGCTTCCTGGTGTCGACCGATGACGCCTATATCGAAGGTGACATCGCGACCATCCAGCCGAAAGTGACGGGCTATGTCGCCAAGGTGAACGTCGTCGCTAACCAGCAGGTCAAGGCGGGCGATGTGCTCGCCACGCTCGACGACGGCGACTACAAGCTGGCGCTTGAACAGGCCCAGGCATCGCTCGATACCGAGCAGCTTTCACTGCACACCATCGATGCGCAGATTGCCGCCGGCCAGGCTGCTCTTGCCCAGTCGCAGGCTCAAAAGGTTGCCTTGGAAGCGACGGTACGCGGCGCGCAGATCACCCAGACACGCGCTGCCGAACTTCAGTCGAAGTCCGTCGGCACCACTGCGTCGCTAGACAGCGCCAATATCGCCCTCGACCAGGCCAAGGCCAATCTCGTCGGCGGCGATGCCGCCATCGCGTCGGCTCAGGCCAATATCAACCTGCTGCAGGCGCAGCGTCGCCAGGCCGAAAGCACGATCAAGGGCCTGGAGGCCGCTCGCGACAAGGCCGCCCGCGATCTCTCCTTTACCGTGTTGAAGGCGCCTTATGACGGCATTGTCGGCAATCGTTCGGTTCAGGAAGGCGATCTCGTTTCGCCTGGCCAGAAGCTGATGGCACTGGTTCCGACCCGCCAGCTCTATATCGACGCCAACTTCAAGGAAACGCAGATCCAGCATCTGGTTGCCGGTTCCAAGGTGAACGTCCATGTCGATGCCTATAGCGATCATCCGATCGTCGGTACGGTAACGTCGATCTCACCGGCCTCTGGTTCGGTCTTCTCGCTGTTGCCGCCGGAAAATGCGACGGGCAATTTCACCAAGGTGGTCCAGCGCGTGCCGGTTCGTATCGCACTGCCGCAGGACGCGCTCGACAGCGGTCGTCTGCGTGCTGGTCTGAGTGTCGTCGTCGATGTCGATACGCGCACTGCGCCGGATCGGGTGGCCAGCAACTAAGTTTGGAGAGCGCCGATGGCCTCGACAGCAGCGACCGTAGGTTCGACAGCCGGCCCCGTCGTCCCAGCGGCGGACCACATGGACCCCCGCAAACTCATCGCTTTCTTTGCGATGGTGCTCGGCATGTTCATGTCGATCCTCGACATTCAGGTCGTTTCCGCCTCCCTCAGCGAAATCCAGGCCGGCCTTAGCGCCGGCTCGGATGAAATTCCGTGGGTCCAGACAGCCTATCTGATCGCTGAAGTCATCATGATCCCGCTTTCGGGAACGCTGGCCCGCATCATCTCGACACGATATCTTTTCGCGGCTTCCGCTGCCGGCTTCACCATTGCCAGCGGTCTTTGTGCGACGGCGACCAACATCGATCAGATGATCGTCTATCGTGCGCTGCAAGGCTTTATCGGCGGCGGTATGATCCCGTCGGTCTTCGCCGCAGCTTTCACCATTTTCCCGCCGTCAAAGCGCAACATCGTGTCGCCGATCATCGGTTTGATCGCAACGCTTGCGCCAACCATCGGCCCGACCGTCGGCGGCTATCTCAGTCACGCATTTTCCTGGCACTGGCTGTTCCTCGTCAACATTGGGCCCGGCATCATCGTCACCATCGTCACCTGGAACTTCATCGACTTCGACAAGCCGGAGCTGTCGCTGATGAAGAAGTTCGACTGGTGGGGATTGTTCTCCATGGCGCTGTTTCTCGGCGCGCTGGAATATGTGCTTGAAGAAGGCAACACCAACGACTGGTTCAACGACGACTATATCGTGATTGCCGCGATTGCTTCCGCGATCGGCGCGCTCGTCTTCTTTTACCGCGCTTTTACCGTCGATTTTCCCGTCGTCGATCTGAAGGCCTTTGGCAACAAGAACTTCGCGTTTGGTTCGATGTTCTCCTTCGTCATGGGCATCGGGCTTTATGGTCTGACCTATATCTATCCAGTCTATCTCAGCCGTATCCGTGGGTATGATTCGCTGATGATCGGCGAAACGATGTTCGTCTCTGGCCTGGCGATGTTCTTCACTGCGCCTCTCGCCGGTATTCTTTCCGGCAAGATGGATCTTCGGCTCATGATGATCATCGGCTTCTGCAGTTTCGCGACCGGCACGTGGATCATGACGGGTTTGACGACGGACTGGGATTTCTGGGAGCTCTTCATCCCGCAGATTCTTCGCGGCTTCGGGCTTATGTTGTGCATGGTGCCGATCAACAACATCGCGCTTGGAACGATGCCTCCCGCTCGCATGCGCGGTGCTTCCGGCCTGTTTAACCTGACCCGCAACCTCGGCGGTGCCGTCGGGCTCGCCATCATCAATACGGTGCTTAGCACCCGTCAGGACGCCCATTACATGCATCTGCGCGATCATGTTCATTGGGGTAGTCCGGCTGCCATCGATAAGATCAACAATATGACGGCCAATTTCACCGCCAACGGTCTGGACGGTCCGCAGGCAGCGTTGCGGCAGTTGGTCAACATGGCGGAGCAGCAGGCGGTCATCATGTCCTTCGGCGATGTCTTCCTGATGTTGACTGTATTGTTCCTTGCGATGATTTTTGGCGTATTGATGCTGAGCAAGCCGAACGCCCCACCGAGGGGCGCGGGTGGCGGCGGCCACTAGGCTTAACCGTTTCCTTCCTATCTTCCTGTAATTGAAAGGCTTCTCTGATCGAGAGGCCTTTTTTCTTTTGTGCTTGTCGACAGGGAATTTCAGGTTTCAAAAGTTTTTGATTTACGTACATCAGAAATCGCAGTAAAGGATTTCGCCAGGAGGAGCCGATGAGACCCACCGTTTACGACATCGCCGCTGCTGCGGGCGTCAGCCTCGCGACCGTGGATCGCGTGCTGAACCGGCGCCCGGGCGTACGTCTCGTGACGCGCGAGAAGGTGGAAGCGGCAATTCGCGACATCGGCTATGTCCGCGACGTGGCGGCAGCCAATCTTGCCAAAGGTCGCGTCTATCCGCTCGTCTTCATCCTGCCGACCGGCGACAATTCCTTCATGAACGGGCTCTATGCCGAGGTGCGTCAGGCGATGATGCGCTCGACCTTCGATCGCACCGAGATTCGCATCGTCGAGGTGCCCGCCTTCGACGCGCCGGCGCTGGTTGCCGCGCTAGACGCGCTGCAGGGACTGAATCTCGCCGGCGTGGCTTTGGTGGCGACCGATGCGCCGGAGGTCCGCGCCGCCGTCGACCGACTGGTGGCGGCACGAATTCCTGTAGTCACGCTCGTTTCCGATCTCACCGACTCCACCCGGCACCACTATGCTGGCGTCGACAATATTGCTGCGGGCCGGACGGCTGCCCGGCTGCTCGGCCGTTTTCTCAGCGGGCAGAAAGGCGATATCACCGTTCTCGCCGGCTCCATGTTGGTGCGCGACCATCGGGAGCGTCTGGAAGGATTTTCCTCCGTCATGGCGGAGGAATTTCCGCAACTGCGCCTGCTGCCGGTGCTGGAAGGGCGCGACGATCCGGAAATCGCCAACACGCTCGTCTCCGAAGCGCTTTCCGGCAGCAACAGCATCATCGGCGTCTATAGTCTCGGCGCCGGCAATCGCGGTCTGCTCAGGGCGCTGAAGGAGACAGGGCAGGGGCGCGGGCTGACGGTCGTCGTCCACGAATTGACGGAACATACATGCGCAGCGCTGCAGGAGGGCACCATCGATGCCGTTCTCAACCAGGACGCCGGCCATGAGGTGCGCAGCGCCATCCGCGTCATGAAGGCGACGGCGGACGGCCAGGATGTCATCGCCGGCCAGGAGCGCATCCGCCTCGACATTTTCTTGAAGGACAATCTGCCCTGATCATCAAAATCTGCGGCAGAGCATAGGGAGTTACATCTGATGTATTTGGGTCTTGATCTCGGAACGTCCGGCGTCAAAGCGATGCTGATCGACGGCAACCAGAAGATCATCGGATCGGCCAATGGCGGGCTCGACGTGTCACGGCCGCATCCGGGCTGGTCGGAACAGGAGCCGGCGCACTGGGTTCGTGCCACCGAGGAGGCGGTTGCTGGCCTGAAGGCAGCGCACCCGAAGGAGCTGGCTGCCGTGCGCGGCATCGGTCTGTCCGGCCAGATGCATGGCGCGACGCTGCTCGATGCGGATGACAAGGTTCTGCGTCCCTGCATCCTCTGGAACGACACGCGCAGCTATCAGGAAGCCGCCGCCCTCGACGCCGATCCGCGCTTCCGTGCCTTGACCGGCAATATCGTATTCCCCGGTTTCACTGCACCGAAGCTTGCCTGGGTCGCCAAGCACGAGCCTGATATCTTCGCCAAAGTGCGCTGGGTGCTGTTGCCGAAGGATTATCTGCGCCTGTGGCTGACGGGCGAGCACATGTCGGAAATGTCCGACTCCGCCGGCACGTCCTGGCTGGATACCGGCAAGCGCAAGTGGTCTTCCGAGCTGCTCGCCGCCACCAATCTCGATGAAAAGCAGATGCCGACGCTGGTGGAGGGCACGGAAGCCGCCGGCAAGCTGCGCGGCGAGCTGGCTTCGAAGTGGGGTATCGCCGGCGACGTCGTCGTGGCCGGCGGGGCAGGGGACAATGCGGCCTCGGCCTGCGGCATGGGCACGGTCAGCCATGGCGCCGCCTTTGTCTCTCTCGGTACTTCCGGCGTGCTCTTTGCCGCCAACGGCTCCTACCTGCCGAAGCCGGAAAGCGCCGTTCATGCCTTCTGCCATGCGCTGCCGAACACATGGCATCAGATGGGCGTCATCCTGTCGGCGACCGATGCGTTGAACTGGCATTCGAATGTCACCGGCAAATCCGCCGCCGAACTGACCAGCGAATTGGGGGATGCGCTGAAGGCACCGTCTGGCGTCACCTTCCTTCCCTATCTTTCCGGCGAACGCACCCCGCATAATGATGCGATCATCCGTGGTGCTTTCATCGGTCTCGGCCATGAGAGCAGCCGTGCCGTCCTCACCCAGGCGGTGCTCGAAGGCGTCACCTTTGCCATTCGCGACAATCTCGAAGCGCTGCGCTCGGCGGGAACCGATATCGCCCGCGTTACCGCCATCGGCGGCGGCTCGCGTTCGCGCTACTGGCTGGCTTCGATCGCGACGGCGCTCGGCGTTCCCGTCGATCTGCCGGCCGACGGCGATTTCGGGGCCGCCTTCGGCGCTGCCCGTCTCGGCCTGATCGCCGCAACCGGCGCCGATCCGGTCGCGGTCTGCACGCCGCCGGAAACCGCCGGCACGATCGAACCGGTCACAGCGCTGGGCGGTGCTTACGAGGATGCCTACAAGCGTTACCGCGCGCTTTATCCGGCGATCAAGTCGCTGAGCGCCGGCTAATACGCCTCACCCTACCCTCTCCCCGAGGGGAGAGGGTGAGATCGAGCTTGCGGCAGCCGCCCATACCTTCTCCCCGGCAGGGAGAAGGTGGCCCGAAGGGTCGGATGAGGGCGCGCTACCAGCGACGAAACAATATCGAATACCAAACCCAAGGAGATGAGTTATGGGCACCGGATTTTTTGGTGACATCAAGAAAGTGAAGTACGAAGGGCCTGAGAGCACCAACCCGCTGGCCTTCCGCCACTACAACAAGGATGAAGTGGTTCTTGGCAAGCGCATGGAAGACCATCTGCGTTTTGCCGTTGCCTACTGGCACACCTTCACCTGGCCGGGCGGCGACCCCTTCGGCGGCCAGACCTTTCTGCGCCCCTGGTTCCAGGACACGATGGAAGCGGCCAAGCTGAAGGCTGACGTCGCCTTCGAATTCTTCACCCTGCTCGGCTCGCCCTACTACTGCTTCCATGACGCCGACGTGCGTCCGGAAGGCAAGAATTTCGCCGAGAACACCAGGAACCTCAACGAGATCGTCGATTACTTCGCCGAGAAGCAGGCCGAGACTGGCGTCAAGCTGTTGTGGGGCACCGCGAACCTGTTCTCCAACCGCCGCTTCATGTCTGGTGCCGCCACCAACCCGGATCCGGATGTCTTTGCCTTCTCGGCTGCGACCGTGAAGACCTGCATGGACGCAACGCACAAACTCGGCGGTGAAAACTACGTTCTCTGGGGCGGCCGCGAAGGCTACGAAACCCTTCTCAACACCGACCTGAAGCGTGAGCTGGACCAGATGGGCCGCTTCCTCAACCTTGTGGTCGAGTACAAGCACAAGATCGGCTTCAAGGGCACGATCCTGATCGAGCCGAAGCCGCAGGAGCCGACCAAGCATCAGTATGATTACGACGTCGCGACCGTCTACGGCTTCCTGAAGAAGAATGGCCTTGAAAACGAAGTGAAGGTCAACATCGAGCAGGGCCATGCGATCCTTGCCGGCCATTCCTTCGAGCACGAACTGGCGCTTGCCAACGCGCTCGGCATCTTCGGCTCAATCGACATGAACCGCAACGACTACCAGTCCGGTTGGGACACCGACCAGTTCCCGAACAATGTTCCGGAAATGTCGCTCGCATACTACCACGTGCTGGCAGGCGGCGGCTTCAAGACCGGCGGCACCAACTTCGACGCCAAGCTGCGCCGTCAGTCGCTCGATCCGGAAGATCTGATCATCGGTCACATCGGCGGCATGGATTGCTGCGCCCGTGGCCTCAAGGCCGCTGCCAAGATGATCGAGGACAAGGCGCTCTCCAAGCCGCTCGCCGACCGTTACGCCGGTTGGGATTCGGCTGAAGGCCAGAAGCTGCTGCGCGGCGAATATTCGCTCGATCAGATCGCTCAATGGGTCGAGAGCAAGGACATCAATCCGCAGCCGAAGTCCGGCAAGCAGGAACTGCTGGAAAACATCGTCAATCGTTACGTTTGATCGACAAAACCGGGAGGCGGTGGTTCATCGCCTCCCAGATTATCGCCGGAAGGCGCGGCTGGAAATGGATATGGAATTTCCGCAGGGGTCCTTGGCGTTGGCGTACGCATAGCCGTCGGCCTGGTGCAAGGGGCCGAACTCAAGTCCGTTGCCGGCACATTTGGCGCGAAAGGCTTCCACATCCTCGACGTCGAAGACCAGCTTTACCAGCACCTGGCCCATTTTCTGTGCTTTTCCTGCCGGATGGATCATCAGATTGGCGCCGCCGTCCGGTGCCAGCAGCTCGACAATTCGATCGCCGTCCTGCCGCAGCGGTTTGAACCCAAAATGCTTCTCGTAAAAGCTGATCGTCGCGTCCACGTCGCGGGCATAAAGGACGAGTCTGCCGAGCGGCACGGCTATGTCCTTATCGCCGGGCGCGGGACGGCGCCGAGACCGAGTTGCGCACCACCAAATCCGGCCGCAGCAAGATTTCCGTCTCAGCCGGCTGGCCGTCCGACAACAGCTCAATCAGGAGCGACATTGCATGCTTGCCGATGGCGGTTCGCGGCTGCCGGATCGTCGTCAACGAGGGTGACATGAAAACGGCCTGCGGCACATCGTCGAAGCCGGTCACCGAAAAATCCCCGGGAATGTCGTAGCCGCGCGCTTTCAGCCCGATCATCACGCCAATGGCCGTCTGATCGTTGACACACATGAAGGCAGTCGGCAGCGTGTCGCGCATGAAAAGCTGCTCGACGGCCAGCCTGCCGCTCTCGATGGTGCCGTCGCCCTCGAATACGATACGAAGGTCGGGACTGACGTTGGCGGCATCCAGTCCAGCCTCGTAGCCCATGCGGCGCCGGCTATAGGCGAGGCGGGTGCGCGAATCGCCGATGAATGCAATCTTGCGATGACCCTCGGCAATCAGAAGGTCGACCGCCTTGCGCGCTCCGGCGATATCGTCCACGCCGACATAGGGAATGCCGCCGTTGAAGACCGGCTCGAAGACGCCGACGCTCGGCGGAAGCCGCGCCGTCATCGTCTGGTGTCCGAAGGGCAGGATACCGGTGAACAGGATCAAGCCCGCCGCCTGGTTGGAATTCAGGAACTTCAGATATTCCAGCCCGCGTTGCGCATCGTTCTGCGTGTGGCCGATCAGGACGCCGTAGCCGTGCGAGCGCGCCTCATTTTCCAACCCGATAAGAATGTTGGAGAAATTAGGATCGCCGATATCGGGTGCGACGACGAGGATCATGTTCGATCGACCGAGCCGCAGGCTGCGCGCCATGGCATTGGTGGTATAACCGGTGATCGCGATCGCCTGATTGACCTTCAGCCGCGTCGAGTTCGCGACCTTTTCAGGCATATGAATTGCCCGCGAGACCGTAGCGATCGAAACATTGGCAATGCGGGCGACGTCTTCGATGGTTGCGGGCGTGGAATTAGACACTGCGCTCTGCCTTGGGTCTCGTCTCGGACCGGACACTACACAGACTTCCGCGGAGATCAAAGGCGACCGCGTAAAATTGTGCGACATGCAATGATGTAAACCTTTACACAGAGTATGTAAAGGTTTACACAACATGGAAGTGGTGTGGGGCCACAGGGAGGAAATAATGAGTTCGGAGACCGTCGACGGCGCGGTGGTGCTGTCCGCGAGGCGAATTTCCAAGTCCTTCAGCGGCGTGCAGGTGCTGTTCAGCGTCAATTTCGATCTTCGGGCCGGCGAAATCCATGCGCTCATGGGGGAGAACGGCGCCGGCAAGTCGACGCTCGTGAAAGTCCTCTCCGGTTTCGAGCAGCCAAGCTCCGGCGAGATCCTGCTTGACGGTGAGCCGGTGAAGCTGCCGCCCAACGGTGGCGCCGAAGCGCTCGGCATTGTCATCATCCACCAGGAATTCAATCTAGCCGAACATCTGACTGTGACCGAAAGCCTGTTTCTCGGTCGCGAAGTCACGCGTTTTGGTGTGCTTGATCGCAAATATATGCGCGCCGAAACGCGGCGTGTCCTCGATCTCCTCGGTTCGCATGTCGACGAGAATGCGCTGATCGGCACGCTTTCCATCGCCGACAAGCAGATGGTGGAGATCGCCAAGGCGATCAGCCGGGATGCGAGGATCGTCTTCATGGACGAGCCGACCGCCGTCTTGTCTCGGGAGGAGACCAACTTCCTGTTCAAGCAGGTGCGCAAGCTTAGGGACCAGGGAACAAGCTTCGTGTTCGTGTCGCACAAGCTCGACGAAGTCATGGAGCTGACGGACCGCGTCACGGTCCTGCGCGACGGCCAGTGGGTGAAGACATCGCAAACCTCGCTGCTCGACGGCGAATCGATTGCCCAGTTGATGGTCGGGCGTGAGCTTTCCAGCCTCTATCCGGCCAAGAACGAGCCGGATGTCGACGAGAAAGTCGTGCTCAGTGTCAGCTCGCTTTCGACCGGCTACGTTCACGATGCGAGCTTCGAGCTGCGCAAGGGCGAGATATTGGGCTTTTCCGGTATGATCGGCTCGGGCCGGACGGAGCTGATGGAAGCGATCGTCGGCCTGCGCTCACGCGCCGCCGGTGAGGTCGTTGCCAATGGCCAAACGGTGCCGCCGCATGACGTGCATGCGGCCATCGATGCCGGGCTTGCCTATATGACCAAGGACCGGAAGTCCAAGGGTCTCCTTCTGAATTCCGGCATGGCCGTCAACCTGACCCTCCAATCCTTGGATCGGCACGGCAAGTTCGGTTATCTCAGCGCCTCCAGCGAGGCCAGTGCGCTGACGCGGGCGCGCCGGCGCTTCGACATCCGGGTTCGCGACGGAAATATCGTTGCCGGCCGCATGTCCGGCGGCAATCAGCAGAAATTGCTTCTGGCCAAGGTCATGGAAACCGACCCGCAGATCATCATCATCGACGAGCCGACACGCGGTATCGATGTCGGCACGAAGCAGCAGATCTATCACTTCATTTCGGCACTGGCCCGCGATGGCCATTCGATCATCGTGGTCTCCTCGGAAATGCCCGAGGTCATCGGGCTGTGCACGCGGATCGCGGTGATGCGCGAGGGCCGGATCGTCGGCATGCTTGAAGGCGACGAGATCTCCGAGCAGGAAATCATGCGTTATGCGGCGGGCCTGAAGAAAAAGACCGCTGCCTGAACGGGCAGCAGAGGCAGGGCGAATTCCCAGCAGTCATTGGGATGGGAGGTTGGTTTTGGTTATGAGCGTGGGCGAAGACAGCAGCGGCAAGACCGGTCGGCGAGGGCGTTCCTGGCGTGATGTCGATCTCAGGGCCGTGGCACCGTTTGCAGCGCTGGTGCTGCTTCTGATCGTAGGCGCACTGGTCAACCCGAACTTCATCGGCATTACCAATCTCACCAATGTCGCGACGCGATGCGCCTATATTGCGATTATCGCGGTCGGTGCCACCTTCGTCATCTCGGCGGGCGATCTCGATCTGTCCGTTGGCGCTATGGTCGCCTTCGTCGCAAGCCTGATGATCCTCTTGATGAACTCCGGTGTCATCGCCGATCCTGGCCTGATGTTGGCGGCGGCCGTGTTGTTCTCGATCGTCGCCGGCCTCCTGTGCGGCTTGGCCAATGGTCTGATCACGACCATGGGTAAGATTGAGCCGTTCATTGCGACGCTTGGCACGATGGGTGTCTACCGAGGCTTGACGACTTGGCTGTCGCAGGGCGGCGCGATCACCTTGCGCCCGGCGAACCTGCAGGCGCTGTACAAGCCCGCTTATTACGGCTCCGTGCTCGGTGTGCCGGTGCCGATCGTCGTCATCATTGTCGTTACCTGCATCGCGGCCTTCATTCTTTATCGCACCCGTTACGGGCGGCATGTCATCGCCGTCGGCTCCAGCCGCGACGTTGCGCGTTATTCCGGCGTGGCGGTCAATCGCGTGCGCACCATCGCCTTCGTCATCCAGGGCCTGTGTGTGGCGATCGCCGTGCTTCTCTACGTGCCGCGGCTTGGTTCGACATCGGCGACGACGGGTAGCTTGTGGGAGCTGCAGGCAATCACGGCCGTCGTCGTCGGCGGCACGGCGCTGAAGGGCGGCGCGGGCAGGGTATGGGGTACCGTTTGCGGAGCCTTCATCCTCGAGCTGGTCGGCAACATCATGCTGCTTTCCAATTTCATCAGCGAGTATTTGCTCAGCGCTATCCAGGGCGCGATCATCATCATCGCCATGCTCGTCCAGCGCTCGCTTGCTCGCAAACAGCAATAACCGGGTCTAAGGGGCGCCCGGTCATTAGGACAATGCCCTGTTTCTATCTGGGAGGATGAAATATGCGTAAAAGACTATTTGGTCTGGCCGTCGCGCTGGTGGCTCTGGCCAGTGCGGTTCATGCCGAGGACAAAAAGGTCACCATCGGCGTTTCCATTCCGGCGGCGGACCATGGCTGGACCTCCGGCGTCGTCTTCCATGCCGAACGCGTCGCCAAACTCTTGATGGCCGAACATCCGGGGCTGAATGTCATTGTCAAGACCTCGCCCGACGCCGCAAGCCAGGCAAATGCGGTACAGGACCTTGAGACTCAGGGCATCGACGCTCTCGTGATCCTGCCGTCGGATCCAGATCCGCTGGTCAATGCGATCAAGGAAGTCAAGGACAAGGGCAAGTTCGTTGCTCTCGTCGACCGCGCGCCGAGCAACAACGACAATTCCGTCCGCGACCTCTATGTTGCGGGCAACAATCCTGCTCTCGGCCAGACGGCGGGCGAGTATATCAAGGCCAATACACCGAATGCTCAGGTCGTCGTCATCCGTGGTCTGCCGATCCCGATCGACCAGCAGCGTCAGGACGGTTTCGACAAGGGCATTGCCGGCTCCAACGTCAAGGTTCTCGACCGGCAGTACGGCAACTGGAACCGCGACGACGCCTTCAAGGTCATGCAGGATTATCTGACGAAGTTCCCGAAGATCGATGTCGTCTGGTGCCAGGATGACGATATGGCTGTCGGCGTGCTGCAGGCGATCGACCAGGCCAAGCGTACCGACATCCAGTACATTATCGCCGGCGCTGGTTCCAAGGACATGGTCAAGAAGGTCATGGACGGCGACAAGCTGATCCCGGTCGATGTGCTCTATCCGCCGGCAATGGTCGGGACGGCCATGGAACTGACGGCCGCCAACTTCTACGATCAGGTTCCGGTTCGCGGCAACTATATCCTGGACGCGACCTTGGTCACCAAGGACAATGCCAAGGATTTCTACTTCCCCGACTCGCCGTTCTGATCGGCACGGATTCCGACAGAGGCGCCCGCCGGTTCCGGCGGGCGCTTTTTAAATGTTCCGCCGCTTCGTTTCGCGGCCCGAGGAAATTTTGCGGCACGTACCTCTTGCCGTCGGCGACTGGCCATGATTAGGTCGCAAGGCATTCGACTTTCATCCTGACGACCCTATTGTTTTTTGAGGTTACGGCGTCCCGGCCGCCTCGGATATGGGCCGGAAAGGCATCGGAAACGTTTACAGAACGCAATTAGGGAGGAATTACGCATGAAGACGATCAAGGGTCCAGGCCTGTTTCTTGGCCAGTTCGCCGGTGACGCGGCGCCGTTCAACTCGTGGGATTCGATCACGAAATGGGCTGCCGACGCCGGCTATGTCGGCGTGCAGGTGCCGACCTGGGCAGGCCAGCTCATCGACCTGAAGAAGGCGGCCTCCTCCAAGGACTATTGCGACGAATTCGCCGGCGTCGCCCGCGCCAACGGTGTCGAAGTCACCGAGCTCTCCACCCATCTGCAGGGCCAGCTCGTCGCCGTGCATCCGGCCTATGACGAGGCTTTCGACGGCTTTGCAGCGCCGGAAGTGCGGGGCAATCCCAAGGCTCGCCAGGAATGGGCGGTCGAGCAGGTGAAGATGGCGCTGTCGGCTTCCAAGCATCTCGGCATCAAGGCGCATGCGACCTTCTCCGGCGCGCTCGCCTGGCCGTTCCTCTATCCCTGGCCGCAGCGTCCGGCCGGGCTGGTCGAAACCGCCTTCGACGAACTCGCCCGCCGCTGGACGCCGATCCTCGACCATGCCGATTCCTGCGGCGTCGATGTCGCCTACGAAATCCATCCCGGTGAAGACCTGCATGACGGCGTCACCTTCGAGATGTTCCTGGAACGCGTCGGCAACCATCCGCGTGCCAACATGCTCTACGACCCATCGCACTATGTCCTGCAGTGCCTCGACTATCTCGACCACCTCGACATCTACAAGGACCGCATCAAGATGTTCCACGTCAAGGATGCGGAGTTCAATCCGACCGGACGTCAGGGCGTCTATGGCGGCTATCAGAGCTGGGTCAACCGCGCTGGCCGCTTCCGTTCACCGGGCGATGGCCAAGTCGATTTCGGCTCGATCTTCTCGAAGCTGACCGCCAATGATTTCGACGGCTGGGCCGTGGTCGAGTGGGAATGCTGCCTCAAGCATCCGGAAGACGGCGCACGCGAAGGTGCCGAATTCGTCAAGTCGCACATCATCCGCGTCACCGAAAAGGCGTTCGACGACTTTGCCGGCAGCGGCACGGATCAGGCGGCCAACCGGCGCATGCTGGGGCTTTAGAGCCAGGTCCCTTCTCCCCGTCCTGAGCTTGTCGAAGGGGCGGGGAAGGTGGAGGCCACCTCGTCCTTCGAGGCTTCACTCCTTCGCAAGGCTCAGGAGGCTCCGCACCTCAGGATGAAGGTGGAGCGGGCTTTGGCGAATTTTCATAGGAGCCATCCGTGGCATCAATGGATGGAGGAGCGCGGGTTTCGGCGCAAAAGATCAGCCTCACCCTGAGGTGGCCCGCAGGGCCCTCGAAGGGCGAGGCGGGTTGTTTGGAACAGCAGGCACCAAATCTTCCCCCGCGAGGGGCGAATTCTAATTCATTCAGGAGGACCATATGGCAATCGAAGGATCATCGGAGCAGACGCGAGAGCCGCGCATTCGGCTTGGCATGGTGGGCGGAGGCGCGGGCGCCTTTATCGGTGCGGTGCATCGTATCGCCGCGCGCATTGACGACCAGTTCGATCTCGTCGCCGGCGCGCTGTCTGCCTCGCCGGACAAGGCTATCGCTTCGGGCCGTGATCTCGGTCTCGATCCGTCCCGCACCTATTCCAGCTATCGCGAGATGGCGATCCGCGAAGCCAAACTGAAGAACGGCATCGAAGCGGTTTCGATCGTCACGCCGAACCATGTTCACTATGATGCCGCCAAGGAATTCCTGAAGCGCGGCATCCACGTCATCTGCGACAAGCCGCTGACCTCCAATCTTGCCGACGCCAAGAAGCTGAAGAAGGTGGCTGACGAGAGCGGCGCGCTGTTCATCCTGACGCACAACTACACCGGCTATCCGATGGTTCGCCAGGCGCGCGAGATGATCGCCAATGGCGAGCTCGGCGATATCCGCATCGTGCATGCGGAATATCCCCAGGACTGGCTGACGGAAAACATCGAGCAGTCGGGCCAGAAGCAGGCGGCCTGGCGTACCGATCCGTCGCAGTCCGGCGCGGGTGGCTCGACCGGCGATATCGGCACGCATGCCTATAATCTCGCCTCTTTTGTTAGCGGCCTGGAACTCGATAGCCTCGCTGCCGATCTCGACAGTTTCGTCGAAGGCCGCCGTCTGGACGACAATGGTCATCTATTGCTGCGCTTCAAAGCCAAGGGTTCGGAGAAGCCGGCTAAGGGCATGCTGTGGTGCAGCCAGGTGGCACCGGGTCATGAGAACGGCCTGAAGGTCCGCGTCTACGGCACCAAGGGCGGCCTCGAATGGACGCAGGCCGATCCCAACTATCTCTGGTACACGCCATTCGGTGAGCCGAAGCGCCTGATCACCCGTAATGGCGCAGGCTCCGGTGCGGCCGCGGCGCGTGTTTCGCGCATCCCATCGGGACATCCGGAAGGCTATCTCGAAGCCTTCGCCACGATCTACACCGAGGCTGCGCGCGCCATCAATGCCCGCAAGAAGGGCGTGGCGGTCGATCCGGCCGTGGTTTACCCGACCGTCGATGACGGTGTGAAGGGTGTGGCTTTCGTCGAGGCCTGCGTTGCTTCCTCGAAGCGTAACGGTGCCTGGGTCAAGCTTTGATCTGCGAGTAAGAGGGCGGCGGGTTGTCCGCCGTCCCATGCTTTTCGACTTATAACTGCAACGTTGCAGATTTGTCATTTCAGGACTGTACAAGGACGTTTTCGTTGGTTTAAACCGCGCGCGGGCCCAATATCGTGAGCGCGGTCGATCGCATCAACCGCCGTCCCGCCGTTTGAAAGAAACGAGATTAGTCATGATTGATCCAAAGAGCTTCGCTGCCCGTTTCCCGGGCGATTTCACGTTCGGCGTTGCCACTGCCGCCTTCCAGATCGAAGGCGCCACCAAGGCGGATGGCCGCAAGCCGTCGATCTGGGATGCCTTCGCGAACATGCCGGGCCGCGTCTATCAGCGGCACAACGGCGATGTCGCCTGCGATCACTACAACCGGCTGGAACAGGATCTCGATCTGATCAAGGACATGGGCGTCGAAGCCTATCGCTTCTCGATCGCCTGGCCGCGCATCATTCCGGACGGCACCGGCCCGGTGAACGAAGCCGGCCTCGATTTCTACGATCGTCTCGTCGATGGCTGTAAGGCGCGTGGCATCAAGACCTTCGCGACGCTCTATCACTGGGATCTGCCGCTGACGCTCGCCGGCGACGGCGGCTGGACGGCACGTTCCACGGCCTATGCCTATCAGCGTTATGCCAAGACCGTCATGGCACGCCTCGGCGACCGTCTGGATTCGGTTGCCACCTTCAACGAACCCTGGTGCATTGTCTGGCTCAGCCATCTCTATGGCGTTCATGCGCCGGGCGAGCGTAACATGCAGGCCGCGCTTTATGCCATGCACACCATGAACCTCGCGCACGGTCTCGGCGTCGAGGCAATCCGGGCCGTCGCGCCGAAGGTGCCGGTCGGTATCGTGCTGAATGCGGCCTCGATCCTTCCGGGTTCCGATAGCGCCGAAGATCAGGCTGCCGTCGAGCGCGCGCATCAGTTCCACAACGGTGCCTTCTTCGATCCGATCTTCAAGGGGCAGTACCCGAAGGAATTCGTCGAGGTACTCAGCGACCGCATGCCTGTTGTCGAGGATGGCGATCTGAAGATCATCAACCAGAAGCTCGACTGGTGGGGCCTGAACTACTACATGCCGATGCGTGTCGCCGATGACGTGTCCAAGAGCGGCGATTTCCCCTGGACGAAGGAAGCGCCGCCTGCAAGCGACGTGAAGACCGACATCGGCTGGGAAATCTACGCGCCGGGCCTGAAGCATGTCGTGCAGGACCTCTACAAGCGCTACGAATTGCCGGAATGCTACATCACCGAAAACGGCGCCTGCTACAACATGGAGGTCGTCAACGGTGAAGTCGACGACCAGCCGCGCCTCGATTACTACATCGACCATCTCGGCGTGGTCGCCGACCTGATCAAGGACGGTTATCCCATGCGCGGTTATTTCGCCTGGAGCCTGATGGATAATTTCGAATGGGCGGAAGGCTATCGCATGCGTTTCGGCCTCGTGCACGTCGATTACGAGACGCAGGTGCGGACGGTGAAGAAGAGCGGCAAGTGGTACCGTGAACTCGCCGGTCAGTTCCCGAAGGGGAACCACAAGGCGGCTTGATGCCGCCTTTCGGCTCCTTCCGAAAGAGGGGGAAGGTCGCCCGAATCGCTGGCACCTGATAAGCCTTGGGCATGATCCAGCGTCCGCTCTCCCTCTACGCGCTCTGCGGCAGCCAAAGGCAGGCCTCGACCAGCCTTCGGTTGCTGGAAGCCCTGCGGCTGATTTCGCCAGACGGCGTTTCCATCGAAATCTGCGATTTGATCGGCAGCCTGCCGATCTTCAATCCCGATCATGAGGGCGACAGGACGCCTCCTATTGTCGAAACCTTTGCCGCGAAAATCCGCGATGTAGACGGGGTGATCGTCTCTTGCCCGGAATATGCCCATGGCATTCCCGGCGGATTCAAGAACGCATTGGATTGGCTGGTGTCGCGCGACGAAGTGCCGTTCAAGCCGCTGATGTTTGCGCATGCCTCGCATCGAGGCGATCTTGTGCTGGAACAACTGACCGAGGTGCTGAAGACAATGTCGCTCCGCATTGTGCCGGAGGCTTTTCTGCGTGTGCCGCTCGCCGGCAAGAGCGATGAGGCGCAGGCGACGACCCTGGCGGAGGCGCAACAGAACGGCACGTTGCAAGCCAGCCTCGATCGTTTTGCACAGGCGATCCGCGCATCCGCATGAATGCCTGCGATACCGATAAATATACAACCATTTCCTGCAAGAATCGTAGGCTCGCTTTAACCGTTTCTTGAAGACCTGACGGCACACTCCAAAGTCAAGGAGAAGTGCGTTGGGTGCAGTTTTCAAGTCAATCCAGCGGAATACGCAAATCGGTCGTCATTCCATCGTGACGGCCGTTTTGTTTTCGTTCGCTTTGGTGGTCACTGTGGTTACCTTGATGGTGCTGACAGCGATCGGCCGCGTCGCGGACTATTCCAACAAATTGGATGACGAACGCTCCTGGGAAACCACTGCCGGTGCGCTGAAGACCTTCGAAGGCCTGCTCGATGCCACGCTGCATGACTATGCTGCGCGCAACACCGCCGCCAGGAATGTCTACGATGAAAACGACCAGGACTGGATCGCCGGCAACTACGGCGAGATGTCCTCGGATGGCGCCCTGTTCGACATGGCGCTGGTGGTCGACGACAATAACAAGCCGATTATTGCCTATCAGGACGGCAAGCCGATGACCGACAGGATCGAGGATGTCTTCGGTCCCTCGCTCTGGGCCTTGGTGGATCAGGTGCGCAAGGCGCGGGTGACCAGCGTTCCGGAGGCGAGCGGCTATGTGATGACCAATAAGGGCATCGCCGCCGTTGGCGTGGGGACAATCCGCGAAAAATCCGGCCGAATCCCCGTGCCGGAAGGCAAGCGCCGCTATTTGATCTTCGTCCGGCACCTCGATGCAGCCAAGATCAAGATGCTTTCCAATACCTATGTCATCAGCGGCCTCAAGCTGGTCCCGCCGGATACGATTGCGCGCTATGCCGTTTCGATCGTCGATCCGCTTGGCAAGCCGCTCGGGCGGCTGGTCTGGACCTCGCGCGGGCCTGGTGACGTCAGCTATCAACAGGCCCGTCCGCTGGTGGTTGGTGCACTCGGCCTGGTCGGCATGTTCTTCTTGGTGCTGCTGATTCTGGGGTCTCTGGCAGGACGCCGGCTCAGGGCGGAAGAGGCGCTGGCGCGGCAGGGCTCGCTGCGGGACCGGCTCAGCGGCCTTCTCAATCGGGAGGGTCTTCGTCTCGATGTCGACCGACTAGTGGAGAGCGCCCGCGCCGACGGCAGCAATGTCCTGTTGCTCTATCTCGACCTCGACGGTTTCAAGGAAATCAACGACTCCTATGGCCACGGCACTGGCGACCAGTTGATCCGCGCCGTCGCAGCCGGGTTGAATGTGCTTATCCCGCCGAAGGCGATTCTTGCGCGGCTCGGCGGCGATGAATTCGCCGTCGCCTTTCCGACCAAGGAACTGAACGATGCGCCGGCGCTCAGGCTTGCCGAGCAGGTGCTGGATTTCTTTGCCGAGCCGCTGGAGATCGGTCGCCGCGTGGTGGTCGTCGGCGCCAGTATCGGCATTGCCAGCTCGCCGGAGGGCCGCATCGGCCGCGAGGAGCTGGTGCGCCGCGCCGACCTAGCCATGTACAAGGCCAAGGAAGCCGGACGCGCCCGTATGGCTTGCTATGAGACGGCGATGGATGCCGATCGCGAGGAGCGCAATGCACTGGAACTGGATCTGCGCAATGCCATCGAAAAAGAAGAGCTGACGCTCGCCTACCAGCCGCTGGTCGACGCCACGAGCCATGAGATCACTGGCGTCGAGGCGTTGGTACGCTGGAACAGGCCAGGTCACGGGCCGATTTCGCCTGAAGCCTTCATTCCTGTCGCCGAAACCAGTGGTTTGATCGAAGCACTCGGGCTGTTCGTACTAAGAAAAGCCTGCGAGACGGCGCGGCAATGGCCGGATCTGCGGATTGCAGTCAATGTCTCACCCGGACAGTTCCGCAACCCCGCCTTCGCGGACTATGTTCGGCATGTCCTGAACCATACGGAGATCGAAGCCGAACGCGTCACGCTGGAAATCACCGAAGGCTATATCATCCAGAACCCCGAGCGCACCCGCCAATCGATCGAGCGGCTGAAACGGCTTGGGGTCAAGGTGGCGCTGGACGATTTCGGCTCGGGCTTCTCGTCGATCGGCTATCTCCGCCAATTCGGCTTCGACCGCATCAAGATCGACCGGTCGCTGACCATGGATGTGCTGGAAGACAGCCGCGCCCGCGAGATGCTGCAGGCAACGGTGGCTTTGGCGCGTTCGCTCGACATCCCCGTGACGGCGGAAGGCATCGAGACGAAAGAGCAGGGGGCCGCCCTGGAGCACTTCGGTTGCGACGAGCTGCAGGGCTATTTCTTCGGCAAACCGCTGCCGGAAGCCGAGATCAGCAAGCGGCTGATGGCGCAGACGGCTCGCGTGCTCGACGTCGAGCGCGACGCAGCCGCCTAAATTCCCTAAAGCATGTCGCGCAAAAGTGTGCAGCGGTTTTGCGATAACGACATGCGCAAAATCAAGAACCTAAAGCGCAAGGGCGAATCCCAGAGATCGCGATGCGCTTTAGCCGCCAATATGCTCCTGGCCACGCTTGCGGGCGAGCATCACTTGGCGCTGGCGCTCGCGGAAGCGCTTGCGGTCTTCCTCAGTGCGGTCGTGATAGCAATGGCTGCAGGAGACGCCGGCTTCATAGAAGGGTGACGTGACCTCTTCCGCAGTGATCGGGTTGCGGCAGGCATGGCAGAGCTTGTGGTTGCCTTCCTTCAGGCCATGTTCGACGGAAACGCGCTCGTCGAAGACGAAGCAGGCGCCTTCCCAGAGGCTTTCCTCGGCGGGCACTTCTTCGAGATATTTCAGAATGCCGCCCTTGAGGTGGTAAACTTCATCGAAACCCTGCTCCTTCATGAAGGCGGTCGCCTTCTCGCAGCGGATACCGCCGGTGCAATACATAGCAATCTTCGGCTTGTTGTGCAGGCCCTCGTTCTGGCGCACCCATTCCGGAAATTCGCGGAATGTCTTCGTCTTCGGATCGACCGCGCCCTTGAACACGCCGATCGCCGTCTCGTAGTCGTTGCGTGTGTCGATGACGATGGTGTCGGGGTCGGAGATCAGCGCGTTCCAGTCCTGCGGCGCGACATAAGTGCCGACGATCTTGGTGGGGTCGATGTTCTCGACGCCCATGGTGACGATCTCTTTCTTCAGCTTCACCTTCATGCGGACGAAGGGCATTTTCGAGGCCCGGCTTTCCTTGTGCTCCAGCGTCGAAAATTCCGGCTGGGCGCGCAGGAAGGAGAGGACGGCGCCAATGCCTGCATCGGTGCCGGCGATGGTGCCGTTGATGCCCTCATGGGCGAGCAGCAGCGTACCCTTGACGCCGTTTGCTTCACAGAGCGCAAGCAGCGGCTCGCGCAGGGCTTCGAAGCGCGGGAAGGAGGCAAAATGATAGAGGGCGGCAACGAGGAACGCGCCCCCTGCCTCATGCCGCGGAGTGGAAAGGATGTCTGTCATGCCGCGGAAATACAATTTTGCGCGTCGGCAAGCAATCGGGATTTATCTGATGGCATTACGGTGGCCGTTATACGACTCGTGCTAGTCTGCGTTTGTGTGCAGCAACGATCGTTGCGCGGCGATGAGGTTGATGTGTCTGACAACATGCTGATGGTAAGACCATATGTCCCCGCGGATGCCGATCTGACCATGGACATATTCCTGAGAGCAATCCGGGAGGTGGCGTCGAAGGACTACAACCAAGCTCAAATCGACGCCTGGGCCAAGGTGGAAGACAGGGACGCGTGGGCGAAACGACGGTCAAGCAGGCCGGCCTGGATCGTTCAATATGGGGACGTGTCGATCGGATTTGCGGATCTGGTGCCCGATGGGCTCCTGGATATGATGTTTGTCCATCCCGATTATCAAGGCATGGGTGCCGCCAGCCTGCTCCTGACGACGGTCGAGGCAGAGGCAAGAAAACAGAGGCTCGGGCGCATTTTTACGGAAGCGAGCCTTACCGCCAGAGCGTTTTTCGAGCGACGAGGCTTCCGCGTCCTGGCATCGCAAATCGTGGAAAAGCGCGGGCAGACGCTCGAAAATTTCCGGATGGAGAAATTTCTCTGAGAGGCGGCTGCAGCGGGATTGAGGGGACATCGGTATCAATGTCCCCCCGTCCGGCATTGTCTACGGCTGCAACGCCACTTCCAGTTTTCCGATATTTCCATTGAAGGGGAACGGCACCTGATAGTCGTTGTCCTCTACGCCTGTCCGCGTATCGACCCCCACATCGAAGGTTTCATCCCACGGCATCAGTGCTGGAATTGTGTGTGGAATTTTCTCGTTGGCAACCTCGGTACCATCCACCTTGAGGACGCCCGTTCCGCCCTTGCCGAAACCGGGGCCATCGGATTTGAAATCGAACACAAGGGTGTGCTTGCCGGGTGCCAAGGCGTCATGACCTTCCCAGCGAAAGCGCTCCATATCGACAAAATTGTACAGGAACACCGGCTTGCCTTTGAGCAGATAGAAACCGTATCCGCCAAAGCGTCCACCCGTGGTGACAAGCATGCCTTCACCACCACCCTGCGGTATCTCCACCTCCGCGGTGATCGTGTACGATTTGTTCACGATGCTCGGAGCGTTGCTGGACGGAATACCGGATATCACGCCTGAATAGGTGAAGTTATTTCGCCCGGCCGTGGCACTCGGCCGCGGGGTGAGGAGACGCTCCAGGATAGAGTTATCAAGCGGGAAGACATTGTATTTCGCCGCTTCCATGAGAAACAATTCCTGCATCTCGTGCAGCTTGTCCGGCATCTTGGCGGCGAGATCGTTGTTTTCCGAAAAATCCTCCGTGAGGTTGTACAATTCCCATTTGTAGCCATCGACGACGTCGGGCATTTTGGTCGTGCCCATCAGCCAAGGCGCTGCGGGCGGCGTCGTGGCTGCGATCCAGCCGTCATTGTAGATCGCGCGGTTGCCGAACATCTCGAAATACTGCGTCGTGCGCGCTGACGGGGCTTGGGCATTGTCCCAGCTATAGGCCATGCTGACACCTTCGATCGGCTTTTGCGCCACGCCGTTGACCATGACAGGAGGTTGGATTCCAGTCGCCTCGAGAATGGTGGGAACGATGTCGATCACATGGTGGAGCTGACTGCGGATGCCGCCGGCTTCCTTGATCCGTGCTGGCCAGGCCATAGCCATGCCCTGCCTCGTACCGCCGAAATGCGAGGCGACCTGCTTCGTCCATTTGAACGGCGTGTCAAAGGCCCAGGACCAGGCCACCGACATATGCGGATACGTCTTGTCGGAACCCCAGACGTCGTAGAACTTCATCTGATCCGCGACCGGAATCTGCATACCCTCGATGGTGATCAATTCGTTGGGGGTGCCAAGAGTGCTGCCTTCGGCACTCGTACCGTTGTCGCCTTCGATGTAGATGACAAGCGTGTTATCGAGCTTGCCCAGGTCGTCGACCGCCTGGATCACTCTTCCGATCTCGTGATCGGAATAGGCGACATAGGCGGCGAAAACCTCAGCCTGTCGTGCAAACAGCTTCTTGCTGTCGGCATCTAAGCTGTCCCACTTCGGCAGGTCGTCAGGCCATGGGGTTAGCTGCGTATTCGCGGGAATGACCCCGAGCCGCTTCTGGTTGGCGAAAATCTGTTCGCGCATTTCGTTCCAACCCATGTCGAACTTGCCTTTGAACTTGTCTATCCACTCCTGGGTCGGATGGTGAGGCGCGAGGGTAGCTCCGGGTACGAAATAGACGAAGAACGGTTTGTCAGGAGCGGCTGCATTCAGTTGCTTGATATGGTCGATGGCATTGTCGGCTTCGTCCGTGATAAGGTTGTAGTCCGGCTTGCCAACCCAGGGGAAAATCTGGGTCGTGTTTTGGAACAAGTATGGAGTCCATTGGTTGCTGTCGCCGCCCATGAAGCCGTAGAAATATTCGAAGCCCATCCCCACGGGCCATTGATCGAACGGCCCGGCACTGCTGTATTGGAAAGCAGGGGTGTTATGGTTCTTGCCGAACCAAGACGTTGCAAAGCCGTTCTGCTTCAGAATTTCACCGATCGTGGCGTTGTTTACCCCAATGACGGAATCGTAACCGGGGTAACCGGTTGCCTGCTCGGAAATGACCCCGAAACCCGACGAATGATGGTTTCGTCCGGTAATCAGCGCTGCCCTCGTCGGAGAACAGAGCGCTGTCGAATGGAACTGCGTGTAGCGCAGGCCCGCTTTCGCAACGCGATCCAGGGCAGGCGTCGGGATGACGCCGCCGAAAGTGCCAGCAACGCCGTAACCCGCATCATCGGTCATGATGAGCAGGATATTCGGCGCGCCCTTGGGGGGCACAATCTGCGGCGGCCAATAAGGTTTGGAGTTCTTGGCGTCGAGGCCAATTTGTCCGCCAAATGCCGCGGGCGGGTTCGGAAGATATCTTCCGTCGATCGTCGTTGTTGCGCTGGGCGAACCAGGTTCGCCTGTGACCTGCTGGGCGCTTGCCCGGTCGAATGAAACGGCGGTTAAACTCAATGTGGCGAGAAATAATGTTCCAATTCTCAACATCGTCGTGTCCTCCCAACTCGATGAAGTCGAAACGTTGGCACGATGCTGAAAAGTAACAAGTACGTTACAGTTAATGAGACGTAATCGCTGTTGCGTCGGACGGCTTTCGACTGGGAGCGATCGGCGACAATCGCTACCGAGCGCGAGAAATTGCTTGCCTGTCCTGGGCGGACGGAATTGGTTTCCTCAATCCCCCGCTTCCAGCCAAAGCCGTCTGATCGTCCGCGCTTCCCGCTTCGGCTTATCCGAAAAAAATCCAGCGTGCTTTGGTCAGTGCTTCCTGGCGGGCGCTTTGCTGGCGAGAGATGATTGCCTCCAGCAGGCGGGCGCGGTCGTCGCTGCCGTTGAAGAGATGCGGCTCGCGATCGGTGACCTCGGATAGTATCGACAGATCGAGATAGCGGCCGAGCACATCGACCAGCGCCTTGGCTTCGAGCTGTTTTGCATGCATGGCTGCCGGCCAGATGTCGCGCAGCAGCGCATGATGCATCCAGCAATCCTGGCTGCGTTTGCGCAGCTCGTGAAACTGGTCGGTATGAGCTTCGGCATGGCATTCTGAGAGTGCCCTCGTCGCCTTACGACCGGTCTTGCGCCAGCTATTTTGAAAGATACGCGCGGTCTGGCGCCGGCCGCTGCCGAAGGAGGCGGCTTTCAGCGCTTCCAATGCTTCGCGGCAGGTCAGGCCGAATGCGATAACTCATCGTATTCCTGTTCGAATTGCGTCGCGAGCGCCTGGTTAGAGTAGCGGTATTCGCCGGTCACCTCGCGGCCAATCCAGTCCGGCAATTCCGGATCGTCGCTTTCGTCTTCCATCTCGACTTCGGCGATCACCAGGCCGCGATGCATGCCGCGAAAAACGTCGACTTCCCAGACGAAGCCTTTGAAGGGAACCTTGTAGCGGATCTTTTCTATGACCAGACCGATGGCATTGCCGAGCAGCTCTTCGGCATCGGCGACGGGGATTTCATATTCGAATTCATCCCGGATCATCGCCTTGCCGATCTTCATCGTCAGGGTCGCGACCGTGTGGTTCGTCAGGCGAACGCGAACGGAACGATCGTCCATCGAGGCGACATAGGCCTGCCGTAGGGTGAGTTTCTCGGAAACGAGGTCTCGCCAATGATCGCCACGGACCAGAAACTTTCGCTCGATCTCTTTTGCCATATGCTCGACATGCTCCGCCCGCATCCCATTTAAATAGACTAACGTAACTTATCGGCATTTCCTACCCGTTGTATTCAAACTTAGCTTTTGTCTCGACAAGGACCCTCGGGAAGGCTATTCGGAAACCGGATTTCAATCGTTTTAAGGGAGCACGCCGACCATGGGCGAGAAAACCGAAAAGCTTCTTTCCATCCTGAAACTGCAGCCTGTCGTCCCCGTCCTCATCGTGGAAGATGCGAAGTCGGCCGTTCCGCTCGCCCGCGCGCTTGTCGCCGGCGGCTTGAAGGCGATCGAGATTACGCTGCGGACCGCCGGTGCACTGGATGCCGTTCGGGCCGTCGCCGAGGAAGTCGAAGGCGCCGAAGTGGGCGCCGGTACGATCCTGAATGTCGCGCAGTGGGAAGCTGCCGTCGAGGCCGGCTCCAAATTCATCGTCAGCCCCGGCACCACGCAGGAACTTCTTGATGTGGCCCGCACCTCCCACGTTCCGCTGCTGCCGGGTGCGGCGACGGCGAGCGAAGTCATGGCGTTGCGTGAGGAAGGCTACAAGGTGCTGAAGTTCTTCCCGGCCGAACAGGCTGGCGGCGCTGCCTATCTGAAGGCACTGTCTTCGCCGCTGGCCGGCACGCTGTTCTGCCCGACCGGCGGCATTTCGCTGAAGAACGCCCATGATTACCTGTCGCTGCCGAACGTCATCTGTGTCGGCGGCTCCTGGGTTGCGCCGAAGGAACTGGTCGCGGCCGGCGATTGGGCCGGGATCACCAAGCTCGCCGCCGAAGCCGCCGCGCTGAAGGGCTGAGCCTTCCTGAAAAGTCGATTAAAGGGCGTGCATGGCTTCATGCGCGCCCTTTTTGCTTTTCAGCGGATTTGTATTTGCGGTCCTACCTTCCTATCTCCCTCTCGCAATTTCGTTTGCGCATGATCTCGTCCCAAAACCGCTGCGTACTGGGATCATGCTTCACAAAGGACGGAGGACCATCCACATGATCGACGCCCGCAAGCTTCTGGACCAGTTCCTCGGATCGCAAGTTCCGGGAATGCAGGGAAGCGTGAGAGACAAGGCGAGCGAGGCCATCAATCTCGCCAGGGACAATCCGCTGGCGACCAGCGCCATCGCCGGCGTGCTGCTGGGCACGAAGACTGGCCGCGACATTGCCGGCAACGTACTGACGCTCGGTGGTCTCGCCGCCATCGCCGGGCTCGGCTATCAGGCCTACAAGAACTATCAGGCCGGCAATGCACCACAGCCGGCGCCGCAGCCTGCCCAGCAGGCGGAGCCGCAATTTCTGCCGCCGCCTTCCAATTCCGGCTTCAGCACTGCGCCGGCGATTGCCAGCAATGATTTTGCACTTTCGCTGGTCCGCGCCATGATCGCCGCGGCTCGCGCCGATGGGCATATCGACGATGCCGAGCGGCAGCATATTCTCGGCAAGGTGCACGAAGCGGGCGTCGGTGCTGAAGCGGAAGCCTTTTTCGAGCGCGAGCTTGCCAATCCCGTCGATCTCGACGCCATCGTCGCATCGGCGCAAACGGAAGAGCAGCGCGTGCAGGTCTACGCTGCGTCGCGCCTGGCGATCGAGCCGGATTCGCGGGCGGAGCGCGGCTATCTCGATCTTCTCGCCGGCCGGCTCGGTCTCCCCGACGCGCTGGTCGATCACATCGAAGCGACGGTCGTGAGCGCCAAGGTCTGATCGTTGCCAGGAAAGGGCCGGTTGCCTTTCGCGGGCGGCTGGCCTAAGCCTTCGCCGGAAAGTAAGCAGCAGTGCGCGGAGGATTGGCCATTTTGACGGATAAGAAAAGCGAAACCCGCTCCACGGCGATCGCCGCCGCCATTATCCTGCTGGCCGCCATGGTGCTGCTGTACCTGATGCCGGATATCATCCTCCGGCTCGGCGATGTTTCGCCATGGCTCGGCACCGGCTTCGGCGTCCTCGTCATCCTTGCGTTCTTCCTGGTCTTCTGGCTGAGAGCCCGCTACCAGAGGCGCAACAGCCGGTAGTCCGCAGCGTCAAGTCTGCAGCGATGCGCCGAGCAGAACGATGCCGGTGCAGATGACCAGCAGCGCGCCAAGAATCTCAATGCCATTGCCGACCCACATCGAGAGCCTCGAGCCGCGACCGGTGAAGTGCACGGCGGTGCCCTTGGCGAAGACAGCGATGATGGCGAGCAGCGACACGGTCAGCGCCGTGCCGACCGACATGGCGATGACGGATAGCAAGCCGCCGAGATAGAGCCCGTTCAGCATCGAGAAGGTCATGACCAGCAGGGCGCCGGAACAGGGGCGCAAGCCGACGGTGATGATCGCCGACCAGGCCTCGCGGACACTGAAATTTTCATTCGACAGCATTTTCGGATCCGGCAGATGCGAATGGCCGCAGGTCTCGCAGACCATGCCATTGCCCGCATCATGCGTCGGATCGTCACAATTATAGCGGTTGCCCGTCTGCGGCGCTGCGCGGAAGTGCGATAGCCTTTGGGCGGGAGCGGAGCCGTTCGGAGCATCTTCGAATAGCGACATGCTGATCGGGCCGACCGATGTCGCGAGCTGCACTTCCTGGCGCTGTGGCCGGGCCTGGATCATCGAGCGCAGCTTGCGGAACAGCAGCCAGCCGCCAAAGATGATCACCATCACGAAGCTGGTGATCTCCATCGCATTGGTGGCCATCGTCATGGTGATGCCCGAGCCGCGCAGCACGAAATAAGCGGCACCGACGACGAGGACGGCGACGAGGCCCTGGATGAAGGCCGAAATGAACGAGATGATGATGCCGCGCTTCAGCTCGATCTCGTTGGCGACCATGTAGGAGGAGATGACGGCCTTGCCGTGGCCGGGGCCGGCGGCATGGAAGATGCCGTAGGCGAAGGAGAGGCCGATCAGCGTCCAGAGCTGCCAAGGGTCCTGGCGCATGGCCTCGATGGATTTGGTGAGCGCCCGATAGAAGGCCTGCTGCTCGTAATTCACATAGAGAAAGATCGGCGCCAGCGGCCCTCCGACCGGCTGGAAGCTCGGCTCCGCCGTGCCGATACCGAGCGGCGATCCGGTGGCGTGGGCGAGGCTTGCCATCGCTAGGAAGGCGAGGGCCATAGCCGGAAGCAACCGCGCTATCCGGAACGTCAGCATTGAACGTCTAACCGCGTTGCGAAGAGCTTCGACATGGTCGTTCCCGTCGGATCGTTGAAGAAGGCATCCGTCAAAGTCGACTTGTTTTCGGCGATGACCTCGTCCGGATTGGGGCGCACGACCTTTTGCGTGCAGCCTTTGAAGCCATCGCCCTCTGTCACCAGCTCATTGTCGCTGGGGAAATCGATCGAGGTATAGAGTGTAGGATCGTAGATGCCGAAGCTCAGCTTGTTGCCCTTGAGCGGCATCGGTTCGGACGGCTTGACGGCAAAGAACATCAGGAGCTGGCCGTCCCTGTAGTCGACATTGATGATGTCGGGCTTGTTCACCTTGATGGCTTTGCCGTTCAGCGTCAGGTTTGTGTAGTAGTCGTAGTCGGCGAGCGAATCGCGCACCGTTTTGCCGACTTCCTTGAGCTCGTCCGGATCGAGCTTCAGATTGGTGTTCTTGTCGAAATCCATCAGCACCGAGGAGGAGAAGACCTCGTCGAAGCGCCAGACATTGCGTAGCTCCTGCACGGCGCCGTCGGAGCCCGCCAGCACTTCCAGCCGCGCTTCCACGAAGATATGCGGATGCGCCGATGCCGCAACAGGCGCGAGCATCAGACCTCCGGCGAGGGCTGCAATAGAGATAGGCGTGGATTTTCTCATGCGTCCGATGTGCTTCGCGAGCATTGATTCACCTCGACTTCTGGTCAGGAAATGAGACGGAATTGGGACCGGTTGGCAGAGCTGAAGGGCTCAGCCGTGCTTGCGGAACCAGCTATGGAGGTAGTCGACGAAGATGCGCACCTTGGCCGGGAGATAACGACGGTGCGGATAGACAGCATAAATGCCGCGATCGGTCGGAAGATAATCGTTGAACAGCGTCAGCAACTGCCCGCTTTCGATCGCCTTGCGGCCGATGAAGTCCGGCACGACGGCAATGCCCAAGCTTGCCAAAGCCGCGCGCAGCGTCGCATGCGGGCTATTGACTTCGAGCGTGCCATTGATCGCGACATTAAAGGTCGAGCTGTCGGCATCGACGAAGCGAACATTGCCCTGTGAGCGATTGTTGGTGTCGATAATGAAAGGCACACGCGCAAGATCGCTCGGATGCTCCAGCGTCGGATAACGATCGAGGAATTCCTGGGTTGCACAAAGATGAACGCGGAAATCCGAGATCTTGCGGGCGATCATGCCGGAATCCTCAAGCTTGGTGACGCGCACTGCAACGTCGAAGCCTTCCTCGATCAGATCGACGAATCGATCTTCGGCGGCGATCTCCAGCGCGAGATCGGGGTTCTCCCTGGCGAAGTCGATCAGCGATTGCCCGACATCGGCGTCGACAAAGGTACGCGGCACGGAAACACGAAGCCGCCCTTTAAGCTGCTGATTGTTCTCGCGCACGAGATCGGCGAGATTGTCGATTTCTTTCAATATGTCGGAAGCGGTGCGGTAATAGGTGTGGCCGGCCTCGGTCATCGAGAATTGCCGGGTGGTGCGATTGAGCAGAAGCGCGCCAAGCTCATCCTCGAGCTCTCGGACATATTTGGAGAGCAGCGCCTTGGAGCGTCCGGTTTTCCTGGCGGCCGCGGAGAAACCTTCTGCTTCGACCACGTCGATGAAGGCGCGAATCCGGGTCAAAGTGTCCATGGCGAAGCCCTCGTTAACTGTCGCAAGTTATTGAACAAAATGCGCCGATTTGTTCAATTATTTTTTTCGGGCATAGGCGAAAAAAATTCTTGATTATGTCGGCGAATATTCCTATTTCGGGTTCAGCCCAAAGTCGCACGTGCCCGTGGGTGTCCGCCGATCCTCGATGTGGTGAGAAAATCGGTAAGGTACCTGGAATTAACCCCTCCAGTCGCTATTCCGGCCAACCGGAAAATGCGAGGACATCTGAAGCAACGACGGTGCGGGCCTTTTTGTTCTCTCCCGGCTTTCCATCAGCCGGGGTTACTGAAGAGGCACACCTTCATTGCCGGAAGTGCGGTTGGGATTATCCCTCCAATCCATGGCAGACAAAGCGAATTAGCGCCGCTTGCGGCACTCGTTCATCATCCGCGCTTCGCGCATTTGCACGGTTCCGGGGTCTCCACCGGCTGGTACCTGAGCGAATGAGCGTCGCCCTTTGTCCTCTGGGTCTTTTTCCCGGAGCTTTTGGAATTGAAAAGGGAATTGACATGACCACGCAACGTATTCGCGACTTTCTCGCTACCCGACGTCCGGACGGTCCCTGCCTGGTGGTTGATCTCGATGTCGTCCGCGACAATTTTCACGCCTTCCGTCATGCCATGCCGGACAGCGCCATCTATTACGCCGTCAAGGCCAACCCGGCTCCGGAAGTGCTGCGCCTGCTGGCAAGCCTCGGCTCCAACTTCGATTGCGCGTCCGTCGCTGAAATCGAAATGGCGCTCGACGCCGGTGCGACCCCTGCCCGCATCTCCTTCGGCAACACGATCAAGAAGGAACGCGATATCGCCCGTGCGCATGCACTCGGCATCAACCTCTTTGCCGTCGATAGCCACGAGGAAGTCGAGAAGATTTCCCGTGCCGCTCCCGGCGCTCGTGTGTTCTGCCGCGTCCTGACGGATGGTGAAGGCGCCGAATGGCCGCTGTCGCGCAAGTTCGGCTGCGTTCCGCAGATGGCTGTCGACGTTCTCGTCTATGCCCATCAGCTCGGTCTGGCATCCTACGGCGTGTCGTTCCACGTCGGCTCGCAGATGACCAAGGTCGATGCCTGGGATGCGGCTCTCGCCGATGCCAAGCGCGTCTTCGTCTCGCTCGCCAAGCAGGGCATTCACCTGCAGATGGTCAACATGGGCGGCGGTTTCCCGACCAAGTACCTGCGTGACGTTCCGTCGGCGGAAGCATACGGCAAGGCGATCTTTGCGGCTCTGCGCGCCCATTTCGGCAACCAGATCCCGCACACCATCATCGAGCCGGGCCGCGGCATGGTCGGCAATGCCGGCGTGATCAAGGCTGAAGTCGTCCTGATTTCGAAGAAGTCGGACAACGATGCCGCTCGCTGGGTCTTCCTCGACATCGGCAAATTCGGTGGTCTCGCCGAAACCATGGACGAGGCGATCCGCTATCCGATCCGCACCGAGCGCGACGCCGACGAGATGGAAGCCTGCATCATTGCCGGTCCGACCTGCGATTCGGCCGACGTGCTCTACGAGAAGAACCTCTATCCGCTGCCCGTGACGCTCACGATCGGCGACGAGGTCCTGATTGAAGGCACGGGCGCCTATACGACGACCTACTCGGCTGTAGCGTTCAACGGCTTCGACCCGCTGAAGGCCTACATCATCTAAGATCCCGTAAGGATCTAAACTCCGACAAAGCCGCCCCCGTAGCCAGCCGGGGCGGCACACTCACAATAGTTTGTCACCACCGCTGATAACGGTATTGGGCACGGGAGGCCGAGATGGCCGCTGTTCTTGATTCTGTCCGCGCATTCTTTGCGCCGTCCACTTTCACCCTCGACCTGGAAAACGCAGGTGATGTCGTCGCTCGCGAAAATCTGCTTGATCGCGTCATGGGCGCCGATCGCCGCAAGAAGTCGTCCGAAAAGCTTCGCCGTGGCCGCGTTCCGGCCGAGGGCCTGGCGCTTGTCGCCCGCGATCGCGCCGGCCATGTCATCGGCACCGTTCGCCTGTGGAACGTCGAAGCTGGCGTCGATCGTGAGACCCGCCCGGTCGATGCGCTGCTGCTCGGCCCGCTGGCGGTCGATGGCGCCCACGAAGGCAAGGGTGTCGGCTCGGCGCTGATGCGTGCCGCCATCCTCGAAGCCAAGAAGCGCGGCCATGGCGCCATCCTGCTCGTCGGCGATGCGCCCTATTACGAGCGTTTCGGCTTCTTCGCCGAAAAGGCGCGCCATCTCGTCATGCCTGGCCCATTCCAGCGCGACCGTTTCCTCGCACTGGAACTCAAGGATGGTTGGCTGGGCAGTGCCGTCGGCATGATCGTCGCCAGCGGCCGCAAGCTGGCCCAGCCGCCGGTCGCCAAGGCAGCCTGAGGTTTCAGATCCGCCTTCGCCCGTTCGGGCGGAGGCGTTTCTATTTGGCCGCCTTCACCCCATCCTTAGCCGGGTCGTAACCATCCGTCAGCGTCTTCAGAAACGCGACGACATCGGCGATTTCCGTATCGTTCAGAGCCGGCGCATCGCCTGGCTTGCGGTTCAACGGCGCGTCGATGACGTCGATATTGGCCTGATATTGCGCCGGAAGATCGTTGTATTTCTGTGCCTTCCCGCCGGCGTCCTTCGGGTAGATCTCGTCGGGATTGGTGTCCCGCTTGACATAGAAGCGGGTGACGTCCTCCAGCAAGCGGTAGACGCCATTGTGGAAGAAGACATGGCGGCTGGCGACATTGCGTAGCGTCGGTGTCTTGAACAGTCCGCAATTCTGCGGCTGGGCGGAATAAGTGTCGTTGCGTAGCGGGCCGCAGATGCCGGTGTCGTAATAATGCGCGTCGGCATTGGCTGGAATGTCCGGATTGCGCGGTGCGCCAAGCGCCTCGAATTCGAAATCGGTGAAGTTCGGCATCTGGCCGTCGCCCGTCATCTTGTCGAGATGGCAAGAGGCGCAGTTACCCTTGTTGGGATCATCGAACAGTTTCAGCCCGCGCATTTCGGCGTCTGATAACATCGCCTTGCCGCGCAGATAATAGTCGTATTTGCTCGAATAGGGATGGAAGGAGGGCTCTTCGATCTGGTAGCGGGCGAGCGCAAAACCGGCTTCGGCGATCGTCATATCCTGATCGTTGAGGACATTATTGCCGAAGAGGGCGCCGATGTCCTTGCCGTAGCCCTGTTTCAGCTTGGCATAGACGGCGGCTGCATCGGCATTGGCCATCTCGAAGGGCGAGATCATCGGCTGCAGCGCTTGTTCCTCCAGCGAGTCGACACGGCCGTCCCAGAACATGCCGCCTTGCGGCACCAGATCGGGCGCGTTCGAATTGGCTTTGACGACGGCCTGTGCGGTCAGTGGCCCCGCGACCGTCGCCGGGGTGTTTGCAAGCGCCACGCCGGAGGCTTCGGTCATTGGGGCTGCCTCGGCCGCCTCGTCGGCAGCACTTTCCGCGCCGACGGAGAAGGAAGGCGTCGACATCTTATAGGCGAGGCTCGGCACTGCGCGGATGCCCGGCTTATCGAAATGCGGGCCGCCGAGCTGCACGGCGCGGTCATTGGCCGGTGCATAGTGATTGCTGGGATCATGGCAGGTGGCGCAGGACATCTGGCCGCCGCCTGACAGTGAGGGATCGTAGAACAGCTTCCGGCCGAGCTGTGCGACGGCGCTCAGCGAAGCCGTGTCGTCATAGGTATTTGCCGCGACGGCATTAGCGGCGGGTTCGCTTGCCAAGCCGATGGTCGCCCCCGCGAGCGAGATGCTCGCGAGTGCGATCAGGGGGAGGAAACTGTGCTTCATGTTCAAGGACATTGTCCATCCCCCTTATTTTCAGCTTAGGAAGCGCTATTGCCGGTCTTCGTGTCGAGGATCAGCTTCTGTGCATCGGCCTTCGACCAGTCGAACATGTTGTTCAGCGAGCCGGAGATGGCATCGAACGAGCCGCCACCGAGACGTTCGCCGCCCATCCAGTTGTCTTCGATGAAGCGCATGACGGAGGTCTGGTCGGTCAAAGTATGGTCGACGAAGTTGACCTTGGAGTAGGGCGAGATAACCAACAGCGGCTGGCGCGTGCCGTAGCCACAACGGCCCTGGGCCGGCTGGCCGTTGACGCCCGGCAGCGGCGTGCCGGTCGAGCAGCCATCTCCGTTCAGCACGTCATAACCCTTGACGCCAAGCTTCGATGGATTGACGACGGCGTGGGCATGGTCATACCAGCCGTCGGAATCGTCGTAGAGGACGATGATAGCGGTGTCTTTCCAGTCCGGCGAATTCTGAACGGTGTTGACCACCTGGGTGACGAACTCCTGCTCGTCGAGCGGATCAGAATAGCCGGCATGGCCGTCCTGATAGGCCGGCGCCTTCAGGAAGCTGACGGTCGGCATGTTGCCGTTCTTCAGGGCCGCGTAGAAGTCCGTCACATCATACTGGTGGTTGGCTGCGTCGGTGGTGCCGATTGCAGCGACCGAGGACGGGCGCGCATGCGTCGGGTTGGCGGTCGAGGCGTAGTACTGGAACGGCTGGTGATGCGGGATATAGTCAGCGCTGTTGACCTGGGTGACGGTCGAGGTCGTCGCGCGCTTGCAGCCCGTCGTGCCGTCCCCATTCGTCACCGTCAGGTCGAAGCCGCCTTCGAAGAAGCCCCAGGTGATGTTGTGTTCGTTCAGCATGTCGCCGATGTTCTTGCCGTACATCAGCCCTGTCTGGCCGACCGAGCAGACATCGCCGGTCGGATCGAAGTCGCTGATGACGGTCCAGCCGCCATTGCCGTCGGGCACGATGCGGCCCTTGGAATAGGTGCCGTCCTTCTCCAGCGCATAGCCGGGCGGCAGGATGGCGCCGTTGGTCTGGCCGGAGATGAGGTTCAGCGCGCCGGGGGTCGACGGGCCGAAATTGGTGGAGAAGGAATTGTCGTTCAGGGCATAGTGCTGAGCGTAGTTCCAGAGCGCCGTGACGGTGTTGCCGTCATAATAGCCCATGACCTGGCCCTTGGTGCCGAAAGCGCCGGCAGCACCCTTGGTGCCCCTGCCGGTATTGGCCGGGAAAAGGTCCATGGCGAAGTTGTTGTAGGCCGCCTGCTCGGCGGTGTAGCCGTGGTTCTGCGATTGGGTCGCTGCCTGCGTGCGGTCGAGGCGGAACGGGGCGGCCGCATCGGCTCCGTTTGCCGCGTTGGTCTTATTCGGATTGTTGTCGAGAAGACCGGCATTGGCCAGCGTGTTGATATCGGTCGACGTGTTGTCGGCGGCCTTGAATGCCGGCTCACCGTCGACGTTTGCGGCCTTGGGGTAGGTCGCGAAATAGTGGTCGAAGGAGACGTTTTCCTGGAAAACGACGATCAGATGCTTGATCGGCGTCGCCGTATTCGTCGGCGGCGCCTTGTCGGCGGCACCGGCGGTGGAACAGAGCGAAAGCAGAGTAAGCGCGCTGCCGGCGGCAAGGGCGGCGCGACGCGAAAGACAGATCATTGCCATATCCTCTCGAGTGGGGGCTTTGCCCCGACGCTTAAGGTGCGCCGCGCCGAGGCGGAAGGAACCATGCCGGGCTAGCAAGCGCATATGACAGTTCCGTGAAGGGGGCGGCGGGAGAGGGAGGCGTTGCCCATGAAGGACGCAACTAAAGGGTTGTTTTTGCTGACATGAAAAAGGAGGTCGCGGACAGGTGTTGCGGATGCCCGTATCCTGCTACCTTATGTCACGGCTGACATTGATGCGATCCACCCGCCCCCGCCCTTCGAGGGTCGCTTCGCTCCCGCCTCAGGGTGAGGGCTGATCTTTTGGCTCCGGCCGCAACGGGCTATCGTTCGGTCTCTACTTTACTGTGACGACGAGCCCACTCCGCCTCATCCTGAGGCGCGTAGCCCGTCGGGCGCAGCCTCGAAGGACGAGGCGGCCACTGACGTTCAGGGACTAAAGCTAGATATTCTGATCCATCGTCTCGGCCGGTATCTCATCGGCGCGATGGATGCGAACGACGGTCGCGGGAACGCCGGCGACGGTGCAGTGGGCCGGGACCGGCTTTACCACGACGCTACCGGCCGCGACCTTGCTGAAGGCGCCGACTTCGATGTTGCCGAGGATCTTTGCGCCGGCGCCGATCATCACGCCATGGCGGATTTTCGGATGCCGGTCGCCGGTTTCCTTGCCGGTGCCGCCGAGCGTGACGTTCTGCAGGATCGAGACTTCATCCTCGATAACGGCAGTCTCGCCGATGACAATGCCGGAGCCGTGATCGAGCATGATGGACGAGCCGATCCTCGCCGCCGGATGAATATCCGGGCCGAAGACGAGCGAGGCCAGGTTGGAAAGCCAACTGGCGATTTCCGGTCGGCCCTCCGTCCAGAGCGCGTGGGCGATGCGGTGGGTCTGCAGGGCGTGGAAGCCTTTGAGATTCAGGAGCGCATGCAGATAGGTCGTGCAGGCGGGATCGCGGGTGCGGACCGCGACGAGATCGGCCTCCGTCGCCTGGAGGATTGCGGCATGCCGCGTCAGCACATCATGGAACAGGGCGAAAAGAGCGTCGGTTTCGATGCCGGCGACGGAAAGCCGGGCGACCAGGACATTGGCGAGGCTTTCGGCATCCGACTGCGTCGCGATGATCTGCGCTGCGAGCAGCGGGCGCAAGGTCGGCTCGCGGCCGGCGAGGTCGGCCGCTTCATGGCGGATTACGTCCCAGACGCTGCCGGCTAAGGCAGGGGAATGTCCGGCGATTGCCGTTCCTGTCTGGGACATAACCATATCTTTCTGATCAAGCGGAAACGTCAACCACGCCGCAATCGCCGGTTTCGGAGGCAAAGGCGAGCAGCTTGCCGGATTTGCTCCAGCTCATCGAGGTGATCGCACCTTTGCCTGGACGGCGCAAGAGCGCTTCCTTGGAGTCGCCAATGCGCACCGCCAGGATCATGCCGTCGATGAAGCCGATCGCCAGGATGTCCTCCGTCGGATGAAACTTGACCGAGGTCGCCATGATGTTGCCGCGAGTGCCGAGTTCCAGCGGCGCCTTGCCCATCGGGCCGTCCTTGCCCTGAAACGGCCAGACGATCGCCGCGGGTGCGCCGGAGGAGGCAAGCCACTTGCCCTTGTTGGACCAGGAGAGCGATTTCACTTTGGCTGGATAGCCGGTCATGCGCATGTGCCTGGCCTCGGCGCCGGGCTTCGTATCCATCTTCCAGCCGTGCAGGGCGTTTTCCTGCATGGTCGTGACCACGAACTGACCGTCTGGCGAGAAGGTGACGCCGGTATGGGCGCCCTTCCATTCGAGATTGATCGGCTGCCCGGCCATGCCGACCCAATGCAGTGACACGCCGTTATAGCGCGCGACCGCGATGCGCAGGCCCTTCGGCGCGAAGGCGATGCCTTCGACGGTGCGCTCCTCGGCAAATTCCTTGATCGAGCCGTCTGCCAGCCGCACGAAGCTGCTTTTCCCGTAGGCATAAGCAACCGCGCCCTGCGGGCCGGCGGCGAGCTGGGTGATCCATTTGCGCGGCGCCTCGGCAAGCACGGTAACGCCGCCGTCAGCGGCAATCCGGAGAACCTTCCCGTCCTCGCCGCCGGAAATCAGGCTGTCGCTGTAGGGATCGCGAACACAGGTGAGCATGCCCTGATGGGCTTCGGTCACCTTCTCGCCGCCTTCCAGCCGATGGATCGCGCCGGCGGCACTGGCGAAGAAAGGGGTGTCACCTAAAAATTCGACGGCCAGAACGTGGCCGTCGATATCAAGCGGAGCAACAGTCGGCATCAGGCGGCCGCCTCGCAGGCCTTGAAGCTCTTTTCCAGCTTTTCGCGGTCGAGTTCGCGGCCGATGAAGACCAAGCGGCTCTCATGCTTTTCGCCATCCTTCCAGGGGCGCTGGTGATCGCCCTCGATGATCATGTGGACGCCCTGGACGACGTAGCGCTCGGCGTCGCCCTTGAAGGCGATGATGCCCTTGAGGCGCAGAATGTTCGGGCCGTCGGTCTGCGTGACCTTCTGGATCCACGGGAAGAAGCGCTCCGGATTCATCTCGCCGCCACGCAGCGAGACCGACTGCACCGTTACGTCATGAATGGCCGACAGGCTATGGTGATGGTGGTCGTGATCATGATCATGATCATGGTGGTGATGGTCGTGATCATGATCATGATTATGGTCATGGTCATGATGGTGATGATCGCAATCCGGGCCGCAGACATGATCTTCATGGCCGTGCTCGAGGAAATGCGGATCGTTTTCCAAGGCGCGCTCGAGGTTGAAAGCACCCTGGTTCAGAACGCGGGCGAGATCGACGCCGGAGCGGGTGGTCTTGTAGACGCGGGCGGCCGGATTGATGGCGCGGACGATATCTTCGATCTGCGCCAGCTCTTCCGCAGAGACGAGATCGGACTTGTTGATGACGACGACGTCGGCGAAGGCGATCTGGTCTTCGGCCTCGCGGCTGTCCTTCAGGCGTAGCGGCAGGTGCTTGGCATCGACAAGGGCGACGACGGCGTCGAGCTCGGTCTTGGCGCGGACATCGTCATCCATGAAGAAGGTCTGCGCGACGGGAACCGGATCGGCAAGGCCGGTGGTCTCGACGATAATGCCGTCGAAGCGGCCCGGACGGCGCATCAGACCTTCGACGACGCGGATGAGGTCGCCGCGCACCGTGCAGCAAACGCAGCCATTGTTCATCTCATAGATTTCCTCGTCCGATTCGACGATCAGATCGTTGTCGATGCCGATCTCGCCGAACTCATTGACGATGACTGCGTATTTCTTGCCGTGGTTTTCGGAGAGGATACGGTTCAGCAGCGTCGTCTTGCCGGCGCCGAGGTAGCCGGTGAGAACGGTGACGGGAATGGGCTTCTGCGTGGCTGTTTCGGTCATGGGAGCCTCGAAATATCGGAGTTTTCTCCGGAGAGCGGAAAATGATCGGCTTCCATATAAGGAGTTGGCGGCGTCAGTTCAAAGGCTTTTGTATGTTATAAGATCACATCAGGTTTGGAGTGGCGGGTTCGATGTCGGTCTGAGAGAAATCGTTTCCGACGAAGAAGAGGGCAGCCACAAGTGATCGGCTATCTCAACGCCTCCACATCAAACTCATCGACATCCCGCAAAAGCTCCACCAATCCCTGCACCGCATGGCCGATCAGCCGCTCACCCTTCTCCGCAGTCGCAGCACTGGCGTTGCCGGCTACGCCCTCTTTGCTCAGATCAGACATCCTCCAGCCGAAGGCGTGCTGGCCATAGGCTCGCAGGTGCTTGAAGCGCCTGATGAAATCGGATTGCTGCGAAGGGAAATCGGCAGCCTTGGTCATGTCGACCCTCTCCGGGTTGAGTGCCAGCATTGCCGATGTTTCGATATCGCCACCGTGGATATCGATGGCCTTGTTCTCCGGCGCGATCAGCCCTTCAGGTACGCCAAAGCGTGTCCAACTGGTCGCGACGGCCAGCATGTCGAAGCGAACGCGTGCTTCCGTCGCGACGATGGTCATCAAGGGCGAGTTGCCGCCGTGAGCGTTCAGCATGACGAATTTGCGGATGCCGAGATGGTGCATGTTTTCGGCGATATCAAGCCATCGATTGACAGCGTCGTCGAAGGCGAGTGTTTTGGTACCGGCGATATCCATATGCTCGATGGAATAGCCGACCGGCTCGACGGGCAGGAAAGTGACGGGCAAATCAGATGGTAGGGCAGTCTTCAGGCGGGCGACGATGCCCTCCGCAATCAAGGTGTCGGTCTCGAAAGGCAGATGGGGCCCGTGTTGTTCATGGGCGCCAAGCGGCAGGACGACGATCCAATTTGCCCGTTCTGTTGGCGTCAGCGTCCTATCATTGTCATCGAAACGCGGCATAGGCTGTGCCATCTGCGGATGTGCCTCTTGTTTATGTCAATAACCTGCGCAATGTCATACCGTGATGCTGCAGCGGCGGAAAGATCAACGGAATCACGATGGGTAAGAAGAACAAGGACGGAAAAAAAGGTAAGTCGGGTAAGAAGAAGGATCACGGCGACTACACGCTTGCCGATTTGTCGCCGGCATTGACGCAGGCGGCGCGGTCGATGCGCACGGTTCTGACCCGCAACCTGACTGCAAGTGGCCTTTACGCGGGCCAGGATGGCGTCATCCTCGCGCTGGCGGAGAGCGATGGCCTGCCGGCGGGGACGCTGGCGCAGAAGCTCGGCGTCAAGGCGCCGACCATGACCCGCACGATCGGGCGCATGGAGGCGCAGGGCTTCGTCGAGCGGCGGCCCGATGCCGCGGACGCCCGGTTGACAAAGGTCTATCTCACCGAGATCGGGCGCAACAGCGTCACCGAGATTACAAGTTCGGCCGCGGCTTGCGACGAACTCGCCACTCGCGGTTTTTCGGAGAAGGATGTCCGTTCGCTCGTGCGTCTGTTGAAGGCGATCGACGGCAATCTTCAGGCCGGCGACCATGACGAAGATGATGGGGAATTCTGAGCTCCCTTGAGGATTCAAGTTGCACGGCGCGATTTAAGCTTTTAATTAAAGTTTTTAAATTCCGGATTCGTGAGGCGCCGGGATCATATATTTGGCTGCGTTTCACGAGGAGGGGAGCGCATGGCGCAAAAGATAAAGCTTTCGACCATTGCGGAAACGCTGGGTATTTCAACGGCGACCGTATCCCTTGCCTTACGCGACAGTCCGCTGGTGGCGGTGAATACGCGCGAGAAGATCAAGGACCAGGCGCGCACGCTCGGCTATATCTACAACCGCCGTGCGGCGAGCCTCAGGACATCGCGTTCCGGAATTATCGGCGTCGTCGTGCATGACATCATGAATCCGTTCTACGGCGAGATTCTGAAGGCGATCGAAAGCGAGCTCGACCGCAGCCGTCATACATTCATTCTCTCCAACCACTATGATTCGGTCGAGAAGCAGCGGACCTTCCTCGAAACCCTGCTGCAGCTCGGCGGCGACGGCATCATCATGTCGCCGGCAATCGGCACGCCGCCGGAGGATTTCGATCTGGCGGAGGAAAACGGCATGCCGGCCATCCTCGTCGCCCGTTCGATGGAGGGGCTGGACCTGCCGACCTTTCGCGGTGACGACAGCTATGGCATTTCGCTCGCGACGAACCATCTGATCAGCCTCGGTCACCGCACCATCGCGATGATCGGCGGCACGGACCAGACCTCAACCGGCCGTGATCGTTACCAGGGCTATGTGAACGCTCTGCGCAAGGCGGGCATCGAGGTCGATCCCAATCTGCGCATTCCCGGCGCTCGTTCCAAGCAGGGCGGTTTCGAGGCGGCGGTACATCTCCTGTCACTGCCGCAGAAGCCGACGGCCGCCGTCTGCTGGAACGATCTGGTGGCGATCGGTTTGATGAACGGCATTTCCCGCGCCGGCCTTGTGCCGGGCAAGGATATTTCTGTGACCGGCTATGACGATCTGGAAGAGGCGGCGATCGCGACTCCGGCGCTGACGACGGTGTGGAACGGTCAGGCCGAGGTCGGAAGGCTTGCGGCGCGCGCGCTTTTGGATAGGCTTGCCGGCAGCCATGAGCCGGATGGAATTCATCTCATCAAGCCGGAAATGCGCATCCGTCAGTCGACATCTCCCTATCAGGCGCGCCAATAGCGTCGAACCCGCATCTTCAAGAGGAAAGATCATGTCCGATAATCGCATTGCCGTCCTCGTTCCGGGGAAGATACACCCGCGTGTTCTCGAAACGCTCAAAGGCCGCTTCGATATCATTGCGCTGGACTCCGGCGAGAGCCCGAAGGTCGATGCTGAGACGGCGGCGCGTGTGCGTGGCGTGGCGGTGTCCGGCGGTTTCAATGCCGTCTGGATGGATGCCTTCCCCAATATCGAAGTCATCGCCAATCTCGGTGTTGGCTATGACGGCGTCGATGTCGGGCATGCGGCCTCGAAAGGCATCGTGGTTACGAACACGCCCGATGTGCTGAACGATGAGGTGGCCGATACGGCCATCGCGCTGTTGCTGAATACGATACGACAATTTCCAAATGCGGAAACCTGGCTGCGCGAGGGACGCTGGGTGAAGGAAGGAGCCTTTCCGCTCTCGCCTTTCTCCCTGAAGGGACGTCGCGTCGGCATCTACGGCCTCGGCCGCATCGGCCTGGAGATTGCCAGACGGCTGGAGCCGTTCAAGGTGAAGATCGGCTATCACACGCGCTCGCCGCGCGACTCGTTGCCTTACGATTACTATCCGACCCTGAAGGAGATGGCACAATCGGTGGACACGTTGATTTCCATCGTTCCGAAGACGCCGGAGACGCATAAGGTGATCAATGCTGAGGTACTATCGGCACTTGGGCCGCAGGGCGTGTTCATCAATGTTGGACGCGGCTGGTCGGTGGATGACGACGCGCTGATCGCCGCCCTTCGGAACGGCACGCTTGGTGCTGCCGGCCTCGATGTTTTCTACGACGAGCCGAACGTTCCCTCAGCTTACCTCTCTCTGCCGAATGTCTCGCTGCTGCCGCATGTAGCATCTGCCTCGGTGCCGACGCGCAACGCCATGGCCGATCTCGTGGCGGACAATATCATCGCGTGGTTCGGCAACGGCAACCCGTTGACGCCGGTGCCGGAAACACCAGTAAAATCAAAAGCTTGATCAAACGGCCTGCTGGTGGCGAGGGGTTGCCAAAGGCTGCTCCTTGCTCGCCGCATAATCGCGCACCGCATCGCCGAAGGCGGCAAACAGCTTGCGCGAAGGCGAATCCGTTTCCGCCCAATATTCCGGGTGCCACTGCACGCCGACGGCGAAAGCCTTGGCGTCGATGACCGAGACGGCTTCGATCGTGCCGTCTTCGGCGATCGCTTCCACTTGCAGCCGCGGCGCCGTTTCGGCGATTGCCTGGCGGTGCAGCGAGTTGACCCGCACTTCGCCTGGGCCGATGACGCGGGCGATGCAGGAGCCTTCCTTGACGAACACGCTCTGGCGGATCGAATACATCGTGTCGCGATCGACATTCGGCGGTTTGCGGTGATCCCATATGCCCGGCTGTTCCTGGATTTCGCTGGCGAGCGTGCCGCCCAATGCGACGTTCAGCTCCTGAATGCCGCGACAGATGGCGAGCATTGGGATGGCACGATCGATGGCGCGGCGAATGAGCGGCAGCGACGTCGCGTCGCGGGCCGGATCGAAGGGGCCGTCGCTTTCGAGCGCTTCCTTGCCGTAGAGCGAGGGATGTACGTTGCTGGCGGAACCGGAGACGAGCAGGCCGTCGACGCGATCGAGAATGGCGTCGATATCGTTGCCGTCTTCCAGCGCGGGGACGATCAGTGCCGTCAGGCCGGCGGCATTGACGGCTGCCCGGATATATTGCTGCTGCACCGCATGCCAGGTCACACCATCGAATTCGCGGAGATCGGCAGGAATGGCGATGATCGGTCTGGGCATGCAAGGCTCCGGAGAATTGCGAGACAATCGGGGATCGGTTGGGACCCCGGAACGAATATGGTGTCGATGCCGAGGCCCGTCAAATCTAAGCGAAGAGCGGGACTTCGGCAACGCGGAATGGTTGCGGGCGAGCTTTGTCTCTATTCGTCATAACGATGTACAGGAATCGCCATAATGCAGTGCAAAAGCAACCTTGAAAGACAATGCATGGCGTGGTTAGCTCCAGCGCTTGCGCCATGAGCGGGAGAGCATGTTTCCCGCAATGCCATATATACGGGAGGTTTCGATGGATCGCCGTTCGTTCATCAGGCGGGCCGGAGCGGTTGGCGCGGGCGTGGCCGCCTCGGCGCTCGCCAGTCCCGCTCTGGCTCAGGACTATCCGAAGATCAACTGGAAGATGACTTCCTCCTTTCCCAAGAGCCTGGATACGATCTATGGCGGTGCAGAAGACATCGCGACGCATGTTTCGGACGCGACGGGCGGTAATTTCGTCATCCAGACCTTTGAAGCCGGTGAGATCGTGCCAGGCGCGCAGGCGGTCGACGCGGTGAGCGCCGGCACCGTCGATGCGGCTCACACCTGTTCCTATTATTTCTGGAACAAGGACCCGACTTATGCCATCGGCACAGCTCTGCCTTTCGGCCTCAATGCCCGGCTTACCAATGCCTGGTTCTACCAGGGCAATGGCAACAAGCTGATGAACGAGTTTTATGCCACGCAGGGCATGTTCGGTCTGCCGGCGGGCAATACCGGCGCGCAGATGGGCGGCTGGTTCCGCAAGGAAATCAATACGCTGGACGATCTCAAGGGCTTGAAGATGCGCATTGCCGGCCTCGCCGGAAAGATCATCGAAAAGATCGGCATCGTGCCGCAACAGGATATTCCCATCAATGACGTCTACGCTGCGCTCGACAAAGGTACGATCGACGCCGTGGAGTGGGTCGGCCCTTATGACGATCTGAAACTCGGTTTCGAGAAGATCGCCAAATATTATTACTATCCCGGATGGTGGGAGGGCGGTGCCGTCGTGCACGCCTTCTTCAATTTGGAAAAATGGAACGCGCTGCCGAAGACCTATCAGACGATCCTCGCGGACGCCTGCGCTTTCGCCAACACCAATATGCTGGCGAAATATGATCTGAAAAATCCGCAGGCGCTGAAGGAGATCGTGCACCAGGGCGTAACGCTGCGCCCGTTCAGCCAGGAAATTCTCGAGGCCTGTTTCCAAGCGGCTACCGTAATTTATGCCGATCTCTCGAAATCCAACAATTATTTCAAGCGGATCTACGACGATCAAGTTGCTTACAAGAAGGACTCCTATCTCTGGATGCAACTTTCCGAATACACCTTCGATACTTTCATGATGATCCAGCAGCGGGCAGGTAAACTCTGAGCGATCGCCCCTCTATTTTCATTAGTTTATGTTTTAGTAATTGATGATTTAATAAGTATAGCCTGAGTAGAATCAGTTTTAACTGATTGCACGAATACGATGCAAAATATCACTCAAAATTAGTGTAAGTGACCGAGATGATTAGAAAATCCGTCCAGATACCCCCTATTTGGGCAATCAAATTTTAAAAACGTATGGCCCGCCCGTCTGCAAGAAGATTTTACGGTGTTCTGATCAGTCTGCGTCAACGTATACGGTCTCATGGGTCGCCCCCATGGCCAAGATGGACATCCGCGCGTCTAGAGCCCCATAAGTTTCTCGGCATCATGTGCCATTTTTTAAACCGGGCTTTCCAAACGCCGATCGACTGTCAGGCCATCTTCACGATCCTTCCTGCAAACCTCATTGGGCTACGTGTGCGATAGCATGTTCCGACCCAATTATGCCGTCGCTACCAGGTAACCGCGTTCGAAGCGTGTCTCTT
>NZ_JAQJCK010000013.1:0-184581 GCF_030182455.1 Rhizobium cerradonense
CCACCATCGCGTCCACGATTCCAGCACCCGTATCGAGTTCGTCCCCCGCCGTCGAAGGCGGAGGACGAACTCGATACGGGTGCTGGAATCGTGGACGCGATGGTGGATGCCATGGAGGAGGAGAAATCGCCGATCGTTCCGCCGATATTGCCGGGGTGGAAATCGCCGGAGTACCAGACCGGCGCATAGGCTGCCGCTGCCGCGCCCGCAGCGGTGGCAAGCCATGCCTCGAAGGCACTCGACCAGGGCTTTTCGACGCCGAGCGCGACTGCATAGGGCAGCAGCTTTTCGAAATGCTGCGGCGACATCTGCGGTGCGCCCTGCATGTTCATCCGGTCGCGTTCGGCCAATGTCAGATATTGCCGCAGGCCATCGATACCATCCGTCATCTTGCGTCCGAGCGGCGTCGGCGCGCCCATCAGGAAGAAGAAGACAACATTCAGGGCGAAGATGCCGACGATGCCGGCCACCAGCGGCAGCAAGCCCGCCTCCCATAGTGGCACGACCGCGGCGGCAAAGCCGCTGACGCCAACGGATACGAAGACGAAGCCGAAAAAGGCGAAGATCAAGACCGAAAGAATGCGCCGAGCGAGGCCGGCATCGCGTCTGCGGAACCTGCGACCTATCGAACTGGCGAAGAGCGTCACGAAAATCGACAGCAATCCCGGCACGATGATGAGCGGCAGGGCATTCTCATGCAGGCGCCCGAAGATGACGATGGCAGCCAGGATCAGGATCGACAAGGCGATGCCGGCAATGACGTAGAGTGAATTCGCTTTGTAATATTCACCGCGATGGTCGCGCTCGATCGCGCTACGGAATTTCGAGCCGAGTGTCTGCACCGCCTCGCCGTTTTCCTTGTCGATGACAAGCGGGGAGAATGGCCCGACGGCCTGCATGAGCACTTTGTCGCCGCCGCTGAGATCACTGCCTGCCTTACCGGTTGGGCGGATGACCACTTTTTCCTTCAGGTTGTCGAGAATGACATAGCCGCGCACCGCAAGATCGATCGCCGTCGCCGACAGCGCCGTCCATCCGGAGCGGACGAAACCCCGGTTGTCGATATAATTGACCAGCGCCGGCGAAATACCTTCTGGCGGATCCCAGCGCGGGACCATGACGCCGGGTGGAGGGTCGCGGCCGACTGCAATCCAGCTCCGCATGTAATAGGCAAACAGCAGGATCAACCCGCCAATGGCGATGGTCGTATCGAGATGATCCCGAAAGAACCAGCCCCATTGCTGGCTGGCACTCGGCGGCTCGATCGCCCCCTTCGCGAGCTTGATGGCGATCGTCAGGCCTTCGGCTATGGCAAGCGGCCGGGTCGTGACGAAGGTGACGATGTTGGCCTGCGCGCTGGTGCTGGCGTTCTTGCCGTTGGCGCCGAGCGGCCCGGTGAAGACGGCTAGCTGCTGAGGCTCCACGCCATCGGGCAATGTGACGATCGCCTTGGCATTGAGGATCTGGAACTGCCAGCCATTGCCGGTGACGTTCCAATAAAGCTCGTCATGATCGTCAAAATAGCGCATCTGACGATTGGTATCATACGTGATGCGGAACGTGTGCGGACCTGGGTTAAGGCTTTGGTCGGCCTTGCCGATATAGATGCGCTCGCCGCCCTTGATGCGCTCGCTGTGCCAATCCTCCGGCTGCCCGTCGCGCTCGACGGAAACGACCTTGAAATCCACCTCGTTCTCGCGACCGTTGGCATCGGTGAATGTCAGCGGAAAATCCCGGAAGATGCCACGGCGGATGGCACGGCCTTCCGCATTCACCGAAATCGTCTCGACGACCCGCATGGAGCCGTCGCGGTGCAGGGCGATTGCCTGATCGAAATTGGTGATGAGTTCGGCCGCCGTTACTGTCGTTGCGCAAAGCAGCAGGCACAAAGCCAGGAAAAACCCGCAAAGCCGTGTCATCACTCCCCCAAGAGATACCTGCAGCGCCGTTACCGGCGCCGCTTCGCGTCAAGAATGTTTCCGCGCCCAGGCCTCTCTTGAGATGGCAGAGCGTCAGTCTTCGTAGGCAACACCCAGCGAAGCCAGCACGTTCCAATAGGACGGGAAGGTCTTGGCGACGCAATCGGGGTCGAGAATGGTGATGCCGCCGATTTTCAGACCGGCCAGGGCGAAGCTCATGGCGATGCGGTGATCCGCGAAGCTGTCGATCTCGGCCGGCAGGACTTTACCGACCAGGCTTGGATCGGAAGCGACGATAAGATCGTCCCCCTCTTCCGTGCCGAGATTCGGAACGATACGCGACAGGCCGCTCGACAGCGCCCGGATACGGTCGCATTCCTTGACGCGCAGGTTCTCGATGCCGACGAACCGCACCGGCGTCTCGTTGAAGGCGGCGAGAACGGCGAGCGTCGGGATAGCGTCCTGCATCTGCGAGCCGTCGATGACGGCAGGAAGATGCGGGAACTTCGAAATCAGATCATAGGCACGCGCATCCGGCTGCGAGAACTCCGTCGCCGGCGTGCCGAGATCGATCTTGCCGCCGCTCAGCACTTCGGCTGCCCAGAGATAGGTTGCGGCGGAGGCATCCGGCTCGATCAGGAAATCGGCCGCATGATAGCCGGTGGGCTCGACGCGCCAGGCGACCGGGCTGACACGCTCCACCTTGGCGCCGAAGGCGCGCATGGCTGCAACCGTCAGATCGATATAGCCGAGAGCGCCGATATGTTCGCCAAGCAGCTCGACATCGACCGGACGGTCGCCGCCGGCGGCCATCATCAGCAGCGCCGAGACATATTGGCTGGACAGGCCGCCATCGATCTCAACACGGCTCGCCTCGAAGCGGCCGGTGCCGTTGATGGTCACGGGTGGGCAGCCGGTTTCCGCCGAAGCATCGATACCGAGAGAGCGGAGCGCATCGACCAGCGGGCCGATCGGTCGTTTGCGCATGTGGGCGTCACCATCGACGACAACCTTGCCGTCGACCAACGCAGCAGCAGCCGTCAGGAAGCGTGTCGCCGTGCCGGCATTGCCGAGGAAAAGCGGTGCAGCCGGCGGCTGGAGCTTGCCGCTGCCGGTGACGATGAAAGTCGTGTCGTCGGGCTCATCGATCGTCACGCCCATGGCACGAAGCGCTTCGGCCATATAGCGCGTGTCGTCGCTCTTGAGCGCACCGGTCAGCCGGCTGGTTCCCTTGGCGAGGCCGGCGAGCAGCAGCGCCCGGTTGGTGATCGACTTCGATCCCGGAGGCATGGCACGTCCGGTCAAAGGCTTGCCCGGCGGGATAATCGTGAGTTTGGCTCTACCCATCATCAATCTCTTTGGTCAGTCCAGAAAGCGGCCAACGGCCTGCGGTCGGCTTCCTTTACCGCCTGGAATGCAAAACCGATAGGAGGAATTTTAGAACTTGACGGACGGAACGGCGCGATCCGCCTCGTTGGTGATTTCGAAGAAGGCGCGCTTGCTGAAACCGAAGGGGCCGGCGAGCAGATTGTTGGGAAAGCTCTCGACCTTGACGTTGAGATCGCGGGCCGCACCGTTGTAGTAGCGCCGCGACATCTGGATTTCGCCTTCGATACCTTCGAGAGAGCGCTGTAATTCGAGGAAATTCGTGTTGGCCTTCAGATCGGGATAGGCTTCGGCAAGCGCGATCACACGGCCAAGGGCCTGTGAAAGCAGGCCTTCCACCTGGCCGCGGGCTGCAATATCGCCCGACGGCACCGCCTGCGCCTTGTTGCGCAGCTCCACGACCTCATCCAACGTCTGACGCTCATGGGCGGCATAGCCCTTCACGGTTTCGATCAGATTGGGGATCAGATCGGCGCGGCGCTTCAACTGCACGTCGATACCAGACCACGCCTCCTCGGCCACCTGTCGGGCACGAACGAGGCCGTTATAAACGAAAATAGCGTAAAGTGCGGCCAGTATGATGACCGCCAAAATAATATACATGGCGAACCCCCGCTGGGACTACAATCGAGGGTACACTATGCGGCTTCGCGGATGTTGTCATCCGCTTTCGCTATTCCGCCAATGTCTTACGCTGCCTGCTTGCCCCAGTTCGCACCGCCGGCATCCGTGAGCAGGAAGGCTTCCCCACAGGCTTTCGCCAAGGTGCGGACGCGCAGGATATAGCTCTGGCGTTCGGTGACAGAGATCACGCCGCGCGCATCGAGCAGATTGAAGACGTGGCTGGCCTTGATGCACTGGTCGTAAGCCGGGAAGACACATTTGTGCAGGAGCTGATTGGCATTGTCGCCCGGCGCACCGGCAGCGAGCAGCGCCTGGCATTCCTTCTCGGCGTCGATGAAATGGCGGTGCAGCATTTCCGTGTTGGCATATTCGAAGTTATGCCGGGAGTATTCCTGCTCGGCCTGCAGGAAGACATCGCCATAGGTGATCTTCTCGTCACCTTCGAGACCGTTGAAATTCAGGTCGTAGACGCTGTCGACGCCCTGGACATAAGTGGCAAGACGCTCAAGCCCATAGGTCAGCTCGCCGGCAACCGGCGCGCATTCGATCCCGCAAATCTGCTGGAAATAGGTGAACTGCGACACTTCCATGCCATCGCACCAGCATTCCCAGCCGAGGCCCCAGGCACCGAGCGTCGGACTTTCCCAATCGTCTTCCACGAAACGGATGTCATGCAGAAGCGGATCGAGACCAATCGCCGCCAGCGAGCCGAGATAGAGCTCCTGCAGGTTCGGCGGATTGGGCTTCAGGATGACCTGATATTGGTAATAGTGCTGCATCCGGTTGGGATTTTCGCCGTAGCGTCCATCGGACGGACGGCGCGACGGCTGCACATAGGCAGCTTTCCACGGCTTCGGGCCGAGCGCGCGCAGGGTAGTCGCCGGATGAAACGTGCCGGCACCGACTTCCATGTCGTAGGGCTGCAGAACCGCACAACCCTTGTCGGCCCAATAATTGTGCAGCGTCAGGATCAACGCCTGGAACGAGCGCTTCGGATTCATGTTATCGGGCGGGGTCGCGGTCATGGAGATCAGCTACTATCTGCTTGGTGTACGTTGGCGCGACAGGTGCCACGATGGAAGACAAGGGTCAAGAGATGACGTATCGATAGGAAGTTTGCGTCCGAATGATTTCGGTTTCGCTATCATTCATCTTCCCGCTTCACCCGATACTCGCCCGTCTTCGGGTCCTTCACCAGCGTTCCGATGGCGCCCGTGCGCCGTTCGCTTTCGGCGCGGCGTGATTTCTCGGTGAGTTTTCGGGCGTCGCGCAGGAAGCGTCGATAAAGAAGCCAAATACCGCCGACAGCAACGATGAAGAAGATGATCTGCGGCATCACGCAGCGCTCCCGATTACAATCCGTACCGCCCCCACAATGCCTTTTCCTCTGCCACCTCTGCAAGTCCGGAGGCAAGGCCGGCGCCGATGCCGTCCATGCCTGAAAGGGAAATGCCCGGTGCGCGACGGCCGAAGAGGCTGCGAGGCGTGGTGACCAGCTCGAGCTTGATCTTGTCGCCGAAACGCTTCTTCAGCTCCTGGCGCATATCACCGAGCCCGTCGATGAGGCCGAGTTCCAGACCGCGACCGCCGGTCCAGAAGAGGCCGGAGAATACGACCTCATCCGCCGCCAGCTTACTTGCCCGGCGTTCGCGCACCATGTCGATGAAGACCTTGTGAATCTCCAATTGCAGGCTCTTCAGATACTCGATGTCCTTTTCCTTCTCCGGCTGGAACGGATCGAGGATCACCTTGTTTTCGCCGGCTGTATAGACGCGGCGCTCGACACCGAGCTTCTTCAAAAGCTCCGGAAAACCGAAGCCGCCGGAGACGACGCCGATGGAACCAACGATGGAGGTGGCATCGGCAATGATCTCATCGCCGGCGAGCGCGATCATATAGCCGCCGGATGCCGCCACATCCTCGACGAAAACCAGCACCTTCTTCTCTTTCTCGCGGGCAAGATCGCGGATGCGGTTATAGATCATCCGCGATTGCACCGGCGAACCGCCGGGAGAATTGATGACGAGCGCGACGGCCGGGGCTGCCTTCATGCCGAAGGCCTTTTCCAGCGCCTGAGACACGCCCGCAAGATTGAGCGATTGCCGGAGGGGGCCGCCGGAGGCGATGACACCACTCAGCCGGACGACAGGAATGACCACCTTTTCCTTGCGAAACCGCTTCGGAAGCATGCGCCTAAAAAATCCAGCCATTCGTCATCCCTGATTCATGATGTTTGCTGCAGGTGATGTATGCATGGAAACGGCAAACGCAACATCCATCATTGCATTTCGCGCCCGGTTCCCTGCCTGGCCGCCATGTTTTTTTGCCGATCAGCAGAGGGACGAAGGAAGAGAGGACGGGCTTTCGCTGCAAGAACGGCAGCCGGGAAAAACATTTCTCCGTGTCCGTCAAGATTGGGCGCCGCTCCCTCTACATTAGTCGATCAAAAAAATAGATTTATGGGACTGTGATCAGGAGTTCCGTATGTCCGGCCAGGCTGCCAACGTCATCGATTTCCAAGCTTATCGCGATGCCCGCGCCAAAAGTGCGCCGATACAGCAGGTTCCCGTTTCCGCATGGCCCGCGCAGCCTTTCCTGATGTGGATTCCTTTCATGGGTTTCGTCCCGGTGATGCCGCTTGGTAATCCAAGCTATGGCGCTTGAATCGGTCGAACCCCTGCATGTGGTCTCAAGAGCCGAGACAGTCGACGAAATCTCGGCATTGACCGGCCAGAATCTTCGCCGGTTGCGCACGCGCCGCGGCTATTCGCTGGATCGGCTGGCAAAAATCTCCGGCGTCAGCCGCGCCATGCTTGGTCAGATCGAAACCGGCAAAAGCAGCCCGACGATCAGCATCCTCTGGAAGATTGCCGCAGCGCTGGATGTCCCCTGCGGCTTCCTGATCGCTGAGCCGCACGACACCACCTCGCTGCAGGTGCTGACCCACGCCAAGACGAAGGTCCTGTCCGCCTCCGAAGGCAAATTCCAGACGCGGGCGCTCTTTCCCTATGAAAGCGAACGCAAGGTCGAATTTTACGAGCTGCGTATCGCGCCCTATCATACGGAGACCGCCGAGGCGCATCATCATGGCACGATCGAGAACCTTGTCGTCTCGCGCGGCACGGTGGAAATCGTCGCGGGCAAACACCCGCCGCAACTCCTTGGCGAAGGCGACGCCGCAATCTTCGACGCCGATGTCGCCCATAGCTACCGCAATATGACCAGCAGCGAAGCCGTGCTCTATCTTGTCACCACCTATGTCGAGGAAGTCCGGGGCTAAGATGCCGCGAATAAAAAGAGGCCGCCCTTGCGGACGGCCGGAGGCAGATGGAGGTCTGCTTGTTATTCCTGGTTGCGACCGGATGAATCAGGCCGCTTCCATCGTGCAGCACATCATCATGTTGCCGCACATCATCATCATCGGCATGCCCGACGACATCATGGACATCATGCGCTTGCAGCATTCCATGAACATGTCCTTGTCCATGCCTTCCATCGGCATCATCTCGCAAACCATGCCCTTCGGCGTCATTTTGCACGTCATCTTGCTCATCATCATCTGCATCATGGGCATCATCATGCCATTCATCATCGGCATGCCGCCCATCATGGGGTTCATCATCGGCATCATCATGCCGTTCATCATCGGGTTCATCATGCCACCCATCATCGGATTCATCATCGGCATCATGTTCATGGCGGGGTTCATATCGGTCATCTCCGGTGCTCAGCCGCGTTTCGGCTCTCGATGAGAGTTTGGATAGAAGAACCAAAAATAGCGTTCAATATAAAAAATTGTTCCTATTATCTTTCCTCCAACAGAATGGAGATGCATCCGCCGCAATATGAAACAATCGTCACTATCGCGGATTTTTCTCCGCTATTACGGATTGCAGGAATGCCACAGCCGAGGCGAATGCGAGCGGGAATGGTTTTTCCTGTTGCGAATGAATTGCATTATCATTCTAAACCGCATACCTCTCGCAGTATCGAAGCCTGCGGAAGCCCCATGGATCTTATGAAACCCAAGCCCGATGCCGGCTGGCGCCATGACCGACAAGAGGCCACTCTTTCCGATGTTTATCGCTCGGTCGAAACCGCCAAGGGCGGCTCGGTGCTGCGTCGCGTCGCCGCTTTCGCAGGTCCGGGCTATCTTGTCGCGGTCGGCTATATGGACCCCGGCAACTGGGCGACCTCGCTCGCCGGCGGATCGAAATTCGGCTATGCCCTGCTGACCGTCGCATTGCTGTCCAACATCATGGCCGTTGTGCTGCAGGCGCTCTGTGCGCGTCTCGCAATCGCCACCGGCCGCGATCTGGCTCAAGCCTGCCGGGACGCCTATCCGCGCTACGTCTCAGTGCCGCTGTGGGCAATGGCGGAGATTGCCATCATCGCGACGGATATCGCAGAAGTCGTCGGCACCGCCATCGGCCTCAATCTCGTTTTCGGCCTGCCGCTCGAACTCGGCGTGCTGGTCACCGCCTTCGACGTGTTTCTCATTCTTTTCCTTCAGCGGCTGGGCTTTCGCTGGGTAGAGGCGCTGATCATCACCCTGCTCGGCGTCATCGCCTTCTGTTTCGGCATCCAGCTCTTCCTTGCCGATCCCAATTGGGGCGAGGTCATCAAGGGCTTCTTCCCGACGACCGAGATCGTCCGGGATCCGAACATGCTCTATCTCGCGCTCGGCATCCTCGGCGCGACGGTCATGCCGCACAATCTCTATCTGCATTCCGGCATTGTGCAGACGCGTGCCTTCGGCCATACGCTGCCGGAAAAGAAAGAGGCGCTGACCTATGCCACGATCGATTCGACCGTTGCACTAACCTTCGCCCTGCTCATCAACGCTTCCATCCTCATTCTCGCCGGCGCGGCGTTTCACGCGCATGGCCACACCGATGTCGTGGAACTCGCTCAGGCGGAATCGCTGCTGGCTCCGCTTCTCGGCCTGGCGATCGCGCCGACACTGTTCGGGATCGCGCTTCTCTGTTGCGGCCTCAACTCCACGGTGACGGCAACGCTTGCCGGGCAGATCGTCATGGAAGGTTTTCTGCGGCTCAAGGTGAAACCGTGGCTGCGCCGCATCGTGACGCGCGGACTGGCGATCGCTCCGGCCGGGGTCGTCACCATATGGTACGGCGATTCCGGTACGGCGGATCTGCTGATCTTGACCCAGGTCGTGCTCAGCCTGCAACTTTCCTTTGCCGTCTTCCCGTTGGTCATGTTCACCGCCGACAAGACCAAAATGGGCGATCTCGTCGCGCCGCGCTGGCTAAGCACCGTCGCCTATATCATCGCCTTCGCCATCGCGGTCCTGAACGTCAAGCTGATCTTCGATGCGTTCCAAGGCATGGCCTGATTTCCGACGACCTGGTCGAAAACCGCGTCATGCTTGCGGGACGGCACACTACTTTCGGGAATAGGCGGCGCGGCCATTGTTGAGGTCGTCGACGAAGTCGGAGAATTTGTGCGTCCCCTCGCCATGCATGATCAGCGGCGCCCGCAGCGCCAGCCGCGCCCGTGAGCCCTTGATCGCCGTCACCAGGATGCGAACGGCGTTTTCACCGTCCCGCGGATGGATGGGCGTGATCTCGATACCGCCGAACCGACGGCCGCAAGCGGCGATGATCTCGCCGATCGATTGTGGCCGGGCGATCAACGACAGTTGACCGCCGGGAATCATGATCGCGCCTGCCGTTCGCACCCATCTTTCGAACAGGCCATCGGTCATGGCATGCGCCTGCGCTTTCAACGCATCCGGTGTCAGCCTGTCGCTGGCATCGTTGAAGGGCGGGTTCATAATGACATGATGGAAGCTGTCATCGATCAGGCCGGCGTCGTTGCGGGCCTTCGCGGTCAGGGTCACATCGGCCTCGACAACAGCGACACGGCCGGCGAAGCGGGCATTTTCCGAAAGCGCCAGGCTCTTGCGGGCGAACTCGGCCATTTCCGGCGAGCGCTCGAACAGCACCACCTCCGCCCGTTCAAGCCGGGAGGCCACGGCCATGCCGGCTGCGCCCGCCCCCGCACCGAGATCGGCCACCCTTATGCTGCGGTCATCGGCCACGAGAGCAGCGAGCAACATGGCGTCCATGCCGGAGCGATGGCCCCTGCCCTTCGGCTGGACGATATGGAACCCGCCGCGATGGAAGGCGTCGATGGTTTCGGAAAGGTCATCGGCCATGACGAACCTCAGCCGCGCGCTGGGCGCAGCTCGTCGCCGAGGCCGGCATCGATGAGAATGCGCCGGGCCTGATCGGCGCGCTCATCCTCGACCATGAAACGACGCGGCAGCATGCCGAGCGAGCCCTCGAGAACACTCATGGCCTGATCTGCGACGAAGCAATGAATCCCGGCGTCCTTCATCAGGCTCTCGGCGAAGGAGAGTAAAACGGGATCATTGGTGCGTATCAGCTCGTGCATAAGCCTTGGGTTTCCTGTCAAATTTGCGAGACGAGACAAATCGCCTCTTGCCGCCTCTTTCGCCCCTTCTTATTGTGCTTTGCAGAAAATGAACAGGAGTCCGGATCGTTGGGCGTCGTGATACCGCTTGAAGAAAGCAAGAATAAACTGGCCTCCATCAAGCCATTGGTGGACCTGACCAAGGCGGATATGGAACGCGTCAACCAGCTCATCCTGTCGAAAGCCGGCTCCGATGTGCAGATGATCCCCGAAGTTGCCGAGCACCTGATCTCTTCCGGCGGCAAGCGCCTGCGGCCGATGCTGACCATCGCCTCGGCCGCGCTCTATGGCTACCAGGGCGACAATCACATCAAGCTCGCCACCTCAGTCGAATTCCTGCACACGGCGACATTGTTGCACGATGACGTGGTGGACGAAAGCGATCTGCGCCGCGGCAAGTCCACCGCCCGCATGATCTGGGGCAACCAGGCAAGCGTCCTTGTCGGTGATTTCCTGCTCGGCCAGGCTTTCCGCATGATGGTCGAGGTCGGCTCGCTCGATGCTCTCGACGTCCTGTCCTCGGCTGCCTGCGTCATCGCCGAAGGCGAAGTGCTGCAGCTCTCCGTTTCCAAGAACATGGAAACGACGGAAGACGATTATCTCTCCGTCATCCGCGCCAAGACGGCGGCGCTGTTTGCCGCCGCCGCCGAAGTCGGACCGATCGTCGCCAATGCCGGCAAGGCCGAGCGCAATGCGCTGAAGTCCTACGGCACCAATCTCGGCCTCGCCTTCCAACTGGTCGACGACGCGCTGGACTACGGCGGCAAGGCCGCCGATCTCGGCAAGAATGTCGGCGACGATTTCCGCGAGGGCAAGATCACGCTTCCGGTCATTCTCGCCTATCGCCGCGGCACCGAAAAAGAGCGCGCTTTCTGGCGCGACGCGATCGAGACCGGCAACAACAGCGACGAGAACCTGGAAAAGGCGTTGGGTCTGATCACCAAATATGGTGCGCTCACCGACACCATCGCCCGTGCCGTTCATTACGGCACCATCGCCCGCGACGCCCTAGCGCCGCTACCGGAAACGCCGTGGAAATCCGCGCTCATGGAAGTGATCGATTTCTGCATCGAACGCGTGAACTAATCGCCGCCGGCCGAATTTCTTGCAGGAGCGCTTCAAAAAAGCCATCCTGTTGTGAATCAATTGACACGAACGCGTGCCGCCGGCGCTCTCACCGGCAAATCCCTTGATGAAAGGCTTACTAATGCGGCAGAGACTTGCCATTCGTTTCCTCTCGGGCGCAGCCCTGGCGGCGATCCTCTCGATGGCCGCGTTGAACAGCGCGCGCGCGGTGGATGCCCCGGCAACGCCGGAGGCCAGCGCCCCGGTGACCTTCGATGCGGAAAATGTCGATACCTTCGCAGGCGCCTTCCTTGCTGCCCGTACCGCCGATGTAGACCATGACTATGAGACCGCGATTTCGCTTTATAAAAAGGCGCTGATGATCGAACCGGGTAACCCGGAGATCCGCCAGCGGCTGATGATCTCTTTGCTGCTCAACGGTAATCTCGAAGAGGGTGTGAAGTACGCCAACGAACTGAAGAACGATCCCTCAGTCGAACGTGTCACCACGATCGTACGCGGCATGGATGCCATCCGCCGGCATGACTACAAGGCTGCGCAGGACATTCTCAAATATGACGGCCCGAACGATCTCGACCGCATGATGGCCGGTCTTCTGCTGGCCTGGGCCCGCGCCGGTTCCAACCATGGCAAGGAAGCGATTGCCATGATCGACAAGATGAAGGGGCCGGATTGGTTCAACATCTTCAAGAACTACCATGCCGGTGCCATTGCCATCACCATTGGCGATACGAAGTCCGCCCGCTCGCACCTGAACGACGCCATTCTCGACAAGGCGGGCGGCGCAACGGCCCCCGACACATTCATGCGCGCCGTGATGGCGCTTGCCGCGCTTGAAGCCAAAGCCGGCGACAAGCAGAAGGCGTTGGATGCCGTTTCGGTCGGCGACAATCTCATCAACAATTACGCGCCACTGAACGCGCTGCGCGACAGCATCAACAAGGGCCAAACGCCGGACCAGCAAGTGACCGACAGCACGCAGGGTGCAGCCTCGGTTCTCTTTACCGTCGGCGCGGCGCTCAACCGCGACGGCGCTGAAGATGTCGTTTCGCTTTATCTGCAGATCGCCAATACGCTCGATCCCAAGAGTGCCGACACGCTGGTTCTGCTTGGCGGACTTGCGGAAAAGCAGGAGCAGATGGACCGCGCCATCTCCTTCTACAAGAAGGTGCCCAATAACTCGCCGATGGCCCGCATCTCCGAACTGCAGCTCGGCCTTGCGCTCGCCCAGTCCGGCAAGGTCGACGATGCGCGCAAGCATCTGAAGGCGCTGATCGATTCCGACCCCAACGATATCCGCAGCTATCTCGCCTATGGCAGCGTCCTCTCGGACGCCAAGGATTTCCAGGGCATGGCGGATAATTACGATAAGGCCGCGGAAGTCATCGGCGCCGTGCCGAATCGCGGCGACTGGGCCGTGTTCTTCCAGCGCGGCATCGCCTATGAGCGGCTGAAGAAGTGGGACAAGGCCGAGCCGAATTTCAAGAAGGCGCTGGAGCTGAACCCCGACCAGCCGCAGGTTCTGAACTATCTCGGCTACTCCTGGGTCGATATGAACATGAACCTCGACCAGGGTCTGAACATGATCAAGAAGGCTGTCGATCTGAAGCCGGATGACGGCTACATCGTCGATTCGCTCGGCTGGGCCTATTTCCGCCTCAACCGCTTCGACGATGCGGTGAACGAGCTGGAGCGTGCCGCGCAGTTGAAGGCCGGCGATCCCACGATCAACGACCACCTGGGCGATGCCTATTGGCGCGTCAACCGCAAGCTGGAGGCGGTTTATCAGTGGAACCGCGCTCTGGCCTCCAAGCCCGAGGACGTGGATATTCCGAGGATCAAGGAGAAGATCGCCAACGGTCTGCCGGCGCTCGACAACGATCCAAGGACGGTCGACAAGACCAAGCAGCCTGATCCGGCTCCGGCGGTCACCCCATCGCCCAACACGACAACGCCACCACCGGCCGATAAGAAGTCCTAAGACGTTCGATGACGGTGATCTTTGCGGCTGACGATTTCGACGTCACGGAAGAGGCGCCCGCCAAAATCAATCTGGCCCTGCATGTGACGGGCCGGCGGGCCGATGGGTATCATCTGCTCGACATGCTCGTTACTTTTGCGCGGCATGGCGATTGTTTAGGTTTTCGCGCAAGCGAGCGTGACGAATTCAGCCTGTCCGGGCGCTTCTCCCCTCTTCTTACCGATGGGGATGCCGGCGGCAATCTGGTGCTGAAGGCACGCGATCTGCTGCGGCAGGCGGCTCGTGCCGCGGGTTTCGAAGCGCCGCCCGTCCACATCCATCTCGAAAAGAACCTTCCCGTCGCCTCCGGCATCGGCGGTGGCTCGGCGGATGCGGCGGCGACCCTGCGTGGGCTGATGCGGCTCTGGGGGCTCGCCTTGCCTTCCGATGAGGTGACGGCGATTGCACTGAAGCTCGGCGCCGATGTGCCAATGTGCCTGGCCAGCCGCCCGCTGATCGCACGCGGCATCGGCGAAGTGATCGAACTTCTGCCGGACTTTCCATCTTTTGCTATGGTGCTCGGCAATCCCCTCGTCGGCGTTTCGACGCCGGAGGTGTTTCGCATGCTGGCCCGAAAGGACAATCCGCCATTCGTACTCCCCTTGCAGGCAACAAATGGCCGCATGCAATGGATCGAGACCATTGAGGGGTTGCGCAACGATCTGGAGCCGCCGGCACGAATGCTCTGCAACGAAATCGCCACGCTCTCGCAATTGATCGAGAGCCAAGGGGCGCTCGCCACACGCATGTCCGGCTCAGGCGCCACCTGCTTCGGCCTGTTCGATAACCTCGAGCGGGCGACAGCGGCGGCGGCATCGCTTCACAGCTTAAGGCCGGACTGGTATTTCCAGGCGACGGAAACGATCAAGGGAGGCGCGTGATGACCGGTTCAAGTGAAGCAAGGTCCTTCATCCCCGTCGGCATCGCGGTGCTGACCGTTTCCGATACGCGCACGCTCGCCGACGACAAGTCCGGCGATACGCTGGTTGCCCGTATCGCGGAAGCCGGTCATAGGTTGGCTGCGCGCGCCATCGTTCCCGACGACAAGAAGCGTATTCGAAGCCAGGTGGAGGCCTGGACGCAGGACGAAACCATCGACGTCGTCATCACCACCGGCGGCACCGGCTTTACCGGCCGCGATGTCACGCCCGAAGCGCTGGAGCCCTTGTTCGAAAAGCGGATGGACGGGTTTTCCGAGGTGTTCCATCGCATCTCCTACGACAAGATCGGCACGGCGACGATCCAGTCGCGTGCAACCGGCGGCGTTGCCAACGCCACCTTCATCTTCGTGCTGCCGGGCTCCCCTGGCGCCTGCAAGGATGCCTGGGACGGCATTTTAAAGGCGCAACTCGACTACCGCCATATGCCCTGCAATTTCGTGGAGATCATGCCGCGGCTCGATGAACATCTAAAGCGCGGTGCCGGCTCAAAATAAGCTGGCGCTTTATGCCTTCGATCCAGGCAAGGCAGGAATTGATTCCCAATTCTGACCCGTGAGGATCACGCAGCTTCGGCCGGAGACACCGGTGATCATCATTGTCCAACTGCCGCTTTCAGCAGCGAAGACCTCGATAATATTCCTCGGATCGAGCTGACCAATGGCCGAGAGCTTTTCGGAATAGTGCGCTTCCAGGAAAGCGACCATATCGGCGCGCTCAGCGCATGCGAACATCGCTTGCGAAGCTGCAGTACTCGGATGAAGGATTGTCGTTGCCACAAGGGCCGTTCCGATGAGGCGGCAGAGCATCGTGCGTCCCATGACGCACCTCCTTTCGCCGGAAATCCGGCGGAAGAGGAGAGTTCCGCTGACCTGCTCTGCCGCATACCGGCATCTTCATGGTCGGCCGCCTGACGCGACACGCGAGACGTGCCGCCATATGAAAATTATGACAGAAATTCTCTTATTTTCAAATGGAATCTGGATTGATTACAATGCGCTACCGTGCCGCGCGTGCGACCCAAGAGGGAATCAGCTCGCTCGACAGTTGGCGGCTCTTTTGCCCCCTGGCGAATTCGGCAAGCCGCATGCCCGTTTTGGCGGCGGCGATGGCCTGTCGCTTGGAGAGGAGCAAACCCAGTTCCAGAGGCGGCAGGCTGCGACCGATGCGCTGGAACAAAGGCCGTCGATAACCCCGCGAGGCGGTGAAGCGCGCCGGCACCTTATTCAGCGAGACATATTCGGCAATCTCATCGATCCAGCCGGCTTGCGGGCGGGCGCCGGGCTCGACGAAAAGCAGCCATTCGCCGCGCGCCGAATGCAGTATGTCTTTGATATCCCACTGGGAATAGAAACGGCAGCCGGCAGCGTCGGCCACATGCGAGGTGCCATCACGCGAGCCATGATCGAGCACGACGACGTCGCACACCAAACCTTCGATCGCGCCCGCTACCAGGGCCGCCAATGTCTGCGCCAGCTCAGGTTCTTGATCCTGGCATTCGATGATTACTGTCAACATTGCCCATTTATAGAGCGCCGCACAATTTATTGCCAGCACATAACCCGTTAAACCCGAAGGTTTAGACAAGGCTTATGTGCAGGTTCACAATGCCACCGGGACCTCTGCTCGTCGGCATGGACACGCTGCGCGGCGGAGCGTAATCGCGCATTTTGTTCTTGCAATGTTCTCGTTTGTCGGATAGGAATTTAATCATCTTAGACGCGGCATGCGATGCCATGAACCGCCCCGGAGTTACCGATGAACGAGCAGTCCCTTGCAGGGCAGGTCGCATTTGCGCCTGCCAATACGGCAGATGTTGCCAATGCTTTGATCGCCGACACCGGTCTCAGAGTCGAGATCGACCGCCGGCGCGGTCGCGGCGCCGGGCTGAACCCGAGCGGCCGATTCGAACCGCTGCGACGTGAGACATTCGATGACGGCTGGCAAACACTCGAAGAACTGCCGCCCTTCAAAACCGAAGTCCAGGTGGAGAAGCCGCGTACGGCAATCACACGCAACGAATCGCCCGATATATCCTTCGATCGTTCCATCAATCCCTATCGTGGCTGCGAGCATGGCTGCATCTATTGTTTCGCACGGCCGACGCATGCCTATATGGGCCTGTCGGCGGGACTCGATTTCGAATCGAAGCTCTTCGCCAAGCCGGACGCGGCGCGGCTTCTGGAACGGGAGCTGGCCAAGCCCGGCTACAAGCCGCGCGTCATCGCCATCGGCACCAATACTGATCCCTATCAGCCGATCGAGAAGGAATGGCGCATCATGCGGCAGATTCTCGAAGTGCTGAACAAGGCAAACCATCCGGTTGCGATCGTCACCAAGTCAGCGCTGATCATGCGCGATATCGATATTCTCCAAGAGATGGCCGCCAAGAACCTGGTTCGGGTCGGTATTTCCGTGACCACGCTCGACCGCAAGCTGGCGCGCACCATGGAACCGCGCGCGGCGACGCCGCAGCGGCGGCTGGAGGCGATACGGGTGCTCAGCGAAGCCGGTATCCAGACTGCAGTCATGGTGGCGCCGATCATTCCGGCGCTCAACGACCACGAAATCGAACGCATTCTCGACGCCAGCAAGGCCGCCGGCGCCATGGAAGCAACCTATGTCATCCTGCGCCTGCCGCTGGAGGTCAGCCCGCTCTTCCGCGACTGGCTGCTGCAGAACTATCCGGATCGCTACCGCCATGTCATGTCGCTGATCCGCTCAATGCGCGGCGGCAAGGATTACGATGCCGAGTTCGGCAAACGCATGAAGGGCGCAGGCCCCTATGCCTGGCAGATCAGCCGCCGTTTCGAAATGGCGACCAAGCGGCTGGAGCTCACCCGCCGCAGTATCGCATTGCGAGACGACCTGTTTGTGCCGCCGGATGGCAGCGGCGTGCAGCTATCGCTGCTTTGAGCGGTTCAGCTTTCGCGGAATCTTAGAACCGCTCTATCTTTTTGTTTTTTCGCAATTCCGGACGGAAAGCGGCTCACGCACTTTTCCTGGAATTGCTCTGACCCTTTCCCGCGGGTTTCCCTGCCCGCCGGAAGAGCCCCCTGGTTCGCCGCCTTGATCCACCGGGGGCTTGCAGGAGATCGGATGGTGTGCGAGCTTGCCGCATGCCACGCAGCACACCATCCGATTCTCCCATGCTTTTCGACGAGGGCCCGATCGTTCCAACCTTCGAGTTGGAGCTGATTGCCCGCCGCGCTGGACACTGGCCTGTCGCAGGTGCCGATGAAGCCGGGCGCGGGCCTCTTGCAGGTCCAGTCGTCGCGGCCGCAGTCATTCTCGATCCGGAACGCATTCCCGAGGGATTGAACGATTCCAAGCAGCTTTCGGCCATCAGGCGCGAGGCGCTGTTTGTCGAAATCCTCTCGACCGCGACCGTCTCCATTGCTTCTTCGAGTGCGGCCCGTATCGATATCACTGATATTCGCAAGGCGAGCCTTGATGCCATGCGTCGTGCCATATGCAGCCTGGCCATACCGGCAAGCTACGTCCTGACGGATGGGCTGGACGTGCCTGGCGGCCTCGCTTGCCCGGGAAAAGCCGTGGTCAAGGGCGATGCCCGCTCCTTTTCCATTGCCGCAGCCTCGATCGTCGCCAAGGTGACGCGCGACCGGATGATGGCCCGCGCCGGAGATGTCTTCCCCGCATACGGCTTTGCCGCCCATGTCGGCTACGGGACGCCTGAGCACCGCGCCGGCATCGAGAAGCACGGCCCCTGCTCGCTACATCGCATGAGTTTCCGGCCGCTCCGACGGGATGAAGCCTGACAGCCGCGAGTTCTCGTTATCCTGCGAGGCAGGCCATGATCTCGCTTCGGTGCTCGCTGATATAGGCAACATCGCGCCGGTAGATATCAGCATGGCCCTCTTCAATGTTGCGGCGATATCTTTCCACACCATTGGCCGCCTCGCTTTCCATGAAGCCGACCAAGGCATTCAGACGGTCAATGATCATGCCCGGCAAGACCGATCGTTGCTCCGATGGCAAGCCGTAGGCATCAAGAAAACTGCAAGCGCGGAGGATTTGCGTATCGAGCCCGCTGAGATCTTTGACCGCGACACCGGCGGACAGAGGCGCCCAGCGATAGATGGCGTAAGCGAGATCCCAGCAACGCGGGCCGGGATGGGCCGTCTCGAAGTCGATGATACCCGTCGCCTCGCTGCCGGTGAGAACAACATTATAGGGCGCGAAATCGCCATGGCAGATCACCTCGAACGGCGGCCGCGGCGACAATTGCCATTTCTGGTCCTCCAGCATCGGCCGCATCAACAGAGCGGTGCAATCGTGATAGCGCCGCAGCAGGCGCGCCGCCGACAGCAGAGCTTCCATCGACCTCATATTCTCATTGTCGTCCAGATCACCCGTCTCTCCCGGAAGAAAGCTCACCCTCTCCCACGCCGCGTCATGTCCGGCTGATAATGGCGCATTGGTAAAGCCATGGGTTTGAAGTGCAGTGAGCAGGGCGTGAACACTCGCTGTCCACGGGCGGGTGGGCCGATAGATGAGATCACCCTGGCGAAATGGTCCCTCGCCGCTCTCCCCGTTCGGTATCACCATTTCTCCCCTAAAACGAGGTCGAAATCTAATTTAGATCCGGAGCCGCCGTCAAATGTCACCGTCGCCGAGCGATGCCTTTAAAAACAAAAAGCCCAGCCGAAGCCGGGCTTTTCCAAAGATCGATTGCTTGCGCGCTCAGTTCAACCGCGACTTCACTTCGCCAACGGCGTTGCTGAAGAGTTCGGATTGAACCTGGCCGTCGGCCTTCTTGGCGAGCACGGATTCAGCAGCAGCGATGGCCAGATCGACGGCGGCGGAACGGACCGCCTTCATCGCATCGGCTTCCGCCTGCTTGATCTTCTGCTCGGAAAGCGCCGTACGGTTGGCGACGAATTCCTCCGTCTTCTTGCGAGCTTCCGTCGTCAGCATTTCAGCTTCGCGTTCGGCGGCCGCAACGATATGGGCTGCCTCGGCTTCGGCTTCCTTCCGCTTGCGCTGGTATTCAGCCAGAAGATGCTGGGCTTCTTCACGCAGGCGCTTGGCTTCAGCCAGATCGTTACGGATCTGATCGGCGCGGTCGTCCAGCGACTTGGCCATCATGCCCGGCACCTTCAGATAGACGATGAGGCCGAGGAAGATGATGAGAGCGACGAATGCAAAGAAAGTTTCGTCGAGACCGAATTCCATGGATCAACCCTCCCGCTTGGCGGATGCTTCGGCGACAGCCGAAGCGACGTCTGCCTGGCCGGCGACGTTGCCGACGAGCTGCTCGACAACGGCAGCGGCCGTTTCTTCAGCAATGGCGCCGACATCGCCGAAGGCTTTCGCCTTGATCTCGCTGATACGGACCTCAGCGGCCTTCAGCTTTTCCGAAAGGCTTGCTTCGATCGCCTTGCGATCTTCCTCAGCCTTTGCCTTGGCGGCGTCGCGGGCGGTGGCGCCGATCGAATTTGCCTTGGCGCGCGCTGCGGCCAATTCGCTTTCGTAGGTCGCAACGGCAGCATCGGCTTCGGCCTTCAGACGCGAGGCTTCGTCGATATCCTGGGCGATGCGATCGTGCCGGCTTTCCAGAATGCCGCCGACGCGCGGAATAACGATCTTCTGCATGGCCACGTAGAAGATGACGAAGGTGATCACCAGCCAAAGGAGCTGTGACGGATACGTCGTATGGTCAAACGGCGGGAATACGCCTGCGTGATGGCCCTGATCGGGCGCACCCGTCTCCGTATGCACCGCGCCGGCTGCCGGCGGTGCTTCTTCAGCATATGCCGGGGTCACAAACATGCTCACCTCCAGGTGGTCTGCAAATACAAAGAATCACGGCCCGCTGTCCCGCGAACCGTGATCTATCATGCCGTTGATATCAGACGGCGAAGAGCAGGAGGAGAGCGATGAGCAGCGAGAAGATGCCCAGAGCTTCCGTAACGGCGAAGCCGAATACCAGACGGCCGAACTGGCTGTCAGCGGCAGACGGATTGCGAAGTGCGCCGGACAGGTAGCTGCCGAAGATGTTGCCGAGGCCGAGAGCCGTACCGGCCATACCAAAGCAAGCCAGACCTGCGCCGATGAACTTTGCTGCTTCCGCTTCCATGTTGAACTCCTTTGAAATGGTTGTTGCGGCGAATGACTGACGCCCTGCAGACGTCAATGTCGGTAATCCTTAGTGGCCACCCGGATGGATTGCGTCATTGAGGTACATGCAAGTCAGCACCGCAAAGACGTAAGCCTGGAGGAAGGCGACGAGGAACTCGAGACCGGTCAGGGCGACGGTCATGATCAGGGGAAGAATGGCGCCGCCGATGCCAAGCGCACCAAGGGCTCCGAGCGAGGCAACGAAGCCTGCGAACACCTTAAGCGTGATATGGCCTGCCAGCATGTTGGCGAAAAGACGAACAGAGAGTGAAATGGGCCGCGACAGGAAGGAGATGATTTCGATGATCACCACCAGCGGCAGAAGAATGCCGGGAACGCCCTGCGGCACGAAGAGCTTGAAAAAGCCGAAGCCATGCTTGATGACGCCGTAGAGAATGACCGTCAGGATGACCAGAAGCGCCAGTGCAAACGTGACGATGATTTGGCTGGTGACGGTGAAGAAATAGGGAACCATGCCAAGCAGGTTCGCCGTCAGCACGAACATGAAGAGTGAGAAGACCAGCGGGAAGAACTTCATCCCCTTGGTTCCCGCCCCTTCTTTCAGCATCGAGGCGATGAACTCATAAGACATCTCCGCCACCGACTGGGCGCGGCTCGGAATGACGCTGCGATGCGAGGTGGCGAAATAGAGGAAGCCGGCAGAGATAACTGCCGAGGCAACCATGAACAGCGAAGCATTGGTGAACGAAAAATCAATTCCGCCGATATCGATCGGGATAATCTTGAAGATCAGGAACTGATGGGTAGGTCCGTTTGCCACCGCTTGTTCTCTTTCATTTTCCCGCTCGTCAAAGCGGATGCCTCTCACCAGGAAACTGCACCGTAGCGCCGCTTCCGCCTCATTTCTTATCTAGCCCGTGCTTTTCAAGCATCGGTGTCGCCACCTTGCCTGCAGAGCGCAGAACATTCAGAACGCCGGCACAAAATCCGAGAAGCAGAAGAATAATCATGCCCCACGGCGTCGTGCCGACAAAACGGTCGAAGAAATAGCCCAGAACAGCGCCAACGATGATGGCAGCGATGAATTCACTAGAAAGCTTCATCGCCTCGGCATAGCCTTTGCGGCTCTCCTCGGCGCGAACCTCCCCTCGTTCATCCTCTCCCAACGCAGAACGCTTGCTCGCCAGCTCGGCTTCCAATTGCTCTCGTCGCTTTTCCAGACCTTCGTCGCGGTCATCCACCATGGTGATGTCCTCCCATTTTCGTTGCGCGCTATCCCATTACCCCGGTCAACGCATAAACGAACGGCAGGTTTCGCCACCTTTTCGGCCCGTTTGAAGTCGCGCGCAACATAGTTTTAGGAAAAAGCATAGTCAAGGCGTAGACGTCATCTGTCCAGCCATAAATTAGCCGAATTAAATCATAATCTTAGGGCGAATATGCGATGCCGGCGTAAAACTGAGCCGAAGAATCCTCTTCAGGCCGGGTTTTTCTGTGGCCTTTTTATCGCTCACTGGGCCGGATCAGTCCCGCCGCGCAATCGACCGTCAGCTCCAGCCGCCGCCATAGGTCCGATAGAAGATGTGCATGCCGATGCGGCCGACTTTCACCATCTCGGCCGCCCATTTCGGCCGGACGTAGACGGCGTGATAGTGCGTGGCGGAACCGACTTCCGGCAGCCAGATTTTGCCAGCGGTCACCGCCATGGCGACCTGGCGGGCGACTTTCCAATGTTCGGGCGAATTGACCCGATCCTTGACGTTGTCGCAGGCAAAGGAGAACTGGCATGCATTACGCCAATCGTCGTTCTGATAGACGACGCCGCAAATGGTTTTCGGATAGGCTGGGTTGCGGACGCGGTTGAGGATGACCTGCGCGACGGCCGCCTGCCCCTTCACCGATTCCCCACGCGCTTCAAAATAGATGCCGGTGGCAAGGCATTGCTGTTCGTCCGAGGAAAAGACCGAGGGCGGCAGAACATTCGCGGCCCAGGCGTGATCCTGAGGACCGATCTGCGGTACGAAACGGCCTGCGTTGTCCTGATCCTTGGCAAGAATCGAATCAAAGGGCGAGACACGGGCGTAGTCCGGTGGCGGCGACGCATAGGCGGCAGCGAGCACATCGGCATCCTGGCTTGTTACCAGGCTCGCAAGATAGGACGGCACGCTATGGTCCGGCTTCTGCGGCTCCTTTCGATAGAAGGCCGTCGCGATCTGAATTTCCTTGCCGCCGATCTTCGGCTTCAGGAAAGCGGTCTTGTCCTTGGTATCCAGTTCGGGCCGCAACAGCATGCTTTCACGCTGCAGCACGGAACCAGCGGAAAAATCCTTGGGCGGCTGCATCGGCGCGACGGCGACTATCCTGCCCTTCTTGTCCTGGCGATTGATGCGGTCTTCGTCCGGCCTGGGATCGCTGCCCTTTTCTTCCGACCGGAACGCAACGCGGCGGCCATCGGGCAGGACGAGACCGGCGTCGCCAATGGCAGCAGCGGTCGAGGCGTCGCCGAAGGCAAGCTCGGCCTGATGAGTCGAACCTGCCGGTGAATTGGTAATGACCATCCGCCAGTTGCTGCTCCCCCTGTCGATGCCCGCCAGCAGACCGGCAAGATCGGCATAGGCCGCCGTCGACGGAAAGATCAGCCATGCGCAAAGCCCGAAGACGGCTGGCGAAGTCCAGTTTTTCGGCACGAGGCCATACTTGCGGGGGACACGACTCGGACGAGACAATACCGGACTCCAAACGGCACTCGGGATAGGAGCCGAAATAATCTCGCATTAACCTTGATGGATGGTTAATTCTGACCGCCGCTCGGTGATGCATCTATTCATGAACCTACAAGCAAAAGGCCCCGCGGATATCCACGGGGCCTTCGATGCAAGCAAGCTGACTGATCCGCGTCAGATGATAACGTGCGAGCCCAATTCGACGACGCGGTTGGCCGGCAGGCGGAAATAGTCCGAGGGGTCGGTCGCGGCATTGGCGAGGGCGATGTAGAGCCGGTCCTGCCAATGCGGCATGCCCGACTTGGCGTCCGGAACCAGCTTGCGGCGGCCGAGATAGAAGGAGGTCGACATGATATCGAACTTCAATCCGGTCTTGCGCAGGGTCGCCAGCGCCTGCGAAACATTTTGCGATTCCATGAAGCCGAAGCGCAGCTCGACGCGCGAGAAGCGGTCGGAGACTTTCTCGACCGAGTAGCGGTCCTCCTGTACGACGCGCGGCTTGTTGATGGTCCGGATCGTCAGGATGACGTTCTTGTCGTGCAGGACGTGATTGTGCTTCAGATTGTGCAACAGCGCCGCCGGTGCCGATTCCGGATCGCTGGTGAGGAAGATCGCCGTTCCCGGGACATGTGCCGGCGAGTGGTCGCTCTTGCGCTCGATCGAGCTGACGAAGGACGACAACGGAATATCCGTATGTCGCGTCTTCTCCATCAGGATCGCCGTACCGCGGCGCCAGGTCCACATGATCACTGTGAAGGCGGTCGCGATCAGCACCGGAACATAGCCGCCGTCGTGAATCTTCAAAAGGTTGGCGCCCAGGAAGACGAATTCCAGCAACAGCAGCGGCGCCAGCACGCCCACCGCCATTGGCAGCGTCCAGTTCCAGCGAACACGCACGAATTCGAAGGCCATGATCGAGGTGACGACCATCGCACCGGTCACCGAGATGCCGTAGGCCGTCGCCAGCGCATCCGAGGTCTTGAAGCTCAACACCAGGAAGATGACGCCGAAGAATAGGACGGTGTTAACCGACGGCAGGAAAATCTGGCCAGTATTGGTCTCGGAGGTGATGAGGATTTCCATGCGCGGCAGGAAGCCGAGGTGAATGGCCTGCCGCGTGAGCGAGAAGGCGCCGGTGATGACAGCCTGACTGGCGATGATCGTCGCCAGGGTGGCGAGAATGACCACTGGCAGGATCGCCCAATGCGGATACATCAAGAAGAACGGGTCGGACATGGCGAGCGGCTGGCGCAGCACCAAGGCACCCTGCCCCAGATAATTCAGCGTCAACGACGGAAACACCAGGGCAAACCAGGCCCATTGGATCGGACGGCGGCCGAAATGCCCTAGATCGGCGTAAAGTGCCTCCGCGCCGGTGACGGTCAGGAAGACCGCGCCAAGCACGACGACACCGAGAAAACCCTCGTTGATCAGGAAGTTGATCGCATACCAGGGATTCAAAGCGGCCAGAATGCCGAAATCATCCGAGATATGCATGATGCCGACAGCGCCCATGACGATGAACCAGAGCGCCGTGATCGGACCGAAGAAGCGCGCGACCGCGCCGGTGCCATGCGACTGGATCGCGAAGAGCAACGCCAGGATCGCGACCGAGATCGGCACGATGTAGTCCGCCAGCCTTGGCGTCACCAATTTCAGACCTTCGACAGCCGAAAGAACCGACAGCGCCGGCGTGATCATTGCGTCGCCAAGGAAGAGCGCCGCCCCCAGCAGGCCCAACAGCATCAGAACGGCGGTGTGGCCATTCGCCGTCTTCATCAGCAGCGCCAAGAGCGACAGCGTGCCGCCTTCGCCATCATTGTCCGCTCGCAGCAGAAAAAGGACATATTTGATGGTGACGATGATGGTGAGCGCCCAGAACATCAGCGAAACGAGGCTGATGACTTCGCCGCGCGTCAGGCCATCGGCGGCTACCGGTTTCAGCGCCTCGCGAAAGGCGTAAAGCGGGCTCGTACCGATATCACCATAGACTACGCCAACCGACCCCAAGGCGAGGTAGAAGAGTTTGCGTGGATTCATTTTCCCGTCGGGAGAATGATGGGTTTCGTCAGACATTCAGGATCACTAGACTCTCAGAGCCAGCCTTTCCAGCGAAAAAAGAAAAATGGAACGACGGCAGACACCACCATCAAAAACAATGATGCCGGATACCCATAGGCAAAATGCAACTCCGGTATGAACTCGAAGTTCATGCCGTAGACCGAGGCTACAAGCGTCGGCGGCAAGAAGACTACGGAGGCAATCGAGAAAATCTTGATGATGGCGTTCTGCTCGATATTGATCAGGCCGAGCGATGCATCCAGCAGGAAGGTAATGTTACCCGCGACGAAGGACGCATGTTCGGATAGAGATTGCACATCCCGCGAGACATTGCGGCACAATTCCTTGGCCTCTCGGTCCTGCTGCATGGCGGGGATGGTTTGGAGGAAAGTCAAAACCCGCGACAATGAACTCAGGCTGTCGCGCACCTTGCTGACCGCGCGGTGATAGCCTGCAATGTCTTTCAGCTTCTCTTCCAGATAGTTCGACGGACGACGGATTTTTTTCACACGGTCGCCGAACACATGCACTGACAATATATCGATGCTGGAAACCGTCTGTTCAAGGACCTCGGCCGTGCGGTCGACAATGGTTTCCAGAAGTTTCGCCAGAAGCGCGACACCGGTGCGCCGCTCCTGCGGAATGCGCTGCAGCGCTGCAATGAACAGTGCAAAGGATTTCGGCCGCGCGTAGCGGATGGTGATGAGGCGATGACCCGTCAAAATGAAAGCGACATCGGTCAGCGTCGGCAGGTTGGTATCGGCCTTCCACAGCAGCGAAGCCGTCAGGAAAACCGCGCCATCGTCGACATAGAGCCTGCTTGAGGGCTCTATGTCCTTCATATCCTCGCGCGTCGGCACCTCGAGCCCCAGCAGGCGCTCGATGTTCGTCTCTTCTTCACGCGACGGTTCGACCATATCGATCCAGATGGCGTTGTCCGGCAATTGGGCAACGGTCGAAAGATCTGCCAATTCGAAGGACTTGCAATCGGAGCAATAGGCCGTGATCAACGGATCGTCCTCGGCACACAGGCAAAGCTATAACCACGGCGCCTTGTGCGCTCTCGCCGCAATTTTGCCGATGGCCCTTGAAAAAAATTCATAAAACTCCGGCCGTATCCCGCCGGTCCGGCCGGGAATGCGTGTCCATGCTCCATTGCGCTGCTGTACCAATCCTTCGTCCGTCATGACAAAGCCGATTGCTCAGGCGAGACGAAGTCACCATTTGGCAGATGGCCGTCATCGGATATGGCCGACCAAATTCTCACCGGCGGCGCATATGCAGCAAAGCTCGCAAAGAATCAAGTCACAACCCCTCTAATGCGCGCTTTCACCGCAGATTCACGATCCCGCGAAGTCATAGCACACGGCGCGGCCAAGGCAATCGTGCCGATCGCCGCACAGGTCACGCCATTGTGAATTATTCGAAGACGATGGAGGGTGCTGCGCGCTGAGGCGTACTGCTGACCTGCGCCCAGACTTTGGCGGCGATATCGCGATAGATGCCGGCGATCGTGCCATTGGGGTCGGAAGCAACCAGCGGCGTGCCGGCATCGGACGTCTCGCGGATGCCCATGGTCAGCGGCACTTCGCCGAGGAAGGGTACACCGATGCGCTCCGCCTCCTTGCGCGCCCCACCATGACCGAAGATATCATAACGGGTGCCGGTGTCCGGAGCGATGAAATAGCTCATGTTCTCGACAATGCCGAGAACGGGTACTTCCACCTTCCGGAACATGTTGAGGCCCTTGCGCGCGTCGATCAGCGCCAGATCCTGCGGTGTCGAAACGATGATGGCGCCGGCGAGCGGCACCTGCTGCGCCATGGTAAGCTGCGCGTCGCCGGTACCCGGCGGCATATCGACGACGAGAACGTCAAGCTCGCCCCAGGCGACTTCTCGCAGCATCTGCAGCAGCGCCGACTGTACCATCGGCCCGCGCCAGATCATCGCCGTCTCTTCTTCGACGAGGAAGCCCATGGACATGACCTTGAGGCCGTAATTCTCCATGGGGTTGATGATGCGGCCGTCGATCTGGGTCGGCCGGCCGGAAATCTTCAACAGGCGCGGCATGGAGGGGCCGTAGATATCGGCATCCAGAATACCGACGCGCAGACCATTGGCGAGCAGACCGAGCGCGAGGTTGACGGCCGTCGTCGACTTGCCGACGCCGCCCTTGCCAGAGGCGACCGCAATGATGGCGCCAATGCCGGGCACGCCGATCTTGCCGGCGCGAGGCGGTTGCTGCGGCGCATGGGCGTGGGAATGGGCATGCGGCTGAGCGGGAGCCGGGCGTGCCGGAGGCGCACCAGCGGCATTGGCCTTCTTGTCCGCGGTCAGCGCGACTAGGGCGCCTTTGACGCCGGGCAATTCCTTGATCACACGCTCGGCCGCAAGTCGCATCGGTTCCAGTTCCTTGGCACGCTCTGCAGGAACCGTGATCGAGAAATAGACCTTGTTGTCGGAGATGAAGACGTCCGACACCATGCCGAGCTCAACGATATTGTGCTCTAGGTCCGGGCCGCGAACGGTCCTCAGCGTCTCCAGAACCTGTTCCTTGGTGATGTCTGCCATTCCATCCTCACTGCACGATTTCCATCCGGATGGCGGCGCATGGGCGCCCACGCAGCAAACGCTCCGGATCTCTTGAGGCTTAAATAGTGGAGTGAGAGAACTTCGCCAAACGAAATTAAAGGGAATATCGACGCAATACTGCCGTTGCGGCCGGCAGGTCCGCCGGGCTTTATAGCCCTACCAGCCGCAACGCTCCCTTGGAGACCAAAATGTCAGCGGCCGCACATAACGCAAAGCTTTGAAAGGAGTAGGGCGAGCGCACGAAAAATCGCTCCTTAAACCCCGTTGATTTTGCGGACGTGCCAAATAAGCAACAGCCGCCACCGATACTGCCGCTGGGAGAAGCAACGACTAAAATATCAGCAGCGGCTGCCCGATCCGCGCGCGTTTATCGGCGCTGTTATCAAAGTCCCCTCTGGACCTCTTCCTATGGAAATGCAGAAAGCGTGCCAGTTTCGCGAAATTAGAAAAATTGTTATTTTTCAGTTCGTTATAGGTTTTCGCAGTCACAGCCTGAAGTCAGTGCGGGATATATCGGCAAATTTTATGTGCAGCGCACAAAATTCACGCAGAAAATTGCCTGGATTTCGCTCGCACCAGCTGCCTGGACTGAACCTCAGCCTAAGACCGCTGCGGACCGGGATGGTGTCTATTTTATCAGCCCGACACGCAGCGCCTTGGCGACTGCCTGGGTACGGTTGACGGTATCCAGCTTCTTGGTGGCTCGGTTCAGGTAGTGATTCACCGTATGTTCGGAGAGGCTCAGGATTTCCGCGATTTCGGCGCTGGTCTTGCCGGCCGCCGTCCAGTTCAGGCAATCGATCTCCCGGTCGGTCAGCGCGTCGATGACGCGCACGTCCATATTGCGGATTTCGGCGAGCCTATCGAAGACGTAGATTGCGACATAGCTGAGATCCTTGATCTCTTCCTGGGTAAATGTCTCGCGGTCGCCAGCGAGCGATATCGCGCCACGAAGACCGGATGCGTCATGGGTGGGCAGATAGACGCAGCGCGTCATACGAAAGCGTTCGAACAGGGCCGCGATGAGTTGCGCCCTGCTATCGTCGCGATTGGTGCCCACCGTTGTCTCGTGAACGAAAGGCAGCGTGGAGCTGCGCAGGCGTCGCAGCACAGGGCTGTTCGCCATCAATCCTTCCTGGTCGTAGGTCGCCAGGAGTTCGGCAGGCCAGTTGTTGATGACCGAATTGCTCTGCAGTTCGAAGGATGTCACCGGCGGCAGGTTCAAAACCATGAAAGCCCGGCAGCGATAGGCTTCAGTCAGCCGCTTCATGAAACGAAAAACATCAAACTGTGTTTTCAGACCGCTAATTTCATTAATGTAATCTTCCCCCCGAGGGGGCTTTCCCGCCTGCACCAATGCTGCCATCATTAGTCTTCTTTACATAAGGGAGGGGCACAACGCGAAAACGCCGCCTCCAGGCCTCCGGGTCACCACATGAACGCCGACAAACCGGCGTTTGATCAATATAATTTTTTAAAATCTCGCCTGCTGCGACACCATCTACTACGGCGCCGGGTGATCGGGCCGCCATTCTCCTCCGGGCATAGCAGCAGGTACCAGGGAGAACGGCAGTTGGTCCGCGATTCTCACAAGCTTCTCAGAATAAACGTGTAAGTTGGCCAAGGTCCAGCGCACGAAAGGCCAAATTGGTGAATTTCACATGACAGCCGAGAAAAACAGGCGCTTTTAGCGTCTTGGACCGAGCCGACTGTGCATGTCCTGCATGATCGCGGCCGCCGCTGCTTTTACCAAGGGCGCCCATTCCTGCAATTTTTCCGGCGTAACGCGGTAGGCCGGACCGGTCACCGAGACGCCAGCCAGCATTTCATAATCGTCCGAGTGAATCGGGGCGGCGACGCAGCATATGCCGCTCTCGTGCTCTTCTCGATCAAAAGCACAACCGCACCTCCTGATGGCATCGATATCGGCCCGGAGATCTGCCACGCTGCGATGGGTATGCTCGGTGTAAGCGTGAAACTCGAGCCCGGCGACCCGTTCTTCGAAGCTGACATCGTCGAGCGCGGACAAAGCCGCCTTGCCGACGCCGGTGCAATAAGCCGGCGAGGCATTGCCGATCTGCGAATACATCCGCACGGACTGCCGGCCTTCGACCTTGTCGAGATAGATGACTTCGGTGCCGCGCAAGACGCCGAGATGCACCGTTTCCCCGGTCTGCGCCTGCAGCAGACGTAGATGCGGTTCGGCGACAGTCCGAAATTCATTGCGCGCCCAACTGCGCGAGGCCAGGCTCAGGAGCCTGATGCCGGGCAGATAGCATCCGTCGCGATCGGTCTCCAGCAGCCCTTCTTCGACGAGGTGAGACAATTGCCTATGCAGCGTACCGCGCGGCTGATCGGAGAGAGACAGGATGTCGGTGAAACGCATTGGACGATCGGCCAGCGCCACGAGATCGATGAGCGCCATCAGTTTGCCGAGCGTGCCGGTCTCCCGGCCGCGACGGATTTCCCCCATCTCGCCCTGTCTCGAATTCATGACTGCCTCGCCCACCATTGATGTACCCTCACGTCCTTGACACGACCGCAGGGTAATCGGATAATTCCACATAGTCAAATTAAGTTCCAAATAATGGAACAAACGGCATTTTTCAATTCCGGGAGGGAAAGAACTTGACCGAGGCACAGGCACAATTTCCCGATCTTAGGGATCGCACCGTTCTCATCACCGGCGGCGGTTCCGGCATCGGCGCTGCACTCGTCGAAGGTTTTGCGCAACAGGGCGCCAAGGTCGCCTTCATCGACATAGCCGAGGAGCCGAGCAAGGCGCTTGCCGACCGGCTTTCGGTGCAATCGGCCCATCCCGTCTCCTTCTATCATGCCGATCTGCGCGACGTCGGCGCCATCAAGAGTACGGTCGCCGCCGTCGAATCCGATCTCGGCGCCATTCGCGTCCTCGTCAACAATGCTGCCTGGGACGACCGGCACGAGATCGACACCACGACCGAGGAATATTGGGACAACAACCAGGCGATCAACCTCAAGCAGGTTTTCTTCGTCTCGCAGGCGGCAGCGCCGGGCATGCGCGCGGCCGGTGGCGGGGCGATCATCAATTTCTCGTCGATCGTCTTCAAGATGAATCCGCCGCTTCTTTCCGCGTACGCGACCGCAAAGGCAGGTGTCATCGGCCTGACCAAGAGCCTTGCCGGCCGCTTTGGACCGGAAAACATCCGCGTCAACGCCGTTTTGCCGGGCATGGTCGTCACCGAACGGCAGATGGAGCTTTGGCTGACGGAAGAAGGCATCGCCAAAACGGTCGAGCGCCAATGCCTCAAGCATGTTCTCAAGGCCGCCGATCTGGTCGGCCCGACGCTTTTTCTTGCATCCAACTGCTCGGGCAGCATCACCGCACAGACCATCATTGTCGACGGAGGTATTCTCTAGTGAAAAACCAGGGGTATTTCGATTGAAAAATCAGAGGAATTTTTAAATGGCGCGGCCCGCATACATAGCAGTCGATTGGGGCACCAGCAGTTTCCGGCTGTGGCTGATCGGCGAAGATGACAGCATTCTCGGCGAGCGCCGCAGCGGCGAAGGCATGACTTCGGCGGCTCAGACGGGCTTTGCCAAGGTGCTGCAGTCGCATCTCGATGCCCTTGCGGCGCCGGAAGACCTTCCGGTCATCGTCTGCGGCATGGCCGGAGCGCGCCAGGGCTGGGTGGAAGCCGGCTATATCGATACGCCGACATCACTCTCCGCCATCCTGACCGGCGCCGTCTCCGTACCCGGTCAATCGCGCGACGTCCGCATTCTGCCGGGCCTTGCGCAACGCGACAGGCAAGCGCCCGACGTCATGCGCGGCGAAGAGACTCAATTGCTCGGCGCGATCGCTGCCGACGTCAAGGGCGAGCAAGTCGCCTGCATGCCCGGCACACATTCGAAATGGGTGCGTGTCGCCGACGGCCAAGTCACCGGTTTTTCGACCTTCATGACCGGCGAGCTCTTCGACGTCATCACCAAACACAGCATCCTGTCCCACGCCGTTGCCGGTGCGACCGACATGCCCGCGGACAGCGCCGCCTTCGCCTCCGCCATCAAAGCTGCCTTCGACAAGCCGGCCCTCGCCACGAACCTTTTGTTTACCGCCCGCGCCGGCCAGCTTCTGCATGGCCTGACGGCGGCCGGGTCGCAAGCGTTGATCTCGGGCACGCTGATCGGCGCCGAAATCGCCGGCGCTTTGTCGTCTGCTGGGCAAGGGGCCGCGATCACTCTGGTCGCCTCCGGACGCCTGCAGGCGCTTTATGAAGACGCATTCCGGATCCTCTCCCTCACCTATACGACTGTTGATGCCGATGCCGCCGTCCGCCGCGGACTCTCCGCCGCCGCGAAGGCGATCTGGCCGAATGATGAAAGAAAAAGCTGATGACGACCCGCATCCCCTTCCCTGCCATGAAGCGCCCGCTCATCGCCATTCTCCGCGGCATCAAGCCCGAGGAGACGGCTGACATTGTCGGCGCACTGATCGACGCCGGTTTGACGGCGATCGAAATCCCGCTGAACTCGCCGGAACCCTTCCGCTCCATCGAGATCGCCGCCAAAATGGCGCCCGCCGACTGCCTGATCGGCGCCGGCACGGTGCTGACCGTTGAAGATGTCGATCGGCTGGATGCCGCCGGCGGCAAGCTGCTTGTGACGCCGAATGTCGAGCCCGCCGTCATCAGCCGCGCCCGCGACAAGGGCATGGTGACAATGCCGGGCGTGTTCACCGCGACGGAAGCGCTTTCGGCCGCGCGCGCCGGTGCGACGGGGCTTAAATTTTTCCCGGCCGGCGTGCTTGGCGCCTCTGGTATCACCGCCATCCGCGCCGTCTTGCCGCCCGAACTCGTCATCGCGGCGGTCGGCGGCGTTTCGGACAAGAATTTCGCCGATTACACCAAAGCCGGCATCCTGGCTTTCGGTCTCGGCACCAGCCTTTACAAGCCGGGAATGACGACAGCAGAGGTTGCCGAACGCGCCAAGGTGACCATTTACGCCTATGATGCTGCCGTAGGAGCCTGACCATATGACCGACATTCATGATTTCCAGGGCAATATTCTCTGCAACACCGCATCTGTCCTGGGCGAAGGGCCCACCTATGATCCCGATACGGATACGGTCTGGTGGTTCAATATCCTCGGCAAGGAGCTGCATGAACTGCATTTGTCGTCGGGCAAGAAGGAAGTTCACCCTCTGCCGATGATGGCGAGCGTGCTCGCCCGCGTCGATGCAGAACGGCAATTGATCGCCACCGAAGAGGGGTTGTTTCTTCGCGATATCAAATCCGGAGAATTGACCTTTTATGCTGCGATAGAGGCGGACAAGCCGGAGAACCGCTCCAATGACGGGCGCACGCATATCTCCGGTTCGTTATGGATCAGCACGATGGGCAAGCGCGCCGAATTGCAGGCCGGCGCGATCTATCACGTCGCTGGCGGCAAGGTGACGAAGATCTTCGATCAGCTTAGCATTCCGAACTCCATCTGCTTTTCACCCGACGGCACGATCGGCTATTTCACCGATACCCGCCTCAGCCAGTTGATGCGGGTGCTGGTCGATCCGCAGACCGGACTTCCGGTCGGCGAACCGATCGTCATGGTCGACAGCATGGACGACCCAGGCGGTCTCGACGGCTCCGTCTGCGATGCCGACGGCTATATCTGGAACGCCCGCTGGGGCTCCGGTTTCGTCGATCGCTACAGCCCCGACGGCTTGCGCATCGAGCGCTACCGTGTGCCTGCCATGCAGCCCTCCTGCCCGGCCTTCATCGGTCAGAACGGTGATCGCCTCGCCGTGACCACGGCTTGGGAAGGTCTCGACGAAGACGCCCGCTCGATGCAGCCGCAAGCCGGTGCGCTTCTCGAACTTGGCCCCACGGTCAAGGGCGTCTTCGATCCGGTCTACAAGATCTGATTGTATTTTATTTTCTTCCCGCTCCGAGGGAGATAATGCGGCCGGCAAAACTCTGCCGGCCTGCTTGGAATCACGCCGTCGTCCTGCGTTGAATGCCGCCCGTTCGTCGCTGTAACCGATCTGCAGGATCAATGGCTTCGGTTGCACAAGGCGGCGTCTCCTCCCTTAATTTTTCGCGTTATTTTGGCCCGACCAAAGGCGATATGCAGCCGTTTCCCGCAACTCTTGCCGGAACTAAACCCTCGTTCGACCATTTTCCTTAACGAACCGGCACGGTGATGGTCAGCCAAAGGAGTGGCGCCGCCCGGGCTGGTGAACATGCCCATCAGAATGGAAGGTAGGTTCACGATGACCGGCAAATTGTTCACTTCCGCTGCTGTTGGCGCAATCTTTGCCACAGCATCGGTTCTTTCGCCGATGGCTTTCGCTCAACAGCAGCCGTCAACCGACAATAATACTGCGCCGATGACGAAGACCGCTCCGGCAACGCCTGACACCACCAAGCCGGCTGTCAAGACGCCGGAAAACGAAGCTAAGGCCCCGGCCCCGGCACCAACGACAAATACGGCTCAGGCCGGATATCTGACCGAGCAGTCGGCCGATCAGATGAGTGCCAAGACCTATATAGGCCAATCGGTCTATAACGGTGAGAATAAAAGCATCGGTAGCATCGACGACCTTATCCTGCAGAAGCAGGGCGGTGTTGTCGCTGCGATCGTTGGCGTGGGCGGTTTCCTTGGCCTCGGCCAGAAGAATGTAGCCGTTCCCTTCGACAAGATCACCGCGACGCAGAACGCCCAGGACGGCAGCATGAAGCTGACGACCACGGAAACGGCTGACTCGCTGAAGGCCGCGCCTGAGTTCAAGACGCTTGCTATGCAGGCTTCTGAGAAGGCCGCAAAGACCCCGGCAACGGCCGCGGTGCCTGGAACGGACACCACGACGACCTCGTCGACGACCAACAAATAACGAAGCTTATCGAGCAACCTTAAAAAAACGGCGGTCTTTACAGGCCGCCGTTTTCGTATCCGTCGCGGCGGTCACGTTCAGACGTGTTCGCGCTCACCGGCAAGTTCATAGTCGTTCTCGTGGAGATATCGCAGCGTCGCGAGACTGTCGGCGGGTTTGCCGTAGTAATAGCCCTGCCCCATGGCGCAACCGAGCGACCGAAGCTTCGCCGCCTCGGCATACTCCTCGATCCCCTCGGCAACCACCTGCAGATCAAGCCCTTCGCACATCGCAAGGATCGCCTTGATGATGTGTTCGGAGGCCCGGTCGGAATTGATGCGCGAGACGAAGGCGCGATCGATCTTCACCTTGTCGAAGATGAAATCGCGCAGGCGGCCGAGGCTGGATTGGCCGGTGCCGAAATCATCCAGCGAGATGCGCACGCCGGCCGCTCTGAGATCGGCGATGATGCGGTTTGCCGTGTCGGCGGAACTCATAACCGCCGTCTCGGTGATTTCCAGTTCCAGGCGATGCGGATCGAAGCCGACGCGGCCGAGAATGGCGAGAATGCTGCTGCTCGTGCCGGGATCCATCAATTGCACGGATGAGAGATTGAAAGAGAGGAAAAGCTCGCGCGGCCACGAGAGCGCGGCCTCCGCCGCCTTTCGCAGCAAGGTCTCGGAGAGCGCATCGATGAAACCGCGCTCCTCGGCGAGCGGCACGAAGACCGCGGGCGAGACGAAGCCGAGATCGGCGTCGTTCCAGCGCGCCAACGCTTCGAAACCGACGATCGCATTGCTGGTGAGCGAGACGATCGGCTGGAAATGCACGTCGATGGCATTGGAAATGATGGCATTGCGCAGCGCCTGTTCAAGCTGCGTCGCACGCTTCATCTCCTGGTCGATTTCCTTGGAATAGACGGTGATCTGGCCACGCCCGCGCCGCTTGGAACGATAAAGCGCCGTCTCGGCGCTTTTCAGCAGATCTTCGAATTCCTCGCCGGCGAAGGGATAGATGGCGAAGCCGAAGGAGGCGGAAAGGCGGACGTTGCGGTCGCCGAGATCATAGGGCGCCGACAGCACTTCGCGGATCATCTGCCCGAACTTTTCCGCACCGACGCGCTCAAAGACGAGCGGCAGCACGAAGGCAAATTCGTCACCGTCATGGCGGGTGACGGTGGCGCCGTCGGGAATGCAGGCCTTCAGGCGGTGTGCGACCTGGCAAAGGATCTCGTCGCCGGCTTCGACGCCGAAGAGGTCATTGATTGGCTTGAAGGAATCGAGATTGGCGATACCGATGGTGAAGGGTGCAGGATCGCTCGCGCGCTCGGCGGAAAGCACGCGCGCGCGGTCGCGCATGCGATAGCGGTTCCCCAAGCCGGTCAGCGGATCGGTATAGGCCATCGCCTGCAATTCATTGTGACTGACTGGCGCAAGCGGTATTTCAGCCGATTTCATATTCAGTCCCGACACCTTCCTCCACCCGTGAAAGAGAATGACGGCGAAGTCTTAACAAAGGATGGCGGGACGACAGTCATTCGATGGGAGGAAAATCTATTCATTAGAAGTTATACAAGTATGAAATTTATTTGATTTGAGCTTTGCGGCTGCCGCGCATGTATTTCTGAAACACAGTCTCAAGAATATCCGGGCTGACAGGCTTCATGATGATATCGTCCATACCGGCATCGAAGCATTGGTTGCGGTCACGCTCGAAAGCCTGGGTGAGCACGCCGATGATCGGGGTGTGCGATCCGCCCCCTTTCTCCGTGCGGCGGATCAGTCTTGCTGCTTCGAAGCCGTTGAGGCCCGGCAGGGAAATATCCATCAGGATCAGTTGCGGGCGGTATTCGCTCCACAGCCGCACCGCCTCGTCGCCGCTGGTGGCGATCATATAGCGATAACCGAGCCCTTCCAGGATCTGCGAGAAGACGATCTGATTGATATCATTGTCTTCGGCAACTAGGATCTGGAAGCCGCGATCCTCACCGCCGGTCGCGATCTGCCAATCCTCCGCGCTGCCTTCGAGGGGTTCGCCCGGCTTGCCGAGGATATTGCGGTTGAAGTGCCGTGCGATCAGGAAGGTGAGTTCGGTGGCAAGCTGCGAGCCGTCCAGCGACAGAGCCGGCACATTCTGCCGCTCGGCCAATTCCAGGCCACGGTTTCCAAGCTGGTTGTCGATGATGACAAGATCGATCTTTATGCCGAGTGAGCTTGCGACATCCAGAAATGCCGCCTCCTCGCTTTCATTGTGGACCGAACATGCCTCGAAGCCGTATTTGGCGAGCATCTTCAACGCCGCCGATTCCGCGGCAACATCGCTGGTGACCACGAGAATTTTCCTGCCGGAGAAATTCTCGGGAACGAAGGTCTCCATTGTCGGTGCACGACGCGAGGCGGTCTGAAGTGCTGCCATCGGGACGTAGGCGCGCCGATAGGACCGATTGCTGTTTTCCTTGATCTCCGAGACAAGAGCGAATTCGTCGAAATCCGCGCCGTCTTTCGGCAGGTCCTGGATGGTGGCGACCAGGAAATAGCGGCCGGGCTTACCGATACGCTGTTTCCTGGTGACCACATCGCGCTCTATGCCATCGCGAGCGACCTGCCGCTGGCGCGAGATCGATATTTCGCCGGTGTCAATGACATGCCGGTCGTTCTCCTCGAAGCGGTTGGCAATATCCGTGGGGAAGAGATCGATACCCTTGCGGCCCAGCACTTCATCCGCCGAAGTCTGGTATTTATCGCAGAACGCCTTGTTGACCGCGACGTATGCCATGTTGCGGTCTTTGACGAAGAGTGGAAACGGCAGGTTATCGAGAATATCCTCGGTGAGTTGCACGCGCTCCATGTCGAGGCGCCATTGCTCCTCCCGCTTCTTCACCTCCGAAATATCCGAGAGGATGCAGACGCCGAGACCCGACGGCAGCCGGCGCTTGACGAAGCGGACCCAACGATCCGCGCCGAAATGTTCCGTCGTCTCAAAACGCTCGCGCCAATGCGAGGCAATCCGCTGCGAGATCCAATCGTCGCGTGTTGATGCCGATTTCGTACGAACATCGTGATGCCGGACGCCGCTGTCGAACACAGCGCCGAGAAAATCGCGGAGCCGTGTCGACGGCTGCAGAAATTGCGGCGGAATCGGATAGAAATTCAGGACCTGGCGGCTGGCGAACAGCAGCAGATCGTTCTTGTCATAGATAAGGAAGGCACTGGAGAGCCCATCGCAGACGGCATCGAACAGCGCCGCCTGCAGATTGCCATCAGACGGCACATCTTCGGTCATTGCTGCAAAAGCTGCCTTGTCAATCTCGGCAGTCATTCGTCCGATTCCTACATCTATCCGGTGCTGCGGCACACGGGGCTTGAGAGCGGCGACAGCTCTCGCGGTAAATTTATGGAAATATCATGCTGGCCTGAACACTTGAAACAGGCGGAAGCCGGCTCCTGTACATGACGGCCGCCTGCCTGCCGCCAAAAGCCGAGACGTACGCCGAGCGCGCCACCTGCAATCATTTCAAGTTTTGTGAATGCAACCTGTCATCATTCCCTTAAGCTTTGATTAAATTTCTAAACAAAGTCCTGCTGAATCGGGTGGATGACGAAAGGCAGGCTGCGTTTTCTCTTTCCACCCGGTCACGAATCCACGAAAATGCAGATATGGCCATCAAGCAACTCTCCGAAACCCTGATCAACCAGATCGCCGCCGGCGAAGTCATCGAGCGACCGGCGAGTGCTGCCAAGGAACTGATCGAGAATGCTTTGGACGCCGGCGCGACACGAATTGAGATTGCGACCGCCGGCGGCGGCAAAGCGCTGTTGCGGGTCAGCGACAACGGCGCCGGCATGGAGCAGGCGGATCTGGAGCTGGCAGTCAGGCGGCACTGCACCTCGAAGATATCGGACACGCTGGAGGATATCCGCACGCTCGGTTTCCGCGGCGAGGCCCTGCCCTCTATCGGCTCGGTGGCGAAGTTATCGATCGCCAGCCGGAAGCCCGGCAGCGATGGCGGCGCCGAGATTGCGGTCGCCGGCGGCAGGGTCCTGCACCTGCGTCCGGTAGCGGCCAATCCCGGCACGATCGTCGAGGTGCGCGACCTGTTTTTCGCAACGCCGGCGCGGTTGAAATTCCTGAAGACGGAGAAGGCCGAGGCTGCCGCGATCAGCGAAGTCGCCAAACGTATGGCGATCGCCTTTCCGCAGGTGCGTTTCGTGCTCTCCGGCAGCGACCGTTCGACACTGGAATTTCCGGCCACCGGCGACGATCACCTCGCCCGCATGGCGCAGGTGCTCGGTCACGAGTTCAAGGACAACGCCATCGAGCTCGACGCCCTGCGCGAAGATGTGAGCTTGACCGGCTTTATCGGCGTGCCAACCTTCAATCGCGGCAACTCGGCGCATCAATATGCCTTCGTCAACGGCAGGCCGGTGCAGGACAAGCTGATCCTGTCAGCGATCCGCGGCGCCTATGCCGAGACAATACCTTCCGGGCGCTATCCCGTCGCCGTTCTTTCCATCAGGCTCGACCCGGCTCTGGTCGACGTCAACGTGCATCCGGCGAAATCCGATGTCCGCTTCCGCGATCCGGGCCTGGTGCGCGGCCTGATCGTCGGCGCCATCCGCGAGGCTTTGGCGCGTGAAGGCGATCGGGCCGCAACGACGGGCGCCGACGGCATGCTTCGAGCCTTCAGCCCCGGTCGTTCAGGCTTCCAGCCCGCATGGCGGGCGTCGACACCATCAGCACCATGGACGCCAGAGGCTTCGCCTTCGCGGCCCTATCAGCCCGCGGCAACGAACGGACATGGATTCGGCGAGCGACCTCAGACCGCCTTCGATGGCCTCGCCATGCCGACCGCACGCGCCGAAACCGCCGCACCCATCGAGCCTGCACGGGCGGAGGAGCCGGCTCGGTTCCCCCTCGGTGCGGCCCGGGCGCAATTGCATGAGAACTACATCGTCGCCCAGACCGACGACGGCCTCGTCATTGTCGACCAGCATGCAGCGCATGAGCGGCTGGTGTTCGAGGAAATGCGCAAAGCGCTGCATTCCAAGCGGCTGTCTTCGCAGGTCTTGCTGATCCCGGAGATCGTCGATCTGCCGGAAGAGGATTGCGACCGGCTGATGGTGTTTGCCGACGAGCTTGGCGAACTTGGCCTTGCCATAGAGCGGTTTGGTCCCGGAGCCATTGCGGTGCGTGAGACGCCGGCGATGCTCGGCGAGGTGGATGCTCAAGGGCTGATCCGACAGTTGGCTGATGAGATTGCCGAGTGGGAGACCGCCTCGGGCCTTGCCGCCAAGCTGGAATATGTCGCCGCCACCATGGCCTGCCACGGTTCGGTGCGCTCCGGCCGAAGGCTGAGGCCGGAGGAAATGAACGCGCTGCTCCGTCAAATGGAGGCAACGCCCGGCTCGGGGCAGTGCAATCACGGCCGGCCGACCTATATAGAGTTGAAGCTCTCGGACATCGAACGGTTGTTCGGACGAAGCTGAGAGCAGATACGATCGAAAGAGCTGGAAAAGTCCAGCCTGCCGGGGTATGGCAAACAGATGACAGAGATCGGGGACGGCATCAGATGAATCTTTTTGAGGGACATGGAAACCGCGAGGCGAAGATTCGCTATCTCGACGGCGACTTCCAAATCCTCATGCCCGGCTCCTATGTCGTCTGCGCCATGACCGGCAAGCACATCGCGCTCGATGAGCTGCGCTACTGGAGCGTCGCCCGGCAGGAACCCTATGCCGACGTGATATCTTCGCTGGAAGCCGAAAAGCGCGCTGGCGCGCTTCCGAACCAGAAGCGCTGATCGCTACGATCGCTATTTCAGTTTCCGTCCTTCCCGTAACCGCCGTTCGCGGGCGGCTGCGATCGCGCGGTCGATGATCAAAGCCGGCGCGCGGCGATCGTCGAAGACCATGTCGATCTCGATGACACGGCTCGCCTGTAACAGCTCGTCGGCCCGGCCGTGATGGCCGATCAGGCGGACATAATCCTTGGAGGTGGTGACGATCTCCAGGCCTTCCCGGGCGGCGATATCGAGAATATCGGCTATCTCGTCTTCGCCCAGATGTTCATGATCGCCGAAGGTGCGACTAACGGCGATGCTGCCCCCCAGCGACTCGACCGTGCGGAAAAACTTGGTGGGGTCGGCAATGCCGGCAAAGGCGAGGACATTGCGCCCGCTCAGATCCTCCTGGCCGCGCACCTTGACCGATGCCGCGAAAAACGGCTTTCCAGCCCTCGCCGCCATGCGCACGAGCCGGTCGGCGGCATTGCCTTGGCCGACTTTCAGCAGCGCCGAGGCATAGCGCAACTGTGTCCTCAACGGCGCACGCACCGGCCCACCGGGAACGAGATGGCCATTGCCGATGCCTCTTGTGGCGTCGATGACGACCAGAGCATAGTCGATGGCAAGTTGCGCGCTCTGGAAACCGTCGTCCATGATGATGAGATCGGCGCCTTCGCGCACCAGCCGCTCCGCCCCGTCCGAACGGCGGCGGGAGATCACCGTCAATGCCTCACGGGCAAGCAGCAGCGGCTCGTCGCCGACCGCGGTGGCGTGATGGTGGTCTGGATCGACCACCGTCGTGACATCCAGCGAGCCGCCATAACCACGGCTGAGGAAGCCCGGCTTCAATCCCTTTGCCTTGGCGGCACGGGCTATCGCCAGCGCTGTCGGCGTCTTGCCGGCGCCGCCCACCGTGAAATTGCCAACGCAGATGACGGGTACGGGTACGGAAGCGCGGCGACCATGCGCCATGCGATAGCCGGCGATGCGGCCGTATACAAAGGAAAAGGGCGAAAGCCCCCAAGCGCGCCAATCCGGCTTCCGCCACCAGAACGGCGGTGCTTCCGATACCATAATCTAATCCCGCCTCGCGCCTCTTATGCCCATGCGATATCAGCAAGGCGGCAAGAAAAGGCAGATCGGATGAAAAAGCAAGCCTTCGCCTTGGTTAGACCGGCTGGGCAACGGGCAACAGGCTTTCCAGCTCGGTAATGTCATTGAGGCAATAATCGGAGGCGGCAGCAAGCGATTCACGCGAACCGGTGCCGGTCAACACCCCGATCCTCAAACCCGCACCGGCATTGTGCCCCATGTGCAGATCGTGATTATTGTCGCCGACGACGGCGATTTGCGCGGGGGAAAGCCCCGTCGCCTCGCAGAAACCGAGCACCATGCCGGGCTCTGGCTTGGTTCCGAAACCGCTGTCGTAACCAGCAATATAATCGAGATAATCGAGAAAGCCGAAGCGGCGTGCCGTCTGGCGAATAGAGCGCTCATTGTCGCTGGAGGCAACACCGAGCCTGTAGCCGCGCCCGTGCAGGCGATGGAAGAAACCGGCGAGATCGGTGACCGGCGCGGAGAAGTCGGCGGCGTGCGAAAACAGCGCATCGAGTTTTTCCGTCAGCTCCACCACGTCCATCGCAGAGCCGGCGGCGACAAGGCCTTCCGAAATCTGGCGAGTATTGCCGGCGGCAAGCAGGCTGTCAGGCACGATATGGCCGGTGACCGGGTCCATGCCGCAGGCCAAAAGCAAATGATCGGCAAGTAGGAGGTCACCCTGGGCCGCAATGCTGGCAAGTTCGCGATTAACCGGCAACCAGCTCGCGTCATAGTCGAGCAGCGTGCCGTCCTTGTCAAAGAGAATGCCCTCGATCGCGTCTAGTTTGAGTGACGTCATGTAGTGCCCTTATCCCTGCGCCATCGTCTTCGGCAGCAACCGTGCCTTTACCGTCAGTGGGTTGATGTAGGGTTCCAATCCCTTGATGGTCGCCGCCAGCGCCCCGCGCATCTCGTGCACGGCGGCGTAACCGGCGTCGATCATGCCGCGCCGCGCCGGATCGTTGGTCAGCAGGTAATGCACGCCCCTCGCCAGCATTTCGGTGTCGCGCACCATGCGGGCGCTGCCGCGGCGGGCGAGCAATTGATAGGAGTCGCGGAAATTCTGGACATGACCGCCGGTCAGGATAGCGCAACCCAGCATGGCCGGTTCCAGAGGGTTTTGTCCGCCCTCATTGTACAGCGACTTGCCCATGAAGGCGACTTCGGTCATGCGCAGATAGAGGCCCATTTCGCCGATCGTGTCGCCGAGGAAGACATCGACATCGGGCGACAGCACATCGTTGCGGGTGCGGCGCGCCACTTTCAGTCCCTGCTCGACGAGCATTGCTTCGATCGCGTCGCAACGTTCGGGATGGCGCGGCACTATGATGGTCAATTGGCCGTTATGCTCCTTCAGCGTCTTATGGACGATGGCGGCAGCATTCTCTTCGCCCTCGAAGGTGGAGACGGCAGCCCAGGTCTTGCGCCCGCCGATCTGCTTCATGTAGCGGGCAAGGGTCGGCGCGTCGTAGGGCGGGGCGTCGGTATCCACCTTGAGATTGCCGGACTTGAGCACCTGCCGCGCACCGAGATCGCGATAACGCTCGGCATCAAGATCGGATTGCGCGACGACCAGCGCCAGGTTTTCGAACAGCGCTTCCGAGAGCGACGGATGCTGGCTCCAGCGGGCAAAAGAGCGATCCGACAAGCGGGCATTCACGAGGATCTGCGGGATGCGCCGGCGGCCGAGCTCCATGATGGTCATCGGCCAGATCTCGGATTCGGCGATGATGGTGCAATCAGGCTGCCAATAATCGAGGAAGCGGCTGACGGACGGCTTCAGGTCGAGCGGCACATATTGGTGGATGACCTCGTCGCCAAGGCGCTCCTGGGTCACCTTGGCCGAGGTGATGGTTCCCGTGGTCAGAATAACGTGGATGTCGCGACGGCGAATTTCGCGGATCAGCGGAACGACCGCCGAGGTCTCGCCGACGCTTGCGGCATGAAACCAGACGAGCGGCCCTTGTGGACGATTGGCGCTGGCATAGCCGAAACGCTCCAGCCGACGGGAGCGGTCTTCCTTGCCCTTGGCGGCGCGGACGGTAAGGTAAGTCCCGACAAGGGGATAGACCGCAATCCCGCCAAAGCGGTAGGCACCCAAAGCGAGGCGCGCCCTAGCGCTACTCATCTCGATTGCCTCCGATCCAAGGTGATCGTCATCGATGCCAAATCCCAATTATTTCACGGCCGAATGTTCGGCCGATTCTTCGTTCTGATTGCGTCAAAAATACTACGCCATAGCCGGATTAAAAAACGACGATGCCCGTCCGGACGGGAATATCAAATATTAAATGCGACCTCAGGAGGAAGCCTTGTCCTGCGGATCGAGCAAACGATGCAGATGGACGATGAAATAACGCATGTGAGCGTTGTCGACGGTCTGCTGCGCCTTCGACTTCCAAGCGGTCAGCGCACTCGCATAATCGGGATACATGCCGACAATGTCGAGTTCGTTCAGATTGCGGAATTGTACTTCCTCGAGGTTTTCCAATTCCCCGCCGAAGACGAGGTGCAAGAGCTGCTTTTTGTCGCTGGTATCAGTCATTTTCGTCTCTTTCTGCTGTCGTCCCCCTCCACTCTTCCTGTGCGGGATTTTGACCAAAAGGTCAACCGTTTCGTCTGTGGGAGAGCTGGCGTAGGAATTGCGGCAGCCGTGCCGCCGGAGCGCCGCAGAGTTCGTCATGCGAGACCTCCGCGCGATTGTAGTTGAGCGGATGGCCGAAGAGATCGACCAGCGCCCCGCCTGCCCGCTCCAAAATGAGGTCGGCGGCTGCGAGATCCCAATCATGGGAGTTGCGTTTGACGATCGTCCCTTCCAGCCGGCCGTCGGCCACCATGGCGAGGCGATAGGCGAGCGACGGCACATGCTTTGCCCGTTCGATCGTCTTGCGGAAATCCGGATCGAAGCCGCTCAACATATCCTCACCGGCGGCGAGCCTGTGGATATCGTGTTCCGGCCTGACGGAAACCGCGATCGGTTCGCCGTTCTTCAGCGCCGGGCCATCGGCCGTTGCAACGAACAGCTCCTCCAATGCCGGCGCGTAGAGGACGCCCGCGGTCGGGCGCCCGGCGGTCACCACGGCAACACTGATGCACCAAAGCTCAAGCCCCGACAGAAACCCGCGTGTGCCGTCGATCGGATCGACAACGAAGACGGTCGAATGCGACAGCCGCTCGGCATCGTCGTCGGTCTCTTCCGAAAGCCAGCCATAGTCCGGTCGCGCGGGACGCAGGATGGAGGCAAGCTTCTCGTTGGCCGCGAAATCGGCGGCGCTGACGGGGGAGCGCCCCTCGTTCTTCCACCAGACCTCAGGCGATTGGCGGAAGAAGCTGAGAGCGATATTGCCTGCCTGGCGTGCCGCTTCAACGATCAGATCGAGATCGCTCAATTGGCCGACTGCGTCTCTATCGCTCATTCCGAATTCCAATCTCCGCCTCAGCGCCCAGCCAGCGTCATGCCCTCGATGGCGAGCGTCGGAGCCGCGACGCCGAAATCGCGGTCAATATCGTTTGCCGGCGTCAGGCGCATGAACATGTCCTTGAGGTTGGAGGCGATCGTCACCTCCGACACCGGAAACGTCAATTCGCCATTCTCGATCCAGAAACCGGTAGCGCCCCGGCTGTATTCGCCAGTGATCATATTGACGCCGTGGCCGATCAGTTCGGTGACGTAGAAACCATTGCCGACATTGCGGATCAGCTCTTCCGGCGAAATATCACCAGGCTCCAGCGCCAGATTGGTGGAGGACGGAGAAACGGCCGTGCCGCCACGGGCACCGCGCCCATTCGTTCTGAGACCGCCGATCTCGCGTGCAGCCGACGTGGACAGGAACCAATGCTTCAGCACGCCATCTTCGATCATCACCAGGCGCTTGCCCGAAACGCCTTCGCCATCGAAGGGACGCGAGGCCGGGCCGCGCACGATCAAGGGATCGTCCGTAATCGACAGGCCGGCCTTCAGCACCTGCTCGCCCATCTTGTCGCGCAGGAAACTGGTCTTGCGTGCGACGGATGCGCCGTTGATCGCGCCGGCGATATGACCGACGAAGCCGCGCGCCACGCGCGGATCGAAAACGACCGTCACATCCTTGCCGGTCGGCACCTGGCGCGGATTGATGCGCTTGACCACCCGCTCGCCGGCGCGGCGACCGATATCCTCGGCTGCGTCCAACTCGGCGAAATAAAGGCGGCTGTCGAAATCGTAATCACGCTCCATGCCGGTGCCTTCACCGGCGATGACACTGACGGAGCGGCTGAAGCGCGAACCCATATAATGGCCGGCGAAACCATGGGACGTGGCAAGCACCATGCCGCCCATGCCGGCGGATGCGCCTGCGCCCGAGGAATTGCTCACGCCGGGAACGGCGAGCGCTGCCTCTTCCATCGCAAGGGCTGCCTCGCGCAGTTGAACCGACGAGACCTCGGTCGGATCGAAAAGTTCGAGATCGGGATAGGTCTTGGCAAGATCGGCTTCATCGGCAAGGCAGGCGAACGGATCTTCCGGCGAGACCTTTGCCATGGCGACGGCGCGTTCAGCCAGCGCCTGGAGGTCGAAGCCGGGATTGGCCGAGACGTTGGCGACACGGTTGCCGACAAACACCCTCAGTGAAAAATCGTCGCTTTCGGAGGATTCGGTGCCTTCGACCTTGCCGAGGCGGACGCTGACGGATTGCGCCCGCGAGCGCACGACGACGGCATCGGCCGCATCCGCACCGGCTTTCCGGGCGAGGTCGATCAACTGGCTGGCGCGGGAAAGCAGAGTGGCGGAATCGATTTCTGAAGACATGATTTGGCCTTTCCTTCGCGTTCCATTTATTGTGCACTACATAAAGCATCAAGGGCGGCCACGCCGATTCTTGTCCGAATGTCTTCACGCATGGTTGTTTCTGATGACTATGCGCTGCAACACCGCCTGCCCACAGGAAGAAACAGACGATGTCCGCGCCGAATGCCCTCTTTACCGAAACCCTGATGCTGCTCGGAGGCGCCGTCGTCACGGCGCCGATCTTCAAGAAATTGGGGCTTGGCACCGTACTCGGCTATCTCGCCGCCGGCGTCGTCATCGGGCCAGTGCTGCACGGCATCGGCGATGGCGAATCCGTGTTTGCCGTCGCCGAACTCGGCGTCGTCTTCCTACTGTTCATCATCGGCCTGGAGTTGAAACCATCGCGCCTGTGGCAGATGCGGCGCGACATTTTTGGCCTCGGCACGGCGCAGGTGGTCCTGAGCGGACTGGCGCTGACGCTCGCCGCTTATCTCGCTCACATTGCCGGCTGGCGCGGCAGCATCATCGTCGGCTTCGGCTTGGCGCTCTCCTCCACGGCCTTTGCCATGCAGATCCTCGAGCAGGAAGGCGACGTCAACACCAAATACGGCCAGCGTTCCTTTTCCATGCTGTTGCTGCAGGATCTGGCGATCGTGCCGCTGCTTGCCCTGGTCACGGTTCTTGGCGGGCCGACGCAGGCTTCCAATCCGGTCCTGGACCTTGCCATCGCCGTCGGCGCCGTCGCGGCAATGATCATTGCCGGACGTTACCTGCTGACGCCGCTGTTCCAGGTCATTGCCCGCACCGGCGCACGCGAGGCGATGATTGCCGCCGCCCTGCTCGTCGTCATGGGATCGGCGACGCTGATGCAGCTTGCCGGCCTCTCCATGGCGATGGGGGCCTTTCTCTCCGGCGTGATGCTCGCCGAATCCTCCTATCGCCATGAGCTGGAGGCCGATATCGAGCCTTTCCGCGGCGTGCTGCTCGCCATCTTCTTCATCGCCGTCGGCCTGTCGCTCAAACTGGATGTCATCGCCGACAATTGGGCGCTGATCGTGCTTGCCGTGCCGGTCGTCATGGTCATCAAGGGCGTGATCATCTATGCGCTCTGCCGTGTGACCGGTTCGTCGCATGACGATGCCATCCGCATCGCCTGCCTGCTTCCCCAGGGGGGTGAATTCGGTTTCGTGCTGTTTAGTGCAGCCAGCGTTGGCGGCGGGCTCTTCTCCGCCAGCACGGCCTCATTGCTAATCGCGATCGTAACGCTCTCCATGGCGCTGACGCCGCTCGGTGCAGCGCTTTCGAAGCGCATGCTGACCGGCGATGGGCATGAGGAGCTGGACGAGGATTTCGAGGGTGCCGGCTCCGACGTGCTGATGATCGGCTTCTCGCGTTTCGGCCAAATCGCCGCGCAGATCCTGCTGGCCGGCGGCCGCGATGTCACCGTCATCGACTTTTCCGCCGATCGCATCCGCCAGGCCTCCAACTTCGGCTTCCGCATCTATTTCGGCGACGGCACCCGCAAGGACGTGTTGCGTTCGGCCGGCATCGACCGCGCCAAGCTGGTCGTCGTCAGCACGCATCAGCGCGAAATCACCGACAAGATCGTCGAACTCGTGCAGACGGATTATCCGCATGCCCGCATCTTCGTCCGTTCCTACGACCGTATTCACTCGATCGCGCTGCGCAACAAGGGCGTCGATTTCGAGCTGCGCGAAACGCTGGAATCCGGCCTGCTCTTCGGCCGCCGCACGCTGGAAGCCCTCGGTGTCAGCGAAGCCGACGCCTTCGAGATCGGTGAGGATATCCGCAAGCGTGACGAACAGCGGCTGGTGCTGCAGGTCAGCGAAGGATTGCAGGCCGGGCGCGACATGCTCTATTCACGGCCGGTCAGGCCGGAACCGCTGGTCAAACCAAAACGCAGCGCCGATGTTTTCAGCGACGACGACGATCTCTCCATGCCGGCGGAGGAGCCGGAACGAGCTTAGTTCTTTGCAGTGATCACCCGATCGAGGGCGAATTTGAGCTCTTCCTTGACGCTGGCGGACATGGCGAGGATATCGCGGGCCTTCAAAAAATCGAGCACGCCGGTGCGGCCGATTGGCGGGCGCAGGAATATCTGCGGTGAAAGCAGCCGCAGCTTCAGCGCGATATTGGACTGCATCGTCAGTTGCCCGGCACCGAACAGGCTCTCGATACGGTTCGGAATATGGGTGCCGTCGCCATCCGGCCCGCCTACAACGTCGATGCCGATGATGATGTCGGCAAGTCCGGCCAGATGCTCGTAGGGCACCGGATTCATGATGCCGCCATCGATCATGACGCGGTCGCCGACCTTGACCGGCATGAAGACGGCGGGAATGGCGGCGGAGGCAGCCAGGACCGGGAAAAGCTCGCCTTTTTCGGTCACCACCTCGGTCTGATCATAATAATCCGTCGTCACCACCTTTAGCGGGATATGCAGCTCGGAGAAATCTTCCGGAAAGGTTGAAGGCAAGAAAGCGCGCAGGATGCGTTCGAGATTGAACTGGCCGATCCGGAAGCTACGCATGTTCGGGGGCCGCAGACTCCACATCTTGTTCAGCACAGCCGGGCGGTTGCCCACCGTGGCGAGCGTATAGTCGCGGATTTCCGCACCGCTCATGCCAGCCGCCATGGCAGCGCCCATGATCGAGCCGATAGAGGCGCCGGCGATCGCGACCGGTCGGATGCCGAGTTCATCTAGCGCCTCGATGATATGAATATGGGCAAGGCCACGGGCACCGCCGCAGCCAAAGGCGACCGCGACGCTCGGCGTGCTGGATGTCGCGAGCGTATAATCGCTCCCAACAAAATCGGCATAGTCGCCCATGATCCTCTCCTTCCGCCACTAGGCCTGTCGAGGCTGATAACGGAAGAAATGCATCTTGCTGTCGCCGAAGGTCCGCTCTTCCAGGAAGAGAAAATCCGGCGCGACGGAAACCGTGACGTCGGCGCGTTCCTCGAGGATTGCCAAGGCTCCCGGTACCAGCCAGCCGCCGGCAGCGGCAGCGGCGAAGGCCTTCTCGCCCAGACCCTTGCCATAGGGCGGGTCGGCGAAGAGAAAATCGAAAGGCTCCAGATTGCCGACGCTGCCGAGATCGGTGGCGTCCCGCCGCAGCATGCGCGTGCGGCCGTGCAGGCCAAGCGCGTCGATATTTTCCCAAAGCAGGCCACGGCCTTCGACGCTGCTTTCGACGAAAAGCACATGGCGGCAACCGCGCGAAGCGGCTTCGAGCCCGACCGCGCCGGTGCCGGCAAAGACATCCATCATCCGCGTGCCATCGATGGCCTCGGGATAGGCATGGCTCAAGATATTGAAAAGGCTCTCGCGCGTGCGGTCCGCCGTCGGACGAATGTCGTTCGACTTCGGCACCGCAAGCGACCGACCGCGAAATTCACCGCCGACGATCCGCACCGCGCGTCAACCTCTTCCGCCCTTGGGGCCACCCCTGCCGGGGCCGCCACGACCGGGACCGCCGCGACCCGGGCCGCCAGACGGACGGCCTGTGCCACCGGGTTTACCGCCAAAGCCGCGCGAGCCGCCTTTTCCACCCGGTTTGCCGCCAAAGGACTTGCCGCCGCCCGGCTTCTTGCCGAAGGGCTTGCCGGCCGGCCGGTCCCCGTAGGAACGCTCGCCCTGCGGACGGTCACCCATGGGCCGATCACCGCGCGTGGGCCGATCACCACGCGGCGGGCGATCGCCGCGAGGACGTTCGGAGCGCTGTTCGCCGCCGAAAGACTTGGCCCGCGGACGCTCGTCTCCCTCAGCACGCGGCCGCCGGTCGCCGCGGGGTTTATCGCCATATGGACGATCGCCACGCGGTTTGTCGCCGAAAGAACGCTCTCCACGGGGCGGACGATCTCCGAAGGAGCGTTCGGAACGGCCTTCTCCCTGGAAGGATTTCGTACGGGGGCGATCACCGCCCTCGGGACGCGAGCCGCGTTCACCGCGCGGACGATCGCTAAACGGGCGCTCGCCGCGAGGACGGTCGCCAAACGAACGATCCCCGCGGGCGGGACGGTCGCCCTGCGGCCGATCACCTCGGGGACGATCACCAAAGGTTCGGTCATCCCGGGAGCGCTTGCGATCAAAGCCCTCGTCGTCGCGCGACTTGCGTGGTGCGACCTCGCTCGAACGGATCCACTCGCCATCCCCCTCGTCGACGCGGTTGATCCGAACGCGTGGGCCTTCGTCCGGGCGATCGAAGCCGCTACGCTGCGGGCGTTCCACTTCGCCGCGCTTTGCGGCGGTCCTTGCATTCTTGGCAGCCTTTGCAGCAGCCTTTTCGCCGAGCGGACGGGCACCAGGCGCCATCCAGACATTCGCGCTCCGACGCGGACCCAGCGGCTGGCGCTTCGGCCGGTCGTCGTCCTTGTGGCCGGCTTCGCGGCGCCCCTCATCCCGGCGGTCATCGCGCTTGGTGTCGAGACGGCTCAGGGCGCGCTCGCGCTTATCCTCGGGGCGCTCGCGACGCGGGCGCTCTTCCTTGGCCGCGCGAGCAGGCTTCGCCTCCGGCTCATCCTCGGCGGCAACGGCCGAGCTATTGTAAAGCGGCGCGTCGAAATTCGCCTTGGCGTCTTCCACCAGGCGGGGACCGAGCTGATCGCGCAGCGTGCGGCCACGCACTTCCAACACCCGGCCTTCCGGAAGCTCGCCGAGCTGGAAAGGGCCGTAGGAGATACGGATCAGGCGGTTGACCTCGAGGCCGAGCGCGCCGAGCACATTCTTGATTTCGCGGTTCTTGCCTTCGCGCAAGCCCATCGTGATCCAGACGTTGGACCCTTGCGTGCGGTCGAGCGTCGCCTCGATCGAGCCGTAGAGCACGCCGTCGACGGCGATGCCTTCCCGCAGCTTGTCCAGCGCTTCCTGATCGATCTCGCCGTGGGCGCGCACGCGATAGCGACGCAACCAGCCGGTGGTCGGCAGTTCCAGCACGCGGGCAAGGCCGCCGTCGTTGGTCAGCAGCAGCAGGCCTTCGGTGTTGATGTCGAGGCGGCCGATCGACATGACGCGCGGCAGCTCTTCCGGCAGGTTGTCGAAGACGGTCGGACGTCCTTCCGGATCGGCATTGGTGGTCACGAGGCCCGCCGGCTTGTGATAGAGCCACAGGCGCGTGCGCTCGATGCCGCGGATCGGCACGCCATCAACTTCGATCTTGTCGGCGAGCGTCACGTTGACCACCGGCGTATCCAGCAGCACGCCGTTCAGCTTCACACGGCCGTCCATGATCATGCGCTCGATGTCACGGCGCGACGCCACGCCGGCGCGCGCCATTACCTTGGAAATGCGTTCCGCTTTTCCATCCCCGCCTTCTGCCTCTGCCGCCACTTTGGCGGACACAGCCTTCGTCGGCTTGGCGTCATCGCGCGTCTTCGTCTGCTTGTCGCGGGTAAAGGGTTTGGACCCAGGCCGCTTGGGCTTGTCATTCATTGTCATTTGTTGTTTGCCTGAATTTTTAAGGCGTGTTCCTATCAGGTCACGCCCCCGCGGTTAAGTGGAAAATCTTAAATGGTGAATACAAATCACTTCATGGAGCTGGCGCTCGCCGAAGCGCGAAGCGCCGGCGCGCGCGGTGAAGTGCCTATCGGAGCCGTCCTCGTGGTCGACAATGCCGTTGTCGCCAAGGCCGGCAACCGCACCCGAGAGCTCAACGACGTCACCGCGCATGCCGAAATCGCCGTGATCCGCATGGCCTGCGAGGCACTCGGCCAAGAGCGGCTGACGGGTGCAGATCTCTATGTAACGCTGGAGCCGTGTACCATGTGCGCGGCCGCCATCTCGTTTGCCCGCATCCGCCGCCTTTATTACGGCGCGGAAGATCCGAAAGGCGGCGGCGTCGACAACGGCGTGCGCTTCTATCGCCAGCCAACCTGTCATCACGCGCCGGAAGTCTATTCGGGCATGGCCGAGCGGGATGCGGCCGATATTCTCAGGGAATTCTTCCAACAAAAACGCGTGGAAGACTAAAAAGCGGCTGATTTAACCGCCGCTTCAGCTAGAAAGACTTATTGGAAAGGCTTCCACCAACTGCTGTTGCTGGACTGCTGAGCGGCCTCGGCGTCCTTCTTGCGCTGCTTTTCCTTCTTGCTCTCGGGGGTGCCGAGATCGTTGAGAGCAGCCTCGTCGGAGACCTGGCGGTATTGCTGCGGCGGATCGATCAGGTAGCGGCGCTGATCGATATAGGTGCCGTCCTGATCCTGGCGCGCGGCCCGATAGGCGGCGGTCTGCTGCGCTTCGCTCACGCGGTTGCGGCCACTGTCGGCCTGAGCGAGCGGAGAGCGATAGTTAACATTGTTCTTGTTCTGATCGGCTTCCTCCGCCAGGCGCTTGCGCGAATCTTCCGGCGATTCCAGCCAGGCCGGATTATCCTTGCTGGCCAGCGACTGCTGCGGCGAGGTCAGGTTTTCCCTGTCGTTCTGGGCCGGAAGCACCAGGCCCGGGCGGTTCGGATATTTTACGCCCTTGTCCTTCGGCGTGGCCGCCGAAACGGATGCGATGTCGCTGATATCATCGAAGAGCTGTTCGCCGGCGGTCTTGTCCGTGCCGTAGCGCGGGCCGCTCATGCAGCCGGACATCAGACCGCAGCCAATCACGAGTGCCGCCAAGCTGACGCCGACACGAATCCTATGTATCGCTCTCATGAATACCCTTCCCAGCTACGCCGGTGCAACTATCGCAGAACCCCATTTCACGGCAACTGCCGCAAAAATCGGGCCATTTTCAGGCAGCTTTTACCGGATGAACGCCTCAAAGGCAATTCACCCGGTAATTTTCTTCAGTTGACAGCCATCAATTCGCGCAGAGCGGCCGCATCACGCGCAGAGACGTCGGGATATTCCGGATCGGAACCGACATCGGTGGTGATGCGCCAGGAGCGGGCGCACTTGCGGCCTTCGGCCAGCTTCGGCACGACACTTACCTTGGCGGCATCATCCAGGCGGAAGGCATCGGCGGGGCCTTCGCCGCCATTGATGGCGATATCGGAGGTGATGCAGATTTCCGAGAAATCCTGTCCTTCCAGCACCTTCAGTAGCTCCGGATCGGCGATATAGACGACGGGCGCGGCTTCCAGCGAGGAGCCGATGCGCTTGTCCTTGCGCTCGATTTCGAGAGCTCCGGTGACGACGCTGCGCACTGCGCGGATCTTTCTCCACTTCTCGGCCAGCGCCTCGTTCTTCCATTCGCCGGGAACGGTGACGAACTGTTCGAGATGCACCGAGACCGCCTGTGGATTACGCGACAGCCATGCTTCTTCCGTCGTGAACGGCAGCATCGGCGCCAGCCAAGTCACCATGCAATCGAAGATCGTGCGGATGACGGCAAGCGCTGCGCGGCGGCGCAGGCTCGACGGCGCATCGCAATAAAGCGCATCCTTGCGGACATCGAAATAGAAAGCCGAAAGCTCGACATTCGAGAAATCGATGAGGGCGCGGGCGATCCGCTTGAAGTCGAAGGCATCATAGCTTTCGCGCACGAGCTCATCGAGTTCCGCAAGACGGTGCAGCATGAGCTGCTCGAGCTCCGGCATCTCGGCACGGGCGATCACCTCGCCCTTGTCATGCGCGAGCGTGCCGAGCATCCAGCGGATGGTGTTGCGCAGCTTGCGATAGGCATCAATATTGGTCTGGATGATCGTCTTGCCGACGCGCAGATCCTCGGCATAATCCGACGTCATGACCCATAGACGCAGGATGTCGGCGCCGGCGTCCTTCATCACCTCCTGCGGCGAGGTGACATTGCCCTTGGACTTCGACATCTTCTCGCCCTTCTCGTCCATGGTGAAACCATGGGTAAGAACGGTATCGTAAGGCGCGCGGCCGCGCGTCGCGGCGCTTTCGAGCAGCGACGAATGGAACCAGCCGCGATGCTGGTCCGAGCCTTCCAGATAAAGGTCCGCCGGCCATTTCAGGTCCGGACGGTCTTCCAGCGTGAAGGTATGGGTCGAGCCCGAGTCGAACCAGACGTCGAGGATGTCCATGACCTGCGTCCAGGGCTCGTTGGCCTTTTCGCCGAGGAAGCGCTCGCGCGCGCCTTCGGCGAACCAGGCATCGGCGCCTTCCTTTTCGAAAGCATCGAGGATGCGGGCATCGACGCCCTCGTCTTGCAGGATTTGGCCCTCGTCATCGACGAAGATGCAGATCGGCACGCCCCAGGCGCGCTGGCGCGACAGAACCCAGTCCGGCCGCTGCTCGATCATGGCGCGCAAGCGGTTCTGGCCCGCGGCGGGCACGAAACGCGTATCGTCGATCGCTTTCAGGGCGCGCGAACGCAGCGTCGTGCCGTCAGCAAGGTCCTTGTCCATATAGACGAACCATTGCGGCGTGTTGCGGAAGATGACCGGCTTCTTCGAGCGCCAGGAATGCGGATAGGAATGCTTCAGCCGTCCGCGCGCAAAGAGCGTGTTCGTCTCGATCAGTGCCTTGATGACCAGATCGTTGGCATTGCCCTTCTTGCCGTTGTCGTCCATGACGCGGCCGCCGTCGAAGCCGGGGGCGTCGGCCGTGTAGAAGCCGGCATCATCGACCGGGAACGGGATGCGGGAGGAGATCCCACGCGCTTCAATCTGGCGGGCATGGCTCGTCCAGGCGTCGAAGTCCTCGCGGCCATGGCTTGGGGCGGTGTGCACGAAGCCGGTACCGGCATCGTCGGTCACATGATCGCCATCGAGCAACGGAACCTTGAAGTCGTAGCCGAGCGACGCCAACGGATGGGCGCAGATGCTCGCACCAAGCTCATCAGCGGTCACATCGCGCAGGCGCTTGAACTGCAGCTTCGCCTTGGCGAAGGATTCCTCGGCAAGCTTGTCGGCAAAGATCAGCTTTTCGCCTGGGCGCGGACCGAAATCATTGGCGGCTTCCGTCACCTCGTACAGGCCGTAGGAAACCCGCGACGAATAGGAGATCGCCCGGTTGCCGGGGATCGTCCAGGGCGTCGTGGTCCAGATGACGACGAAGGCATCGGCGAGCGCCGCCGGACCTTCGACGACCGGGAACTTCACCCAGATCGTATCGCTCTCGACATCGGCATATTCGACTTCGGCTTCCGCCAGTGCCGTACGCTCGACCACCGACCACATGATCGGCTTGGAGCCGCGATAGAGCTGACCGCTGCGGGCGATCTTCAAGAGCTCGCCGGCGATGCGGGATTCGGCGTGGAAGTTCATCGTCAGATAGGGATTGTCGAAATCACCGACGATGCCGAGACGGCGGAATTCCTCGGACTGGATCTTGATCCAGCCTGAGGCGAAGTCACGGCATTCCTGGCGGAATTCGTTGACCGGGACTTCGTCCTTGTTCTTGCCCTTCTCGCGGTATTTTTCCTCGATCTTCCATTCGATCGGCAGACCGTGGCAGTCCCAACCCGGAACATAATTGCTATCATAGCCGCGCATCTGGAACGAGCGGGTGATGACGTCCTTGAGGATCTTGTTCAGCGCGTGGCCGATATGGATGTTGCCGTTGGCATAGGGCGGACCGTCATGCAGCACGAATTTTTCGCGGCCGGCGGCGGAAGCGCGCAGCTTCTTGTAGAGGTTCATTTCCTGCCAGCGCTTGACGAGCTCCGGCTCCTTCTGCGGCAGGCCGGCGCGCATCGGGAAGTCGGTCTCGGGCAGGTAAAGGGTTTTCGAATAGTCGATCTTTTCAGCGGTATCGGTCATTGTTCTGACAATTGCCTCGGCGTCTCGGGCGTTTCGCGCCGGAAAGGCGCAGCCATATGGGGATTTTTCGGCGGCGGAAAGCGCCTCGGGAACAGGCGCCCAAAACCCGGACCTTCCGGCCGCTTAAAGCGCGCGGAAGGCCGGGCCAATAATTCGTATCGATAGGCTCAGCCGAAATTGGGTCATGGTTGGCGGTTCATAGGCGTTTTTTGCATGGAAAGAAAGAGGGATCAGCCGCCGCAGGGCATAGAAACCCGCTGATGCTTCCACCCGCGGCCAATCGGAGCCCGCCCAATCAGGCCCGTGCCGCGTGACAATCAAGAAAAGGCGATGAACCGGTCGATATCCCCGAGCGGGCGGACGCCGGCGAGCAGCGCCCTCGCCTCCTCTTCATCCTTCCTGATCTGCGCCACCAGCGGGTCGAGGCCGTCGAACTTCAGTTCGGGCCGGAGATAACCGAAGAAAGAGACGGAACAGATCTGACCATAGAGATCGCCGCTGAAGTCGAAAACGAAGGTTTCGAGCAGCGGCGCCCCGTTGTCGGTCACCGTCGGGCGCCGGCCATAGCTGGCGACACCATCGCGAATGACGCCATCGGCGGCGCGAAAGCGCACGGCATAGATACCAGCCTTCAGCTCCGCTTCCGGTGGCAGCCGCATATTGGCGGTTGGGAAGCCCAGCGAGCGGCCGAGTTTTTCGCCGCCAATGACCTCTGCCTCGACCGTATAGCGATAGCCGAGCAGACCCGCAGCCTCCGCCACCTCGCCTTCCACCAGCAATGCCCGAATGCGGCTTGACGAAACCACTTCGGCATTTTCATCGCGAAAGGCGTCGATCAGCGTCACGCCGAAGCCGTTCTTGCTGCCGGCATTCATCAGGAAGGCCGGACCGCCCTGGCGATCATGGCCGAAATGGAAATCGAAGCCGGTGACCACTTCGGAAGCATGCAGCCAGTCGATCAGAATCGAATGGACGAATTCATCGGCGGAACGCTGCGAAAAGGCCCGGTCGAAGGGATATTCAATGACGGCGTTGAAGCCGATCGCCTCGAGAAGCCGCGCCTTCAGCGGCGCCGGCGTCAGGCGGAAAACCGGCTGATCAGGCCTGAAGACGGTCCGCGGATGTGGCTCGAAGGTTAGGACCAGCGCCGGCACGCCGCGCTCCCTGGCAATCTCCAGCGCGCGATCGAGCACGGATTGATGGCCGCGATGCACGCCGTCGAAATTACCGATGGCAATGACGCCGCCTTTCAGATTGTCCGGCAGCGGTTCGCGGGTCTCATTGCGATGGAAGACGGTCATCGGCTACCACTCTCCTCAGACAAGGCGCGGCATCCACCACTTCGGCGACGCCTGTTCGCGCGCCAGGAAGGCGCCAAGCGCTGCCTCGTCGGTGTGGCCGTCGACGACATATTCGCGGGCATGGATACCATGGCTTATATAAAGAAGATCGAGTCCGTAATCGAGCGCGCCGCGCACATCGGTCGGCATGCCGTCACCGATGGCGACAACGCGCGACATCGGGAATTCGCCGCGCGCTTCGCGGGCGGCTGCGATCGAGGCATCGTAGATCGGCTGATGCGGCTTGCCGGCAATCCGCGTCTCGCCACCGAGCCGATCGTAATAAGCGGCCATGGCACCGGCGCAGGGGATCATGCGGTGCCCGCGCTCGACGACGAGATCGGGATTGGCGCAGATCAGCGGCACATTACGGGCCGACCAGGCCTTCAGCATGTCGGTATAATCGTCGGGGGTCTCGGTTTCGTCATCGAAGAAGCCGGTACAGACGATGCTCTCAGCCTCATCGGCCTCGACGCGCACAACGTCCAGCCCCTCGATGATAGCGATATCGCGCTCAGGACCGAGCAAAAATACTTTCTTCGGGCCCTCGGCAATCAGGCGGCGGGTCACGTCGCCGGAAGTAACGATGCGGTCATAGGCGCTGTCGGGAACGCCGATCTGGCGCAATTGCTCGACCACTTTCGGCGCCACGCGGGGAGAATTGGTGATGAGGACGACGGTCAGCCCGTCGCCGCGCGCAGCTTCCAGCGCAACCGGCGCGTCCTCATATACCGACACGCCGTTGTGCAGCACGCCCCAGACATCACAGAGCGCGACATCATAAAGTTTGCCGATCTCGCGGAAGCTTTCGATACGCTTGCCCATGCAGTCCTCGTGGTCAAAGAAATCACGGGCTGACATTGCAAACCGGCCGGCAAATTACAAGAGCGGAGTGCAGGTTTTTGCACCGCACATAGACCGCTTCCGATTCATCCGGCGAAGCGCAGCAGGCAACCGGCCAAGGCAGATATACCGAGTACGGTTGCCACCCCTGCCCGATGACGGAAGACGAGCACAGTGGCGAGAATGAAAAGCAGCAGCGCGGAAACATCAAGCGTAGTCCAGACCGGCCAGGCAATGCCGGCGATCGGAACGTTGGCATAGTCCCCACCCTGAATCTTGACGCGGTGGCTCAAAAGAACGAGCCGCCCGGTATCGGCGAAGAGCACATGCAGGCCAAACCAAACCGACAGATTGGCCATGACGCCGACGATCGCAGCCGTTATCGCGGCAAGAGCCGCCGACAGACCGGCGTGACCGCGCAGACGCTCGATGAAAGGGGCGCCGGCGAAAATGAAAAGAAAGCTCGGTGCGAACGTCGCCCACGCCGCGAGGCTGGCGCCGAGGAACCCTGCCGTCAAAGGATCCAAGCCGAAGGGATTGCGGAAGCCGGCCATGAAGCCGACGAAACAGAGGACCAATACTAGCGGTCCTGGCGTCGTCTCCGCCAGCGCCAGACCATCCAGCATCTCGCCCGGCCGCAGCCAGGCGTAATGCTGGACAGCGGTCTGCGCGACATAGGCAAGCACGGCATAGGCGCCGCCAAAGGTAACCACTGCCATGCGGGAGAAGAAGGAGAAGATGGCGCCGAAGACATTTGTGCCGCCACTTAGCGTTTCGGCGACAATATCCTTGGGTCCATTTATGACATGGATCAGCAACAGCGGCGCCTGCCAGATCGCCAGCCAGCATAAGAGCGTGACCGCAGCGGTCCGCAGGCGGCCACTTCGCAGCGCTCCGATGCCGATATTGGTAATGGCAAGCCGAGGCAGTCGCGGCCGCCAGTGATCATCATGATAAGCGCGATAGAGAACCCGACCATAACCCGAGAGGCCGGCCAAAAGCACCACCAGCGGAAATGGCAGATCGAAGACGAAAAGCAGAGTGAAGCTTGCGATCGCAACGGCAATATGAAAGCGGGTTCTCAGCGCCCGGCCGCTCAGCCGGATCAGCGCCTGCAGCACGATCGCCAGCACACCGGCCTTAATGCCAAAAAAGACGGTCGCAAGCAGGGTGGTATCGTGAAACAGGGCGTAGAAGGCCGATAGCGCCAGGATAACGGCGAAGCCCGGCACGATGAACAGAAGCCCCGCGATCAGGCCGCCACGGATGCCATGCAGCAGCCAGCCGATATAGGTGGCGAGCTGCTGCGCCTCCGGTCCCGGCAGCAGCATGCAATAGCTCAGTGCATGCAGAAAGCGCTCTTCATCGATCCAACGCTTCTCATCGACGAGGATGCGATGCATCAACGCGATTTGCCCGGCCGGGCCTCCGAAGCTTAATACGCCAACGCGCGCCCATACACGCGTGGCCTCACTGAGGGATGGGGTCGCGGCGAGATCGTCAACCAAAACGGTTTCACTCACGATTTTTTAGCTCCATGCGATACCCAGTCATGCTTTTCCTGCGTCGCGTCGCGCGCCCAGCGATAAAGCGCGTCATAACACAACATCCCTGCATCCAACTGTTCAATATCGTCAGCACACATGCGCGACAATCCGAGCGAGACGGCAAGCAAGCCGGCCGCCTGCGGTTCGAGGTCGAGCCTGTTGGTATCGGCGCCCCTGACGATGCGGGAAAGATGATGAAGCGCCGGGAGTTCGAGCCGGAATTCCTTGACCATCGTATCGAAAGTGCAATCCTCGTCGCGATGGCTCCAAAATACCCCTTCCACGTCGAAGGGCGTCGCGCCGAAACGTTGGGCGACGCCGTCGACTTCCTGAGGCGTGACAAAGAGAAACGACGCATCGGGATCGACGAAGCGGCGGATCAGCCAGGGGCAGGCGATGCGATCGATCTTCGGCCGGGCGCGGGTCACCCACACGGTCGCACCCGACGCATTGGCCCCAGGCAGAATCGAAACCGGGATCAGCGGCAATCCCGCCGCCCGCCAGGCATCGAGGCCACCATCGAGGATTTCCGCCGCAGTACCGGCCAGCCGCAGCCAGGCGGCGACACCTTCGCTGAGCTTGCCGCCATGTTGACAGAGGCAGACGACATTGCGGCCGCGAAATTCGGCGGCCCAAGCCTGAACGTTCTCATGATCCCGACGTCGCGAGGCCGGCAGCAGATAAGGATCGGCCTCAAAATCATCGGCGTCTCGAACATCGAGTATTGCGGGCGCTTTCGGCGTACCCAGCAGACGAAGAAGCTTTTCGGGAGTGATGGCGTTGAACGAAGTCATGTTACGTCCCTTCCAAAAGAGATGGACGCGAAACTCCGGCATGACGCCTCGTGGGGTATTCGCAAACCCCATATTGAAGATTTTCCGGCAAAAGCTGCGGCAAGTCAACGAAGAGCTGTCCGAAAAAATTCACGGACACATTCTTGACTCGTTTAGCGCCCAATCCTAAATCACCGTCCGTTAGCACTCGCCGAGGCAGAGTGCTAACAAAGCCCCATACGGATCCCCCGCTGATCCGTGAATGTCATTTGATCGAGGGATTAGACAATGGCAAGCACCAATTTCCGCCCCCTTCATGACCGTGTCGTCGTTCGTCGCGTCGAGTCGGAAGAAAAGACCAAGGGTGGCATCATCATTCCGGACACCGCCAAGGAAAAGCCGCAGGAAGGCGAAATCGTCGCCGTCGGTTCTGGCGCCCGTGATGAATCCGGCAAGGTCGTAGCACTCGACGTCAAGGTTGGCGATCGCGTTCTGTTCGGCAAGTGGTCCGGCACCGAAGTCAAGCTCAACGGCGAAGACCTTCTGATCATGAAGGAAGCCGACATCATGGGCATCATCGGCTAATCCAGCCGATTTCCCCTTTTCCGATAAAGCTGACGGGCCATAAACCCGGACAACGCGAATTCAGGAGTTTCAAACATGGCAGCTAAAGAAGTAAAATTCGGCCGCAGCGCCCGCGAAAAGATGCTTCGTGGCGTCGACATCCTCGCTGACGCAGTGAAGGTCACGCTCGGCCCGAAGGGTCGTAACGTCGTTATCGACAAGTCCTTCGGCGCTCCGCGCATCACCAAGGACGGCGTCACCGTCGCCAAGGAAATCGAACTCGAAGACAAGTTCGAAAACATGGGCGCACAGATGGTCCGCGAAGTTGCTTCGAAGACCAACGACATCGCCGGCGACGGCACGACGACCGCAACCGTTCTTGCCCAGGCCATCGTTCGCGAAGGCGCCAAGGCCGTTGCAGCCGGCATGAACCCGATGGACCTGAAGCGCGGCATCGACCTCGCCGTTGCCGAAGTCGTCAAGGATCTCCAGGCCAAGGCCAAGAAGATCAACACCTCGGAAGAAGTCGCACAGGTCGGCACGATCTCCGCAAACGGCGAAAAGCAGATCGGTCTCGATATTGCTGAAGCCATGCAGAAGGTCGGCAACGAAGGCGTCATCACGGTTGAAGAAGCCAAGACCGCCGAAACCGAACTCGAAGTCGTCGAAGGCATGCAGTTCGACCGCGGCTACCTCAGCCCCTACTTCGTGACCAACCCGGAAAAGATGATCGCCGACCTCGAAGACGCGTTCATCCTCCTGCACGAGAAGAAGCTCTCGAACCTGCAGGCCATGCTTCCGGTTCTCGAAGCTGTCGTGCAGACCGGCAAGCCGCTCCTCATCATCGCTGAAGACGTCGAAGGCGAAGCTCTTGCTACGCTCGTCGTCAACAAGCTGCGCGGTGGTCTGAAGATCGCTGCCGTCAAGGCTCCGGGCTTCGGCGATCGCCGCAAGGCCATGCTGGAAGACATCGCCATCCTGACGGGCGGCACTGTCATCTCCGAAGACCTCGGCATCAAGCTCGAATCTGTCACCCTCGACATGCTCGGCCGCGCCAAGAAGGTTTCGATCTCCAAGGAAAACACCACGATCGTCGACGGTTCGGGCGCTAAGTCCGACATCGAAGGCCGCGTTGCCCAGATCAAGGCCCAGATCGAAGAAACCACCTCCGACTACGACCGCGAAAAGCTGCAGGAACGTCTTGCCAAGCTCGCTGGCGGCGTTGCCGTCATCCGCGTCGGCGGCTCGACGGAAGTCGAAGTCAAGGAAAAGAAGGACCGCATCGACGACGCTCTGAACGCGACGCGCGCTGCTGTTCAGGAAGGCATCGTACCGGGCGGCGGCACGGCTCTGCTGCGCTCCTCCGTCAAGATCACCGCAAAGGGTGAAAACGACGACCAGGAAGCCGGCATCAACATCATCCGCCGTGCTCTGCAGGCTCCTTGCCGCCAGATCGCTGAAAACGCTGGTGATGAAGCCTCCATCGTTGTCGGCAAGATCCTCGACAAGAACGAAGACAACTGGGGCTACAACGCTCAGACGGGCGTCTATGGCGACATGATCTCCATGGGCATCGTCGACCCGGTCAAGGTCGTTCGCACGGCTCTGCAGGACGCAGCTTCGGTTGCTTCGCTGCTGATCACCACCGAAGCCATGATCGCCGAGCTGCCGAAGAAGGACGCTCCGGCTGGCATGCCAGGCGGCATGGGCGGCATGGGCGGCATGGACATGATGTGATAGGGCGTCAGCCCGATCACAGGAATGTCCATAAAGCTTCGCCCATGCATCTTTGATGCTTCAGGCCGCCAAGCGGCCTGAAGTGGCGGCATGGACATGATGTGATAGGGCGTCAGCCTTATTGCGACTGTTCGTTCCGGCATCCGGAATTGACGAAGGGCGGCCCTCGGGTCGCCCTTTTCATTTATGATGAACCTGCCGCCGCGCAAGGTTCGACAGATTTTGTAACTGCGCAAATTTACGCAAATTGCCCCATTGCCGTTTTTATAAAAGCTCCTATAAATCGCAGCGCAATGACGTTCGGGGGGACTGTTGCAGAGCACACAAATTTTACTTGATTTCGGCCCACCTTATCCGCGGGCAAGCACCGTCATAACCTTTTGGATAGATAGTTCAGGTAGAATCATTACTTGAAGTGACTTGAAGCATTCAATTGACGATCCGGAAGCACGCCCGGGGGGATGGGTTCAGCGAGGATGCCTTCGCGATCCATAGCTGTGCAATATACGGAGCCACGCTCTGATCAATAAGGCATGGAATTCGATTGAAGCGCGCGCAGGGGAACCCGCGCCTCAAGCTGGGGAATATCTTGTTCAAGATCGCCAAAGCCAATCTTGCTGCACCTTTCGCTCCGGGGTCATTGGAGTTCAGTGGACATGACCCTGATCTTCTGGCGCAGTTCTGTGTCTCCGAGGGATGGACCGGTGATTTATCGAGCGGCATCATCAAGCTCGGTCAATGGGGCACGATGCTGCACGGGTTGACTTCGTCCGAATGCGGCCTGTTGAGCCTGATGCATTGCTACGACGCCCATGACCGTGCCCGCATCCTCGACCTGTTCGAGCAGGCAGCAACCGCCTCGTCCAGCTTCTGCTACTCCACCACCGCACTCGGCGTCGGGGGCCACCGCCAACCGATCTTCTGCGTCGGCGAATCCATCGGCACGGAAGGAAAACACGCCGGCAGCATGGTGGGCGTCTTCCTGTTTCCGCGTTTCAAGCTCGAGCCGGGCAGCCAGTTGGCGAGCCGGCAGTAGATCCTAAACGCAAAAGGCCGATCCTTTCGGACCGGCCTTGCATCTTGCGCGGAAATACTCGCGATCAATCCCGTTTCGGGATGTTCAGCCCGCGTTGGCTCGCCGGGCGAGCGATAGCGCGTTCAAGCCAATCCGTGACCGCCGGGAAACTTGCGAAATCGAGAACTTCCCGGCCGCCGTAAAAGACATCGACGCCCCGGACCCACGGAAAAGTGGCAATGTCGGCGATGGTATATTCGTCGCCCATGATCCACTGGCGGCCCTGCAGGCGGCTTTCCAAGACGCTCAACAGGCGCTTGCTTTCATCACGATATCGCTCGACCGGATAGGCGTTGTTGGCGACCTTGTCGGCGGCGAATTTGAAGAAGTGGCCGAACTGTCCGAACATCGGGCCAATGCCGGCCATCTGGAAGAACACCCATTGCAATGTTTCATAGCGCCCGGCCGCATCCCGGGGCATCAGCTTACCTGTCTTTTCGGCGAGATAGACGAGGATGGCACCCGATTCGAACAGGCCGATCGGCTTACCGTCAGGGCCGTTGGGATCGATGATCGCGGGAATGCGGCCGTTGGGATTGAGCGAGACGAATTCCGGCGACTTCTGGTCGTTGGTGCTAAAGGAAATCAGATGTGGCTCATAGGGAAGGCCAAGTTCTTCGAGCGCAATCGATACCTTGACGCCGTTCGGCGTCGGCAGTGAGTAGAGCTGGATAATATCCGAATTGCTGGCAGGCCAGCGCTTGGTAATTGGAAATGAAGACAGATCGGCCATGGGGCTTCCTTCTGAAAATCATGATTTGGCGAATGAATTCGCGCCAACATAATCGATATGGAGCATATGGGAAGATGTCGACCGCAGGGAGATTGTTCAACAATTGTGAACTAATCGTGCGCACTTGTTTATCTTTCCAATCGCACTAAAATCGCGAATAACGGGTCTCAGAAATTGTCGCTCGCGGCACTCACCACCTTTACAGGAGACCGTCATGTCCAACACCAATAACATCATCATCCTTGTGGCGCGCATCCTGCTCGCCTTCATGTTTATCTTCGCCGGCTTCGGCAAGCTTGCCGATCCGTCAAGCACCGCAGGCATGATTGCCGGCGCCGGCATGCCTGCCGCCACGCTTCTCACCTATCTCGCTGGTGCCTTCGAATTCGTGACCGGCGTCTGCGTTCTCGTCGGCTTCCAGATCCGCATCGTCGGCTGGCTGCTCGCCCTGTTCTGCGTCTTCACCGGCATTGTCTTCCACCTGCCGACCGTCAACGTTCCTGACTTTCCGGCTGCCGCCAATGGCTGGATCAACGGCCTGAACTTCGTCAACTTCCTGAAGAACGTCACGCTCGCTGGCGCCTACATCATGCTCGCCACCAATGGCCCGGGCGCCTATTCGCTCGACGCACGCCGCGGCGCCTACGCAGCCGCCTGATCGCTCAAGGCCTCCCAAGCATCAAAAACCCGCCGGAATTTCCGGCGGGTTTTTTGTATCGTCAAACAGATCGGCAAATATCAAAGCGCGCCGCGTACGGCGACGATGATGCGCTGAACCAAGGGATCGCTCTCATGGCTTTCCTTGCGCGCCCGGACGAGGCAGGCCTCGGAGCGCAAGATGATCCCATCAGACAGAACCTTCAGATGGTTCGCCCGCAAGGTCGAGCCGGTGGAGGTGATGTCGACGATGATGTCGGCCGAGCCGGAAGCGGGTGCTCCTTCGGTGGCGCCGAGGCTTTCGACGATGCGATAGAGCTGGATGCCGTGCTGGCTGGAGAAGAACTGCTGCGTCAGCCGCCAATATTTCGTCGCGACCGTCAGCCTGCGACCATGACGGGCGCGGAAATCGGCGGCGACGTCGCCGAGATCAGCCATGGTATCGACATCGAGCCAGATATCCGGCACCGCGACGACGACATCGGCATGACCAAAACCAAGCCTTGCGCAGAATTCGACACGGCGATCGGCCTCCGCCATGCCTTCGCGCACGAGATCTTCGCCGGTAATGCCGAAATCGACGCTGCCGTTGCCGATCTCGCGCGAGATTTCCGAGGCCGACAGGAAAGCGATCTCGACGCCGTCCCAGCCTTCGACACGGCCGCGATAGGAGCGATCATTGCCGACGGCGACGATGGGCATGCCGGCGCGCTCGAAGACCGCCGAGCAATCGTCCTTCATGCGGCCCTTGGAGGGAAGCGCTATGGTGATGGTCATCAGGCGGCCCTCGCGGTTTCGATGCGGTCGAGCCAGAGCGCGAAGCCGACGGCCGGAATGTGGTCCTTGGCGCCGAGCAGTGTCAGCAGCCGGTCAAAACGGCCGCCGCCGGCGAGCACTGCCGGCGATCCTTCCACCATCACCTCGAAGACGAGGCCGGTGTAATAGTCGAGCGGACGGCCGAAGGCGGCGCGATACTCGATCTGGGCAGCGTTGACGCCGGCCTTGGCAAGGGCCGCAACGCGGGCATCGAAACGCTCAAGCGCAGTTCCGAGCTTCAGCCCGGCCGCATCGGCAAAGCCGGCCAGCGCGGAAGATGCCTCGGCGAGCGGCAGGCGGAGCGACAGGAATTCCTCCAGGACACCGAAAGCGGCATCATCGAGCCGCGTTTCCGAGAGAACCAGCTTTTCGCGAAGACGGCGGGCGATCTCCTGCGGCGAGCGGCTGGCATTGGTGGAATAGCCGGTCGCCTTCATGGTGCTGTCGATATGCTTGACCAGCCCCTGCTCGTCGCCGCGCGTCAGAAAATCAAACACATGCGGATCAAGGCCAGTGACCGGCTGCGGGCTTGCGAGCCGTGCCAGCAGCGTTTGGAGCTGCGTCATATTGCCGAAGGCATGCACCAGGCGCTTCTGCCAGCCGGAGGGCAGACCGAGCGCCTGCACGACGGCCTCGAAAACAGCTTGATCGCCGAGCGTCACCGATAGCGCCCTGCCCGGCACCAGCCGATTGAGAATGCCGATGGCATCACCGATGAGGCGGGCGTCGGCGCCGGCGATATCGCGGTCGCCAAGATCTTCTATTCCCGCCTGATAGAATTCATTGCCGCCTTCGCGGCGCTGGCGGAAGATCTCGCCAAGATAGGAATAGCGCTTCGGCGTACCGGTCGCGGTCTCGATATGACGCAGGCAGACAGGAATGGTGAATTCGGGACGCAGGCAGAGGCTGGCACCGGTCTCGTTCTCCGTCATGAAGATACGGCGGCGCAGGTCTTCGCCCGCCATGTCGAGAAAGGGCTCGGCCGGCTGGATGATCGGCGTATCCACCCGCTCCGTTCCGCGGGCACCGAACTCGGCTAGGAGATCGCCGGCAAAATCTGGGAGGTTGATCAGGGGCATGGGAGTACCTCCTCCTTCTCCCCGGCGGGGAGAAGGGAATAGACGCATCTTCCATCGCCCTTCAACCTCGTGAAGATCGACAGGGCGCGACACAAGAGGTCGTCCCCTCGCCCCGCCTGCGGGGAGAGGGCTAGGGTGAGGGGCAAGGCCGCACACTCAGACATTGCCGGCCGCCCTCTTGCGGTCTTCCGCCTGCGCCGCCAAAATCTCCTGCACCTTGGTCACCAGATCGGCTTCCGGCGCGGTTTCCTGCGCGACGCGGGCCTCGCGCCAGCTCGCATTGTCCTCGATCTCGCCGGAGAGGCGCTTGCCCTCGATCAGATCCTTGAGTTGCACGACACCTTGCGCGCGCTCGTCGCCGCCCTGAATGATGGCGATCGGGCAGCCGCGGCGATCGGCATATTTGAGCTGATTGCCGAACTTCTTCCAATTGCCCTGAAACATCTCGGCGCGGATACCGGCGGCGCGCAATTGCTGCGTCATCCGCTGATAGCGGCCCATCGCCTCGACATCGCCGTCCATGACGGTGACCAGGACGGGGGCGATCACCTCGTCCTGACCGAGCTTGCCAAGATTCTTCAAGGCCGTCATCAGGCGCGAGACGCCGATGGAGAAGCCCGTGGCCGGAACCGGCTGCCCCATGAAACGTGAGACGAGTCCGTCATAACGGCCACCGCCGCCAACCGAGCCGAAGACGACCTTTTCGCCCTTTTCATTGGTAACGTCGAACAGGAGCTCGGCTTCGTAGACCGGGCCGGTATAATATTCGAGGCCGCGCACGACGGACGGATCGATCTTGATGCGATCGGAATGATAGCCGGCGCTGGTGACGAGCGAGCCGATCAGGTTCAGCTCCTCGACGCCTTCGCTGCCGTTGGACGTGCCGGCGACAAGCTCAGCAAGCCGGACGGCACTTTCGGCATAATCCTTGATACCGACGAAGAAGAGCACCTTCTCGATTTGGTCGGCGTTCAGCCCGGCACCCTTGGTGAAATCGCCGGACTCGTCCTTGCGGCCCGGCCCGAGCAGCAGCGCAACACCTTCCGGCCCGAACTTGTCGAGCTTATCGATGGCGCGCAGCACGTTCAGCCGCTGGCCCGCCTTGTCGTCGCCGCCGAGACCGATCGCCTCGAGCACGCCATCCAGAACCTTGCGGTTGTTGACGCGGACGACATAGTCGCCGCGCTTAATGCCAAGCGACTCCAGCGTGTCGGCCATCATCATGCACATTTCGGCATCGGCCTGCACGCCCGGCGCGCCGACCGTATCGGCGTCGAACTGCATGAACTGGCGGAAGCGGCCCGGGCCTGGCTTCTCGTTGCGGAAGACATAGCCGGCACGATAGGTGCGGTAGGGAAGCTGGATTTCGTTGAAATTCTCCGCGACATGACGGGCGAGCGGCGCCGTCAGGTCGTAGCGCAGCGACATCCACTGCTCGTCGTCATCCTGAAGCGAGAATACGCCCTCGTTCGGACGATCGCTATCGGGCAGGAACTTGCCGAGCGCATCGGTATATTCGAACAGCGGCGTTTCGACGGGATCGAAACCATAATGCTCATACACGGCCCGGATCTTGGCGGTCATTTCGTTGACGGCGCGAATATCGCTCGCCGAACGATCGACAAAGCCACGCGGCAAGCGGGCCTTGAGCTTCTGCGGTTTCTTTTGTTTATCGCTCATTTGCAGGATAATCCGGTACGGGAACAGTGGCGGTTAACTAGCGGATAGCGCGGGATGCGGCAAGGATTGTGTATGTTCTCATCTGACAAAACTGACAGTGACAGACGGACCTGAAGCATCTATATTTGGGATACACGCATCCCGACTGTTACAGGGACCAACTTTAATGAGCAAGCAGACAGCTATCCGTTTGCCAGATGAGACCTATGAGCGCCTACAGGCTCTGGCCGAACGCACCGGTCGTACAGCAACCTACTATATCCGGCAGGCGATTGAAGCACATCTGCAGGACCTGGAGGACGTGTATTTGGCTGAGCGGGCCATGGAGCGGATTAAGAAGGGCGAAGACGAGATCGTAAGCTCCGAGGAGTTCTGGCGTGGTCTGGACGATTGAGTACGCCCGATCTGCTCGCAAATTCGTTGAAAAACTCGACCCAAAGACACGCAGGAGAATAAGGGACTTTCTGGAAGAGCGTCTTCCGAGCCTGCACGATCCGCGCCAGGTCGGCGACGCTTTGCAAGGTGCAAAACTCGGAAACTATTGGCGTTATCGGGTTGGCGACTATCGGATCATTTGCGATCTGCAGGATAGCCGGCTGGTCGTGTTAGTCGTCGAAATCGGCAACCGTCGCGACATCTATCGTTGAGCGCCCCTTACTGCGGTGTGCGTGGGAATTTGAGCGGACGACCCGGACGTGGAAACCATGCCCTATGCGATCAGCCTGAAATCCACCAACAATACGGCGTTGCCTGTCCTCGATCTCTGGCGGCAGGCCAGCGCCTTTGAAACCGTGCCGTCGATGCAAGGGCTGAACTATCCTCCGCATCTGACCTTTGCCATCTACGAAGATATCTCGCCAGACCGTCTCTGCGAGGCCGTTCGCAAGGCTTTTCACGAGATTCCGGCAATGTCCGTGGAATTCTCAGGCATCCGGCACTTCAGGCATGACGTGCTGGTACTTTGGGCGCGTCCCGTCGATGATAGCGCCTTGCGACACGCCCACGAGGCTGTTCACCGAGAAATCGATCCTATCCTATGTGATGAGCATTATCGTCCCGACCATTGGCAACCTCATTGCACGATCGCGATGAAAATCCCGATGGCATCGGCCGAAACAGCGCTGACCTGGGCTGCGGAAACGCCGGCCAGGTTTACCGTGACGTTCGATGTTGCCGATTGCGTGAGATATCCTCCCGTCGAGATCCTGAGCGCGGTCAAACTGGCGCCTCGCTATGCTGCCGGGGGCCCTTGAGCCCAATCAAGTACGGCAAGTAAGTCAGAGAGTGGAGGCGGCTCTATGCCGCTTCTTTCATTGTTCGAGATGCGTACGGCGAAATACAGTATCCAACCAATCGGAAACGGCTCGGATGCGAACGAGGTGGCGAAGCTCGGCGTGTATGAGCAGCCATATCCCACGCGTCGGCGGGTTTCTGTCGCCGCTATCGACGCGACAAAGCCCATCGACATTGTCGGCCAGAATTTTCGGCAGGAGCGCGCGCCCTAATCCTGCAACAGCAGCCTGAAGCAGAGCTTCGGCATCGTTGACCGCAAGCGGACTGGAACGGCCGGATTTTTCCGCCTGCACTCAATTCATAATATCAGGCAGGCGTGCCGCCAGGAGGTCTATGACCGCACGCATCTTCAACGAGAGCTGCGGCACCTGCGGCCAAACCGCGTAGACATTGACGGCTCGACTGGAAACATTCTTCAGCGCCGGCGTGAGCGTGCCGGCAGCCACGTAGTCACGCACCAGCCAGCAAGGCAGCCACGCGATCCCCATCCCGGACGCCGCCGCGTCGGCAAGGACCTCCAGATCATCGAAGCGCAGACGCGTTTCGGGAAAATAATCAACGGCCGTGCCGTTCTCCTGCAGGAAGGTCCATTTCTTCGTTTCGCCCGATCTCGCATAGACGATGAGGTCATGGCCGGCGAGGTCGTCGATGGCCTGCGGCGCGCCTCTTGCGGCAAGATAATCCGGCGACGCGCAGAGCGTCATGCGATGAAGGGCGACCTTGCGGGCGGCAAGGCCGGCTTCATCGCGCAGCACGCCGTTGCGAATGGCCAGATCGAACCCCTCCTCAAAGAGATCGACCACCCGATCACTGAAGGAGAGATCCAGTTCGAGCTTGGGATGCATGCGGGCTAGTTCCAGCAGCAGCGGCGCGGCACAGCGGCGGCCGAAGAGGACGGGCATGGAGATGCGCAGGCGCCCCGTGACCTCGCGCTTTCCCGATTCCAGCATGGCCTCGCCCGACTGTATCTCGTCCAGTGCCCGGCGGCAGCGCTCGTAAAAAGCCTGGCCTTCATCTGTCAGGCTCTGCATGCGCGTGGTGCGATGAAACAGGCGAGTGTTCAGGCGCCTCTCCAGTCTTGCGATGGCCTTGCCGATCGCCGAGCGCGACAGATTCATGCGCGCCGCCGCCGCCGAAAAGCCGCCGGCTTCGACTGCCTCCACGAATTCCGGAATGCCGTTGAGCATGTCATTCATGACGATTGCTTCCTCATAGGAACCAGTTAGCGGAATTTATATCGCCACTGACGATCAAGAGGCAACGATATAGTGGCTCCATTGCTTCCAATTCCTCACAGGAGATCATGATGACGAAGATTATGAAGCGCTGGACCCTCGAGACAATCGCCGTCGGCGCCCCCTTGAACCTCACGGAAACAGCGGTTCCCACGCCTGCCCGCGGCGAAGTCCTCGTGCGGGTCAAGGCGGTTTCGCTGAACTATCGCGACAAGCTCGTTCGCGAGACCGGCATGGGCCTGCCGATCCAATTTCCCTTCGTGCCGGCTTCCGACATGACGGGCGTCGTCGAAGCGGTGGGAGACGATGTCACCAGATTTTCGACCGGCGATCGTGTCATTTCGACCTTCCACCCGGGCTGGATCGACGACAAGCCGCTCGGCGATGCCCGCAATCCTCCTTATAAGACGCTTGGCGGCTTCTATCCCGGCGTTCTCTCCGAATATATCGCCGTGCCGCAGGACTGGCTCGTCTCGGCGCCCAAGAGCCTCAATGACGCCGAGGCAAGCACACTGCCTTGCGCCGGTCTGACGGCATGGTTCGCCTTGGTGGAACGCGGCAAGATCAAGCCTGGCGATCGCGTGCTGGTGCAGGGAACCGGTGGCGTGGCGCTGTTCGGCCTGCAGATCGCCGCCGCCCAGGGAGCCGAGGTGTTCGTGACCTCATCAGGGCCGGAGAAGCTGGCACGGGCAAAGGCGCTCGGTGCCCATCACGGCATCGACCGCAATACCAGCGATTGGGTGGAGGAGGTCTATCGCATTACCGACGATCGCGGCATCGACCATATCATTGAAATCGCCGGCGGACCGAACTTCGCTCAGTCGCTGAAGGCGGTGACGCCTCATGGCCGTATTTCCGTCATAGGTGTTCTGGAGGGCTTCGACATTTCCGGTCCGGCGGCGCCGCTGCTTTTGAAGTCTCCCGTCGTGCAAGGCATCAGCGTCGGCCATCGCCGCTCGCTTGAAGATTTCGTACGTGCGGTGGACAGCATCGGCCTGAAGCCCGTCATCGCCCACCGCTATGCTTTCGGCGAGGTTCCGGAGGCCTTCGATCATCTCGATCGCGGTGCCTTCGGCAAGATCGTCATCGAGCTTTGATAGCAGCCGGGCCGCCGCGAAGGGCGGCACGGCCTTCGCAGGATATCAAGCCTTCGGTTCAAAAGGCTGCGGCCGGCGGGCGGCGCCTTGGCGGGGGATCATCCAGCCGGGATATTCCGCAGCCAGCGCGCTGACCTCGTCCAGCTTGGCGAGATCGTCTGCATCGAGCTTCAGCTTGACCGCTGCCAGATTCTGGTCGAGCTGGTCGAGACGCTTGGCGCCGATGATGATGCTGGTGACGAAGGGTTTCGCCAGGATCCAGGCGAGTGCCACGGTCGCGACGCTCGCGCCGTGTTTTTCGGCCACTTCGCGCATGGCGGCAACGCAGGCCCAGGCGCGATCCTTATCGACGGGCGGGAAGTCGAAGCTGGCGCGGCGTCCTTCGCCGTTGCCGGGTGCACCCGGACCATATTTTCCGGAAAGAAGACCGCCGGCAAGCGGCGACCAGACCATCAGCCCAAGCTTCTCCTCAGCCATCAGCGGCACGATTTCGCGCTCAAGATCGCGGCCGGCGATGGAGTAATAGGCCTGCACCGTTTCGAAGCGGGCAAAGCCGCGGCGTTCGGAAATGCCGAGCGCCTTGGCGATACGCCAAGCCTGCCAGTTGGATACGCCGACATAGCGCACCAATCCGCGAGAAACGAGATCATCGAGCGCACGCAAGGTCTCATCGATCGGCGTCACCGAATCCGTGGCATGGATCTGGTAGAGGTCGATATGATCGGTCTGCAGCCGCTCTAGGCTGGCTTGGACCGAATCCATGATATGGCCGCGCGACGCGCCGCGATCGTTGGGCATGTCACCCATGACACCGTAGACCTTGGTGGCGATGATGACGTCCTTGCGCGGCACGCCGACATTCTTCAGGGCCTGGCCGAGCAGCTTTTCCGAATTCCCGACGGAATAGACATCAGCGGTGTCGATGAAGTTGACGCCGGCAGCGAGCGAGCTTTCGACGATCTTATCGGCCGTCGCCTGATCGACATCGGCGATGGCACCCCAGGTGCTGTTAGGATTGGCTTCGCCGAAGGTCATCGTACCCAGGCAAAGTTCTGAGACGAACATGCCGGTATTGCCGAGTTGATTATAACGCATTTGAAGAAATCCCTTGTGATCCGCCGGAAGGCGGCTTCCGGCCGGTGAATTCTTGTCTCTTGGCTATTGACCTCGGCATGACAGCCGCTCATTCGCGCTGCCTTGGGGAGGTCCGGAGAAGGTCATCGAGGAGCGGTCTTGGCGCCGCCGTCATCAAGACAACATCGACATAATGCACCGGAATCCGATTTCAACGCGATACCCGGCACCGATCACGATGCAGTTACCAGCGCTTCACTCTTGCCTCCGTTTCGACGCGCGATAGACTCTCACATCCATTTAATCGGCAAGAGCAAGAATTTCGATGACGCAACGACCCTTGACCACGATCGGCTTCGATGCCGACGACACGCTCTGGCAAAACGAACAATTCTATCGTCTGACGGAACGGCAGTTCATCGAACTGCTTGCCGACTATGCCGAGAGCGAGAATATTTCCCAAAAACTGCTGGAAGCCGAAAAGCGCAACCTGCACCGTTACGGCTTCGGCATCAAAGGTTTCACGCTGTCGATGATCGAGACGGCGATCGAGATCACCAAGGGCGAAGTGCCGACGGCAGTGATCGCGCAAATTCTCGACATCGGCCGCATTCTGCTCGCCCATCCCGTCGAAACACTTCCCAATGTGCGGGAGACATTGGAAGCCCTGACGGGCAATTACCTGCTGGTGCTGATCACCAAAGGCGATCTTTTTGATCAGGAGCGCAAGCTTGCGCAATCGGGCCTCGGCGATCTCTTCGATGCCATCGAAATTGTCTCCGACAAGAATGCCTCCACCTATCGCCGTATTTTCTCCAAGGTCGGTGACGGGCCGGAGCGGGCGATGATGGTCGGCAATTCGCTGAAGTCAGACATCGTGCCCGCGCTCGCCGCCGGCAGCTACGGCGTCTTCGTGCCGCACGAACTTACCTGGGCCTTCGAACACATCGACGAACCGACCGAGGCGCCGAGATTTCGGAAGATCGGACATCTTGGGGAATTACATGGAGTGATCGAGGGGCTGTCCTAATCATCCTTCACCACCCCTTATTTTGCCTTCGGTGGAAACAACACGGGCGCCTGATCAGCCGGCTTGTTCGATTGTTGTGTGGCCGGCGGGTTGGGATCGATGAGGATTTCGTAGGGTGCGCCGAGGCCGCGGCGGCGGGTAACGCGGGAGTAATAGGGCTTGATCAGCCAGGTCGTGTCCTCGTTGACGGTAACATCGGCGACCATGCCATCCTCATCGGTGCCGAAGAAGGATTCGTCATCATTCGAGGAGAGATCGAAGATCGCCATATAGGCGTATTTGCTCTTCGAGCTGAAGGTGATGCGGACGTGCTGGCCCTTCTTGAGCGGCAGCGTGTAGACCTTACCTTTGCCAAACTTCGTCCAGCCCGTCAATTTCTCCACGACGGCAGGGAAACCGAGCTTTTCCACGGTTTCGCCGCGATCGAGTTGCGGAAGCGGTGTCTGCTCAGCGCCCTGGGTGCTGTCATCGTCCTGAGTATCCTGCGCATAAGCGGCTTGACCGCCGAGCAGGGCGAACGCGAGCAAGGAAAAGGCAAGCATCACGCGTTTCATGGCCGTACCAATGCACTGCGCATCGCCTCCACCTCTTTCCGGCAATAGCAGCCTTCGATGTGATCGTTGACAAGGCCCATGGCCTGCATGAAGGCATAGACTGTGGTGGGGCCGACGAAAGTCCAGCCGCGTTTCTTCAGATCCTTCGAGATGCGCACCGACACCGGCGTCGTCGGATTGGCGACGAGGGTCGGATAATCGACGAAGGCCGGCCGCTCTTCGGCTGATGGCTCGTGGCTCCAGAAATATCGGGCGAGCGAGCCGAATTCCTGGCGCAGCTCAATCGCACGGCGGGCGTTGTTGATGGTGGAGACGATCTTGCCGCGATGGCGAATGATGCCGGCATCGCCGAGGCAGCGTTCGATATCGGCCTCACCGAAATCGGCCACCTTCTCGAAATCGAAACCGGCAAATGCGGCGCGGAAATTCTCGCGCTTGCGCAGGATCGTCAGCCATGACAGGCCGGATTGAAACCCCTCCAGGCAGATCTTTTCGAAAAGCCTGATGTCGTCGATGACGGGCCGGCCCCATTCCTGATCATGATAACGCTGATACTCCGGCAGATTGCCGTGCCAGAAGCAACGGTCCTTGCCATCCTCACCGGTGATGATGCCTGTTCCGGCCATTGTTGCAGTTCGTCCCCTATTTCAGAACCCGATCCCGAAAACTGGCGGGCAGCTCTCGGATAAGATCATGCCAATCAAATACTTAAGATCGAGAGAACGATTCGAAGGCAAGTCATCCCGATTCACGGTTTACCACTTGCAAACCGTCTTTCCAAACCAAGCGGTAACCCTGACAAAGGTTTATCGGCTTCGCGGCATTTTGATGAATAGATGTTTACCATTCGCTGGCGCGCAAGTGGCACCATGTTCCTGACCGGGCGCAATTACGCCCATCCTCGGCCCGTTTGTAGAGAGTTTGTCCGATGATGAAACAATGCATTTTATTTGCCGCCGGCGCTTTGAGCCTGCTCGCCTCCGGCGCTTTCGCCGACGACCGTTACCAGTCGCGCCCGCCTGTCATCGTCAGCCCTGATCTGACCGCCCCTTGGGTGATGCAGCTCGGCGGTGCCGATGTGCAGCCGGCGGTCTATCCCTCTCGCCGCATGGTGCGCCAGGCCGTCAATCCCATGAACAATCCTGCGGAGGACCAGGCCGTCAATCCGCAGGTACGGCGGGTGATCCAGCCGCGCGGACTGTTTTCGCGTCCCGTCGTGCAGCAAGTCGCAGTCGTGCGGCCGCAATATCCGGCGGTCCGCGGCCAGATCGACCCGCAGTTCCTGCCGCAGATCGTCGACTACCCGACCAAGGAAAGGTCGGGCACCGTCGTCATCGACACCAATGATCGCTTCCTCTATCTGGTGATGGACGGCGGCAAGGCGCGGCGCTACGGCGTCGGCGTTGGCAAACCCGGCTTCGAATGGGCCGGTGCCCATACCATCACCCGCAAGCAGGAATGGCCCGATTGGACGCCGCCATCGGAAATGTTGGCGCGCGAAGCCGCAAAGGGCCATTATCTGCCGGCCCATATGGAAGGCGGCGAAGCCAATCCGCTCGGCGCCCGCGCCATGTATCTCGGCTCGACCCTCTATCGCATCCACGGCACCAACGCGCCCTGGACGATCGGCAATGCCGTGTCATCCGGCTGCATCCGTCTGCGCAATGAAGACGTGATCGACCTCTACGATCGTGTAAAAGTCGGGACACGCGTTATAGTGATGTGATTGCTACCAAGATTGCTGCACACGGCACGATCGGGCGCAGCAACCCTGTTGTAAGCATTGATATAACTCGACAATAGCGCTCTTTCGGATGCTGGAACGGGCAGCCGCTCCATCGGCTCGATCTTTGTCATCCGCGATTTCATCTTGATCCTATCGCAAGTTTCGTTAGTTTCCTGCCGGCTAACTCGAGAGGGGAATGACGGATGAAATCAATACTACCGGTCGTGGCGGCGGCGGGCATGGTTATGTCGTGCCTTATGGCGGCATCGGATGCGGCAGCTTTTAGCGCCTCTGCACCGCATGTCGCACAGGTAACGCGAACCGATGTGGTCCGCGTGGCAATGCAGCCGCAGGGACAGGTCAAGCCGCAATTTCAGCGACGGATCGTGCGGCTTGTGACCAATGAGGCACCGGGCACGATCATCATCGATACCAACAATAAATATCTCTACCTCGTCGAAGGCGACGACCGGGCGCGGCGCTATGGCATCGGTGTCGGCCGCGACGGCTTCGGCTGGTCCGGCGTCGTCAAGATCGGCCGCAAGGCTGAGTGGCCAGGCTGGACGCCGCCGCCGGAGATGATCGTTCGCGAAGCCAAGAAGGGCCATAAGCTGCCCGCCTATCAGGAAGGCGGCGAAGGCAACCCGCTCGGCGCCCGCGCCATGTATCTCTATCGCAACGGCAACGACACCGCCTTCCGCATCCACGGCACCAACCAGCCCTGGAGCATCGGGCTCAACATGTCGTCCGGCTGCATCCGCATGATGAACAAGGATGTGGTGGATCTCTACGACCGCGCTCCCGTCGGCACCAAGGTCATCGTCGTCGGCCCCGGCAACAAACAGGGCGAGGTCAGCTACGACGATCGCGGCATCGACCTGTTGCGGACGATATTCGGCGGCTGAGCAGCGCGCACTTCCCAATCACGACGTTTCGGCATGGCGGGACGTCTGATCCCCCTCTATCACTATCGTGACATCTCCCCCACCTCGGGGGGAGATGGTGACGTATGTCGCTCCCTTGTGACCGAAACGTACTCGTCCGACAACACGCACTGTGGCGCAGGTGTAACATCCCCAAACTTATCGCGTCCGGCGCCCGGCAAACTGCCCTTTTGGTTCAGTTTGGTGTCAGCTTTCCCGCCTAAGCCACTCCGATCAGGCGACGTTGCAATAGAACTGTCACATAAGCACGTTTAGATAGCGACACTTTGCCAGTTGGGGATTTTACATGCATCGCGCATTTCGCATCAGGCAGCCGGCTGTGGCCGCGCTTGCGATTTCAGCTTTCGTCTTTGCCGCCGGCTCGGCTTCGGCAGAGATGCAGTTTTCGGCTTACGGCGGCTTCCAGGGCGCAACCGGCAACAACGTCAAGACGTCTGACGGGGCTGATTTCGATCCCAACTGGTCCGGCAAATCCTTCAAGATGCCGCCCTATTTCGGTGTCCGCGGCATCTGGTGGCTGGACGAATTCAACCAGTCGAACTGGGGTGTCTCGCTCGACTACACCCATGCCAAGGTCTATGGCGATCTTGGCAATACGCCCGGCTGGTCGCATTTCGAGTTCACCGACGGCCTCAATATGCTGACGCTGAATGCGCTCTATCGCTTCCAGGATCCGAGCCGCAAGTGGACGCCCTATGTCGGCCTCGGCGCCGGCATCAACGTGCCGCATGTCGAAGTGACCCGCGCCTCCGGCCGCACCTTCGATTACGAGTTCGGCGGCGCATCGCTGCAGGCGCAGGCTGGCATCAGCTACCAGCTTAGCCAGCATTGGGCGACCTTCGTCGAATACAAGGGCAACTACAACTTCGTGAACGTCCCGATCGACAGCGGCGCCAACCTGAAGACCGATGTCTTCACCCATGCCATCGATTTCGGCGTGTCATTCAACTTCTAAATAACGTGGCCACTATTGTTGCCGAAACCCCTAAATCTGTTCCGATTTAGGGGTTTTTGTAGTAGACAATAGGGGCATGAGCTTTTCCTATTACCGATGTGACTGGATCCATCCGGAAAGCGCGGAGCCGGTCATTGTCTATTACGAAGTCGACACCGAGGGAGACGTTCCTCGGCTTATTGACGTGTTTGCCGACGGCAGCAGGGAATGTCTCTCCATTGCCGATCTCTCCGGCCGGATGTGCGACAGGGCGGGTCTCAGCAGTCTCGTTGAAGGTTCATTCTATGACGGCGTTGCCGGATTGGTCGACGGTGTCTTTATTGAGGAAGGGCAGGACCGGATAAGCCTGACGCTTATCGGCGCCGACAAATTCGAGATGGAATGGCGGGCACATCGGCCATCGCCGTCGAGCCGGCTACACTAAGCGCCTCGGCCATTTACAGGATTCGTAGAACTCTGCAATTGCTCTAAGCGGCTGCCAGCTTGAACCCCTTCAGCTTCGCCGGCATCTCTCCGCCATAGGCCCACTCCAGCAATTCGACCGTGTGCAAGATCGGCATGTCCGTTCCCGTCGCGATCTGCGTGATGCAGCCGATATTGCCGGTGGCGATGATATCAGCCTTTGTCGCCTCGAGGTTCCTGACCTTGCGCGCCTTCAGCTCGCCGGAGATTTCCGGTTGCATGATGTTGTAGGTGCCGGCCGAGCCGCAGCAGAGATGCCCTTCCGCCGGATCGCGCACGGTGAACCCCGCTGCCTTCAGCAGCAGTTTCGGCGCCATGGTGATCCTCTGGCCGTGCTGCATCGAGCAGGCGGAATGATAGGCGACGGTGATGCCGCGCGGCATATGCGAGGGCAAATCGAGGCTTGCGAGATATTCGGTGATGTCCTTGGCGAGCGCGGAGATTCGCGCGGCCTTGTCCGCATAGGCCGGATCGAGTCGCAGCATATGGCCATAGTCCTTGATCGTCGTGCCGCAACCGGACGCCGTGATGATGATCGCATCGAGCCCACCGGCTTCGATCTCGCGCATCCAGACATCGATATTGGCGCGGGCACTGGCCAGCGCCTGTTCTTCCCGGCCCATGTGATGCACCAGCGAACCGCAGCAGACCTCGCCCTCCGGCACCACCACTTCGACACCGAGGCGGGCGAGAAGCCGGATGGTCGCCTCATTGATGGCGGGATCGAGCACCGGCTGGGCGCAACCGGTCAGGATCGCCACCCGCCCACGCCGCTCCGCCTGCGGCTGGTGCCGTCCGGGCTTGGCAAGAGGTGATGGCGCCGGAATGGAGCGTGGTGCAAGATCAAGCATGGCAACGAAGGGGTTCAACCCCGGAATACGCTTCATCAACCCCTTGAAGGGTTGACCCATACGAGCAAGCTGGAGCGCCAGGCGGAACCGGCCGGGATACGGCAGGACCGCAGCCAGCACGCTGCGTGTCAACCGGTTCATCACCGGTCGCTTGTAGGTCTTTTCGATATGGATGCGGGCGTGATCGACCAAATGCATATAGTCGACGCCGGAGGGACAGGTGGTCACGCAGGCAAGGCAGGAAAGACAACGGTCGATATGCGTTACGACCTCGGCGTCGGCGGGCCTGCCGTTTTCCAGCATGTCCTTGATGAGGTAGATCCGGCCGCGCGGGCTGTCGAGTTCATTGCCAAGCGTCACATAGGTCGGACAGGTGGCGGTGCAGAAGCCGCAATGGACGCATTTGCGCAGGATCGCCTCGGATTCGGCGACATGTGGATCGGCAAGCTGGGCGGGGGTGAAGTTGGTTTGCATCAGGCTCTCCCTACCTTCGCCCCAGCGGGGAGAAGGGAAACGTGCCTTCCTCCCTCGCTTTTGCCGGCGAGAGAATCGAGGAATCGCTGCAAACAAGGTCATCCCCTCTCCCCCGCGGAGAGGGGGTCAAAGTGAGGCGGTGCCGAGCAAAAGATTCCATCCACATCATCCCATCTTCCCCGGATTGAGAATCCCCGCAGGATCGAACTTCTCCTTCACACGCGCCGACAGCAAGGCCACGGCCTCGGGCTGCGGTTGGAAGGCCAGTGTCGTCGCCCGAGCGGCCGGTGTTGCGCGCAGCAGCGTGGCATGGCCGCCGCCGAGCGCATGGATATAGCGACGCACCAATTCACCCTCCGGCTCTGCCTCCATGCGCATCCAGACCAAGCCGCCCTGCCAATCGTAATAGGCATCGACGCCCGCTTCGAGGCGCAGCGCCGCGACGAGTTGATGGCCGATGCTGGGGGCGACCGAAACGCGCCAGACAGGGCGCATCGTGTCGTCGGCATAGGGCTTCACATTGCGGATTTCTCGCCACAGACGGTGGCTCTCCGCTTCGGCAAGCCGCGTCACGGGGCCAAGCCGGCGCATGGCAGAGGCCAGTTTCTCCGCCCTCACCGCGACGGAGCCGGCCAAACCTTCCACGCGCAATACCGTCGCCGCCCCTTCCGGCAATTGGTTGTCCAGAAACGTCCAGGAGACAGTCAGCGGCAGATGCGCCGCACCGGATACGTCGACCGGCAGCGCCATGGCCGCCGCCATGACGTTTGCCGCCTCGGCATCGTTGAGGCCGGAAACGATGATCGTCTCCTCCGTCTTCGGGCGCGGCGGCACGCGGAAGGTGACTTCCGTCAGCAGGCCAAGCGTGCCGTGCGAGCCGGCCATGAGCTTGACGAGATCGAGGCCGGTGACGTTTTTCATCACCCGCCCGCCGGCCTTGACGATCTCGCCTTCGCCATTGACGAAGCGGACGCCGAGCAGGCTATCGCGTGCGGCTCCGCTTACGAAACGCCGCGGACCTGAGACATTTGCGGCGAAGACGCCGCCGATCGTCGGCTCGCCATCGGTCGCCATCAATGGCCGGTGGTCCATCGGTTCGAAGGCCATCATCTGACCGTTTTGGACCAGCGCCGCCTCGATTTCGGCAACCGGCGTCCCCGCTCGTGCGGTCATCACCATCTCACCGGGATTATAGGCAACAATACCGGTAAGCTCACACGAACGTAGCGTGGCCTCTGCGGCGAAGGCATTGCCGAAACCAGCACGGGTGTTGCCGCCGACAATGGACAATGCTGCGCCACGGGCGGCTTGATCGCGGATGATGGCTGCAGCCTCGCCTTCCGTCTTCGGCAGAAATTCTCTCATACGGCGTTGCGCCCATCCAGCGGGAAGACTTTAGAGGGATTGAGGATCCAGCCGGGATCGAACGCGGCGCGCACGGACATCATCTGGGCCAGATCGGCCTCCGCATATTGGTGTCGCATCAGGTCACGCTTCTCGATACCGACGCCATGCTCGCCTGTCAGGCAGCCGCCGGCATCGACGCAGAGTCGGAGAATGTCATTGCCGGCGGCTTCCGCCCTGGCGGCGTCCTCGGGATCATTGGCGTTGAACAGGATCAGCGGATGCATGTTGCCATCGCCGGCATGAAAGACGTTGGCGACTCGCAGGCCATAGCGATCGATGATTTCAGAGGTCTTCTTCAGGACATAAGAGAGCTGGCTGAGCGGCACCGTGCCATCCATGCAGATATAGTCGGCAATGCGGCCGGTGGCGCCGAAGGCGGATTTGCGCCCCTTCCAGATCAGCGCAGCCTCGGTCGCCGACTGGCACTCGCGTACCGTCTTCACCTCATGCGCGCGGGCGATCTCGACGATGCTTTTCAGCATATCGTCCATCTCCGCTTCCGAACCCTCGACCTCGACGATCAGCAGCGCGCCGACATCCAGCGGATAGCCGGCATGGGCAAAAGCCTCGCAGATCTCGATCGCCGGCTTATCCATGAACTCGATGGCGACAGGAATGATGCCGGCAGCAATGACGTCGGCAACGCAGGCGCCCGCCTGCTCCGAGGTGTCGAAACCGAACAGAACCGGCCGCGCGCCTTCCGGCTTGGCAATCAACCGCACCGTCGCTTCGGTGACGATGCCGAGCTGACCTTCCGAGCCGCAGACCAGTCCCAGCAGGTCATAGCCCGCAGCGTCCAGGGCTTTGCCGCCGAGATCGATCACCGTGCCGTCGGTCAATACCAGTTTCACGCCCAATAGATTGTTGGTGGTGACGCCGTATTTCAGGCAATGCGCGCCGCCGGAATTCATCCCGATATTACCGCCGATGGTGCAGGCGAGCTGCGAGCTCGGATCAGGCGCATAGAAGAAACCATCCGCCGAGACGCTTTCGGAAATATGCAGATTGGTAACGCCGGCCTGCACCGTCGCCGTGCGGTTGGCGAGATCCACGTTAAGAATGCGGTTCATCTTGGAAAGGCCGAGCACGACGGCATCTTCCTGCGGAATAGCCCCGCCGGAGAGCGACGTGCCGGCGCCACGCGGCACCACCGGAATACCATAGCGATGACAATATTTCATCACGGCCGCGACCTCGGTCGTCGAGCGCGGCAGAGCGACGGCGAGCGGCATGCGGCGATAGGAAATGAAAGCGTCCGTTTCGAAGGGCATGAGCTCGCGCGGCTCATGGACCAGACATTCCGGGGGCAGGAGATCAGCGAGGTCTGCGACGATCTCGCGGCGACGGGCAAGGACATCGGCGCGCGGCGCCAGAAATGAAATGGCCTCTGCCATGGCGTTCTCCTCTTGCACCCGAATATGGACGCCCCTCTTTTTAACGCCATATCACGCTTACCACTTACCCGAAATTGGCGTAAATGATAAGCATTTATGCCAAAATAGGAACAAATAGCGCGATGACCAATCTTGGCGATCTTGAAATCTTTGCCAGTGTCGTCACGACCGGCAGCATGTCGCTCGCCGGTCGCGTCCTTGGCTTTTCGCCGGCCGTGATTTCCAAGCGAATCAAACGGCTGGAGGATCGGCTCGGCACACGGCTTTTGCAGCGCACGACGCGGCAGATTTCGCTGACAGAGGCCGGCCAGGGCTTTTACGACCGGGTGCTTGCCATCCTCGCCGGACTGGAGGAAGCCGAGGCCTATATTGCCGGCCGTTCCGCGCAGATGCAGGGCACACTGAAGATTTCCGCCCCCACCTCGTTCGGCCGGCTGCATATCGCTCCGCATCTCAAGGCATTCATGCAGACGCATCCAGATCTCGCGATCAATCTGGTGCTGACCGACGAGTTCACCGATATCGTCGGCGGCGGCTTCGATCTCGCCATCCGCATTGCGGAGCTCACCGATTCCAGTCTCGTGGCACGGCGCCTGGCGCTGGTGCGCCGCGTGCTCTGCGCCTCGCCAGCCTATATCGCTGCCCACGGCATGCCAGAGGATATCGATGATTTGCGGCGCCACACCTGCCTGCCGCCGCACAATAACGATCCCTGGCGGCTGGATGGGCCGAAGGGCGCGCTGACCTTCAGGCCCGAAGGCAAGCTGATCACCAATTCCAGCGAAGTGATCCGCGAAGCCGTCATTGCCGGCCTCGGCATTGCGCTGCGCTCCACCTGGGATGTCGGCCCCGAGCTCCGGGACGGTCGTCTGATACAGGTGCTGCCGGCCTATGAAGGCTCGCACAGCGTCACGCTCTCGGCCGTCTATCCCAGCCGCCAGTTCCTGCCGGCAAAAGTGCGTGTCTTTATCGATTTCCTGGCGGAACTTTATGGGCCGGTTCCCTATTGGGAGCGATAGACGGCCACTACCTCATCCCCTTGGAGAGCGTCATCATGTCTGCCTTTGAAACCATCCGCTCCGATCTTTCCGCCGCTTCGAATACACGCTTCACCATCATTCTCGGCGACATCACCAAGCTCGACATCGATGCCATCGTCAACGCGGCAAACAGCAGCCTGCTTGGCGGCGGCGGCGTGGATGGCGCGATCCATCGTGCCGCGGGACCGGAACTGGTGGCGGAGTGTCGGATGCTGAACGGTTGCAAGACCGGACAGGCAAAGATCACCAGGGGATATCGCCTGCCGGCAAAGCATGTGATCCACACTGTCGGCCCGGTCTGGAACGGCGGCGGGCGCGGCGAAGACGATTTGCTGGCAAGCTGCTATCGCAACAGCCTACGCCTTGCCACCGATCACGGTCTCAAGACCATCGCCTTTCCGGCCATCTCGACCGGCGTCTACCGTTTTCCCGCCGAGCCCGCAGCCATGATCGCGACGCGCAGCGCTGTTGCCGAGAGCATGAGCGGCGATTTCGATGAGATTATCTTCTGCTGCTTTGGCGACGAAATGGCTGAGCTCTACGACCGGCTACTGCCTGATGCGCTGGCGAAGACTTAGAGCGGTTCAGCGTTTCATAGAATCGGTTTCCCGCTCTATCCTTTTATTTTACCCATTCCGGACAGGCTCGGCACTCATCGCGCCAGATCGAGATAGGCAGATGCCACCATGGCGTCGATATCGGTCGGCACGGGAATGACGCAGGCTTCCTTGCCGAGACCGCCCTTTGCCACGCGTTCCAGGCAACGGGCCTGCAGCGCGAAGCCGAGATCCATGGATTCGACTGTATTGCCAAGGGGGCGCGGGCCGGCGAGGTTGGCCATGTGGCCTGCACCGAGGATGTGGAAGGCGCGCCCGTCCCGCATGCGGACGGTCTCGATATGCTCGGCTTCGTAACGATCGATGCCGGCGACATCGGGACTGGTGCGGAAGGCTTCAACATCGATCTCGTGCGGGAAGTGACCACCGTTCATCAGGATCGCGCCATCCTTGATCAGTGGCAGGTCCGCAGCGGTGACGATGCCGGGATAGCCGGTGACAGTGATGAGGATATCGGCGGAGCGAATGGCTTCGGCGCGCAGGGGCGTGACGAAGCCGTCCAGATGCGCTTCAAGCGTCGTCACCGGATCGATATCGACCACGCTGACGGTGGCATAGGCGTTGCGGAAACAGGCGGCCGTGCCCTTACCGCAGGCGCCATAGCCGAAGACGGTGACACGCTTGCCATTGGTCGAGCGGTTGGTGAAGCGCAGATAGCTTTCAAACAGGCTTTGGCCGACCGCATGCTTGTTTTCGGCGAACTGCTTAATCGGACTATCATTGATGACGAGGATCGGCATGGCCAGCCTGTCGCGCATCGGCAGCAAGCGGGTGCGACCTGACGTCGTCTCCTCCGTACCGCCCACGAGCTTGGCATAGGGGCGCTCAGCGGCCCGCGCAAAGAGATCGCCGCCATTGTCAAGCAGCAGGTCCGGCTCTTCCGCCAGGATGGCATCAAGGCTGGCGCCGTGCTCGGCGGCATCGGTGGTCTGGGTGGCGAAAACGGTGGTTCCCTGCGCACGCAGATAATCCACGGTTTCCGGCTGGGTGCTGTTGAGATTGCCGGTGCAGACGAGGCGGGCACCGCCGGCATGCAGCGTCATCAACAGCGCCACCGTCTTCGGCTCAAGATGGATGCCGGTTCCGATCGTCAGGCCGGCAAAGGGCCTAGTCTCTCGGAATTCCGCCGCCGTCGCCGCAAGCAGGCGGCAGCTTCGGGTAACCCAATCGATACGGGAAAGAGAGGAAGGTTGGTTCATAACGCACTCCTGACGGCGGTCTGTCGTGCCTCGATCTCTCATGGGAAATGACAGGCTGTCTATGGACATTGGAATGCGCGATAGGGCAGAAAAAGTGCCATATGCACGAGGTTTATCTCGCCCCTGCTCCAACCAACCAGTCCGCCAGCCTGACAAAAGCCGCGCCCTTGGCGTCGCTACTGCGGATGCTGAGGCTGTATCCGGCGGGTCTTCGAATGAAGCCATAGGGCGCCACCAGCGCGCGGCGATCGATATCGTCAACAACGGCCGTGCGCGGGGCGATGGCGACACCAACGCCGGAGCGGGCGGCGCCGATCGCCAAAAGCAGATCTTCGAATTCGCGAGTGCGGGCGAAGCGAGCTGGCACATGGCCGCTCTCGGCAAACCAATCGTCCCAAAGGCGGGACGCGGAACGGCTGGTCAGGGCGACGGCTCCGGCGAGAGCTTCCACGCCGACGGCAAGGCCGAGGCGGGCGGCAAGGTCCGGCGTCGCCACCGGGCCGAATTCATCTTCCATGAAGCGGATTGCAGTGATGTCCCGCGCCGGCCGATATTCGCCGCCCATGATCACGGCGTCGAAATCCGGATGGAGCGCCAGCGATTCGACTGTCGCCATGGGGATGATATCGACATCGACGTCGGGAAGAGCGGCTTGCAGGTCGGCAATGCGTGGCATCAACCACCAGACGGCGAAGGCGGAGGGAACGCCGAGGCGAAGGGTCCGGCGCTCACCGGCCGCAAACTCGGCTGACGCTCGCGCCAAAATGCCAAAGGCGATGCCGACGGAGTCGGCAAAGGCCCTGCCCTTCTCCGTCAGCACCAGGCGGCGGCCATCACGCTGGAACAAATCAATACCAAAAAATGTTTGAAGTACGGCAAGTTGCTGGCGTACAGCGCCGCGCGCGACACCGAGTTCGTCAGCGGCCTTCAGAATGCTACCGCGACGAGCAACGGCATCGAAGGCGCGCAGTGCGTTCATCGGCGGGAGACGTTGCGGCGGAGAACGTTCGGACATAACGGAGATTTAGCTTATTTGCCGGTATGATAGGAAGAGTTATAGAGCGATTACGCCATCTGCGGCATGGGAATAGCATTCGATGTCGTTTACAGCATAATCACTGGCGAATATCAGGGACCGATTCCTCATATTTTTATCTATTGAGCACTCAACGAAAGTGTGTGGAAATACCATATAAAGTCATATGGAATGCACAATTTTTCCATGTAATGCTAATATGCAGATGATTCTAAACTCGAACTTTTAAAGGTGACCCGACCCTTGGCCATTCTCGCCCGTATCGCAAATGATGTGCAGCTCATGTTCCGGCGTCCGCCGCGACAGCAATATGCCGCGCTCTGCTATCGAGTGAGAAAAAAGACGGGTGAGTTGGAACTGCTGCTGCTGACCAGCCGCGATACCGGTCGCTGGGTGATTCCGAAGGGCTGGCCGATGCCGGGCAAGCTGTCGCATGAAGTCGCGGCTCGCGAAGCCTTCGAAGAAGCGGGCGTGCGCGGCACTGTGGAAACCGAGCCGCTGGGCGCCTTCAGCTATGACAAGGTGCTGAAGGACGGCATCCAGGTGCCCTGCCGGGTTCAGGTCTATGCGCTCGATGTCAGCGATCTCGCCAAGAATTTCAAGGAAAAGGGCGAGCGCACGATCGAGTGGGTTTCCTGCAGCGAGGCGGCCCAGCGCGTGCGCGAGCCGGAGTTGCGCGACATCATCCTCGCCTTCGAGCGGCGAATGACGGCAAGACTTGTCACAGCAGCGGCCCAATAAGCCGTAACATACTCCCATCACACTATACTGAAATAATTACCAGACATTGCGCGGCCTGCCGGGCAGCGTAAAACTATATATTTCGACTCAGAGAATGGCATGCCCGACCGACCGGCGAAACTGACAAAAAGGACGCTAGACAAGGACCTCGACAAACTCACCTATGTCGAGGATGCGGCCTATCATGTCACGAAACGGCTGGTCGCTCCCGGTATCGGCCTGATCTTCCTCGGTCTCGCCATGATCTTCGCCGGCATTCACGTGCTGAACCAGCCAGGCGCGACGCTGGCCATCGCCGCCGTGGCACTCGCCGGCTACATGGCCATGAATATCGGTGCCAAGGACGTCGCCAACAATGTCGGCGCGGCGGTGGGCGCGCGTGCCATCACCATGACGCAGGCCCTGATCATGGCGGCGATCTTCGAAATTCTCGGCGCCGTCATCGCGGGTGGACCGGTCATCAAGACCATCTCCTCGCATATCATCGATACCGACCGCATCATCACCAGCGGCAAGCTCGCCTGGCTGATGATGGCAGCGCTGCTGGCCGCCGCGCTCTGGATCAACTTCGCCACCTGGCTGAAAGCACCGGTTTCGACCACCCACACGATCGTCGGCGCCGTTGTCGGCGCAGGAGCGGCCGCCGTCGGGCCGGAGATGGTCAATTGGCGCGTGTTGGGAGCCATCTCCGCCGGCTGGGTCGTCACCCCTTTCCTCGGTGGCACGATCGCCGCCGGCATTCTGTTTTTCATCAAGACCTTCATCATCTATCGCGACGACAAGATCGCGGCCGCCAAATACTGGATTCCCATTCTGATCGGCCTGATGGCCGGCGCCTTTACCGCCTATCTGGTACTGCAGCTCGCGCCCAAAGACACCGTCGCGGGCTTCTCGACCATTACGATCGGCGTCGTTGTCGGTTTGGCGATCTGGTTTTCTGCAAGGCCGCTGGTGGCGGCGCAGTCCGTCGGTTGCGAAAACAAGAATAGCTCGCTGCGCAAACTGTTCCGCCTGCCGCTGATCTGTTCGGCGGCGCTGATGTCCTTTGCGCATGGCGCAAACGACGTCGCCAACGCCATCGGGCCGCTGGCGGCGATCATACGCAGCGTCAGCCTGGGAGGCAGTCTCAGTGTCGTCGGGGGCGCTGCGGGATATACCGCGCCCTATTGGGTCGTGCTGATCGGTGGCTGCGGCATTTCCGTCGGGGTGCTGCTTTACGGTCCGCGTCTGATCCGCCTCGTCGGTGAGCAGATCACCAAACTCAACCCGATGCGGGCCTATTGCGTCGCGCTGTCGGCCGCTCTCACCGTCATCGTCGCCTCTTGGTTCGGCCTTCCCGTCAGCTCCACCCATATTGCCATCGGCGCGGTCTTCGGCGTCGGCTTCTTTCGCGAATGGTACACCAGCCACTCGAAGCGCCGCCTCGCCTATATGCGAAGGAAGGCGGAAACCTCGGGCATCGCATGGGGCGAGATGGTGGAAGCCGACGAGCATAATCCAGACGAAATCCACCGCCGACGCCTCGTGCGCCGCTCGCATTTCATGACCATCATCGCCGCCTGGGCCATCACCGTGCCGGTCTCGGCCATGCTTGCAGCCGCGGTATATTGGGCTATGGTCGCGCTCTTCATTTAAGGGATTACCCATGCGCGCCAATTTCCGCATGCAGCGGCTGTACGTGGTTTCGGATATCAAAGCGAATGCCGGCATCGAAGCCGACCGGGATCAATTCAACTATCTCGCCAATGTGCTGCGCATGGAGGACGGCGCCGAGCTGTTGATCTTCAACGGCCGTGACGGCGAATGGAAGGCCGGCGTTTCCTTTCCCTCGCGCAAGCGCATCCTGCTGACGCCGATCGAGGAAACGCGGCCGCAGCCAGCCCCTTCCGACCTCTACTATCTCTTCGCGCCGCTGAAGGTCGGACGGCTCGATTATCTCGTGCAGAAGGCGGTGGAAATGGGCGCCGGCCTGCTGCAGCCGGTGATGACGCAGCATGTGCAGGGCAAGATCACCAATCTCGACAAGCTCAAGGCCAATGTCATCGAGGCGGCCGAGCAATGCGGCATTCTCGGCATTCCCGATGTGGCGGAGCCCGTAAAGCTTGCCGATCTTCTGGCACGCTGGCCCAGGGAACGCCGTATCATCTATTGCGATGAAGGCGATGCCGGACAGAACCCGCTGCCGCTCCTGGCAGAGATTAAAGAGAAACATCTCGCACTGCTCGTCGGCCCGGAGGGCGGATTTTCGGAAGAGGAGCGCGCGCTGCTGCACAGCCTCGATTTCGTCACCGCCATTCCCTTGGGCCCGCGGATATTGCGCGCCGATACGGCGGCGGTAGCAGCCATGGCGGTCATTCAGGCGGCGATCGGGGACTGGAACTAGGACCTCTTCAGGTCCAGATCGGCCTTTCAGCCGGCCAGCGCCAGCGCGGTCGTGACGATCAGCGTAGCCGCCAGGAAAATGTTTACGATGCGCGAAATGGTGGGGTTCTGAAGGAACCGCGACAGCGAGGTCCCGACCAGCAGCCAGCACAGATGAATGATGACAATCATCATGCTGAGCAGCGTTATCTTGATCACCACATCGAGGGTGCGCTGGTCCTTAAAAAGGCTGACTCCGGCGAAGACGGCGGCAATCGCCAGATAGGCTTTGGGATTGGCAACCGCCAGCAGAAAGCCGCCGGTGAAAGCGGGCGTGACGGCTTGATCACCGCGGCGTGCGAGCGGCGGAGCCATGGCGATCCTCAAGGCCAAATAGACGATATACAGGGTGGAGACGACTGTCAGTGCCGACGCACCATACGGCACCGAGAACAGGATTGCGACGACGCCGACCGCGACAGCCAGCAGCACGACGACCGTGCCGGCAATGAGACCGCTGACGTAACCGATCGACCGGCGGAAACCATAGGCGGCGCCGACTGCCGTGGCGCTGATGGTGGATGGGCCAGGACTGCCCATGATGACCAGGGACGCCAGAAGCAGCGTCAGGATCGGATAAAGGCTGGTCAGCTCGAACATCGGTATGCCCTCAGTCATCAATAGAGGGGCAAGACTATTTCCGATGTGGCTAGGCGTCTTGAACGCTTGTGCAAGCGTGTCCGATATCGGCTACCGCCCCAGCGTCACTTCCAGGCCCCAAATCCTATTTTTTTGAACTGCTCTTGAAAGAAATTCACTTGCACCGTACCTCATTCCGCGTCAATCACCCTTCCTATTGGCCTGCGGCTTGCGCGGGCCTCCTTCCGAGATCAAGGTAATACCATGGCGCGCGATACCACCGACCAGACTCCGCTCTCTTCGGTCTCGGACATGACGGCCTATTTGGCGGCCGGCAGCAAGTCGAAGGAGCAATTCCGCATCGGCACGGAACACGAAAAATTCGTGTTCTTCCGTGCCGACAACAGCCCTGTGCCTTATTTCGGCGATGCCAGCATTTCCGCGCTCTTGAAGGGCCTGCAGGAAAAGTCCGGCTGGGATCCGATCATGGATGGCGACAATATTATCGGGCTTGGCGAGCCGACCGGCATGGGTGCGATCTCGATAGAGCCCGGCGGCCAGTTCGAACTGTCCGGCGCGCCGCTCGAAACCATCCATCAGACCTGCAAGGAATCGAACCAGCACCTGGCGACATTGCGCGAAATCGCCGAGCCGATGGGCATCCGCTTCCTCGGCATTGGCGGCAGCCCGAAATGGACGTTGGCCGAGACGCCGCGCATGCCGAAATCGCGCTACGACATTATGAGCCGCTACATGCCGAAGGTCGGCACGAAGGGTCTCGACATGATGTACCGCACTTGCACGATCCAAGTGAACCTCGACTTCTCTTCGGAAGAGGACATGCGCCGCAAGATGCGCGTATCGATGAAGCTGCAATCGCTGGCGACAGTGTTGTTTGCCTCCTCGCCCTTCACCGAAGGCAAGCCGAACGGCCTCTCCTCCTGGCGCGGCGACATCTGGCGCGATACCGACAACCGCCGCAGCGGCCTGCTCGACTTCACCTTCCGCGACGATTTCGGCTTTGAAGACTACGTAAAGTGGGCGCTCGACGTTCCTATGTATTTCGTCGTCCGTGACGGACATTATTACGACTGCACCCATGTCACCTTCCGCCAGTTCATGAACGGCGCGCTGAAGGGCGAGATCGCCGCCTGGGAGCCGACGATGGGCGACTGGACCAACCATCTCTCCACCCTTTTCCCCGACGTACGCCTCAAGCGCTTCCTGGAAATGCGCGGCGCGGACGGCGGCCCCTGGCGCCGCATCTGTGCATTGCCGGCCTTCTGGGTCGGCCTGCTCTATGACGATGCAGCCCTTGCCGCCGCCGATGAGCTCACCAAGAACTGGACTTTCGAAGAGGTCAACGCACTGCGCGATGTCGTGCCGGTGCAAGGCCTGAAGGCCGGCATCAAAGGCCAAAGCCTGCTGGATGTGGCACGCGAAGTGGTCGGCATTTCCCGCACCGGCCTGAAGAACCGCGCCCGTGTGAACGGCGATGGCCAGGACGAAGCCGTCTTCCTGGCGCCGCTCGACGAAGTGCTCGCCAAGAAGGGCACGCTCGCCGATGATCTTTTGATGCTCTATCACGGCCGCTGGAACGGATCGGTCGAGCCGGTCTTCGAGGAATATCAATACTGACAGCCGGATTCGGCTTGGATTGTTGCGGCGCACACCGGCAGAAACCGGTATGCGCCGTCTTTTTTCCCGCTATACTATCAGGATTGCATGCCTTCTGATTCCGAAGCGGCATGATTGCGAGGAAAGGGACTTCGATGCTGCCACTCTTCGACATGATGATGCAGGCACAGAACGGCGCCGCCACGGAGGCGATGGCCAAGCAGTTCAATCTCGCGCAGGAACAGGCAGCGAAAGCCATGGCGGCGCTAATGCCCGCCTTTTCCTCGGGCTTCAAGCGCAGCGCGACGAACCCCTATAATTTTATGGGTGTGATGCAGGACATCACCTCCGGCAGCTACGCCAAATATTTCGAGGATATGAGTAAGGCCTTCACGCCTGAGGGCGTTGCCGACGGCAACACCGTGCTGGCCCGCCTGTTCGGCTCCAAGGACGTGTCCCGCGCCATTGCCGAGCAGGCAGCGCAGATGACCGGCATCGGCCAGGAAATCTACAAGCGGATGCTCCCCGCCATGGCCGACACGCTGATGGGCGGCCTCTTCAAGGAAACCAGCGGCCAGATGCCTCAGATGGCCAATCCTTTCCTCAATACGGCGATGGGCGATATGATGCAGAATTGGCTGCAGACCATCGGCTTTGCACCGAAGCAGCAGCCGACGCCGCAGGCGAGCATCTTCGACAACCCGTTCACGCAGGCGATGGAACTGATGTTCGGCGCGCAGCAGGTCGAGCGCGAAAAGCCCGCCGCCGCCAATCCTTTTCTCGACAATCCCTTCGCCAAGGCATTCCAGGATATGATGCGCAACTTCCCGATGCCCTCCGAGCTGCCGAAGGAAGCGCCAAAGGCCAAGCCCGCCACACCCGGCGTCGACATGGCCGCCTATACCGAGATGTTCAACGCCATGTTCGACAGTGGCCTGGAAGTGCAGAAGAGCTATCAGAAGAACATGGAAGCGATCTTCGATCACTATATGCCGGCGAACGATAAGCCTGCACCGAAACAAGGCTGAAGAGCGAAACCCATTCGTAGGCGATCCGTTCGCCACTGTTCGCAATTCCGCACAACCCGTGCGGATTGCACCCCGTTTTCATACACTCCGAGGGCATCTATTTCTATTTCATCTTGAAAGGAGATAGTCATGTCAAACATCGAACGATCTGGCAGCTTTACCCTCGGCGACCGCCGCGTCAAACGGCTCGGCTATGGCGCCATGCAACTTGCAGGCCCCGGCGTGTTCGGCCCGCCGAAGGATCCCGCTACGGCTGTGGCGGTATTGCGGGAAGCGGTTGCTTCCGGCGTCAACCACATCGACACAAGCGACTTCTATGGCCCGCATGTCACCAACCGGCTGATCCGCGAGGCGCTCCATCCTTACCGCGACGATCTCGTTATCGTCACCAAGATCGGTGCCCTGCGCGGCAGCGATGCATCATGGTTTCCGGCCTTTTCCCGCGAAGAAATGACCCAGGCAGTGCACGACAATCTCCGCAATTTGGGGCTGGACGTGCTCGACGTCGTCAACCTTCGCATCATGTTCGATATTCATCACCCAGCCGAAGGATCGATCGAAGCGCCATTGACGATCCTGGCGGACCTGCAGCGGCAGGGCCTGATACGTCATATCGGCCTGAGCCACGTCACGGCCAAACAGGTGGCGGAAGGCCAAGGGATTACCGAGATCGTCTGCGTGCAAAACCAATATAATCTGGCGCATCGCGACGACGACGCCTTCATAGACGAACTTGCCCGCGACGGCATCGCCTATGTGCCGTTCTTTCCGCTCGGCGGCTTTACCCCGTTGCAATCCTCCACCCTCTCGGATGTCGCCGCCCGCCTCGGCGCCACACCCATGCAGGTGGCGCTGGCCTGGCTGCTGCAACGCGCGCCAAACATCCTTTTGATCCCCGGCACCTCCTCTCTCGAGCACCTGCGGCAGAACCTTGCCACCGCCGAACTCATGCTGCCGGATCATGAGATCGCGGAGCTGGACCGGATCGCAAGAGTCGGCGCCGCGTAACGGGCAATTGGAAATGGTTTGGGGACGCCCTCGCTCGTGGCGGAACAAGGGCGTCCCTACGCCAATCCCACTTCCTCATTCTACGACCGAGATCTCCCTCGACAGTCCCGCAGGTAGTTCCAGCCGTCGCGATATCTTAATGCCCTCCAAAAAAACCTCATCGTGACTGACCACAAGAAGCGCGCCGTCATAGGCGCGCAGTCCGGCCTCGACCGCGGCGATCGAATCGATATCGAGATGATTTGTCGGTTCGTCGAGGATCAGCAACGACGGCGGCGCCGGTCCGCCGAGGACGCAGGCAAGCCCGGCGCGTAGCAACTGCCCGCCGCTCAGAGTGGATACGATCTGAAGTGCGGCATCTGCCCTGAACATGAACCGGGCGAGCGCCGCGCGGCAGGCATTTTCATCCGCTTGCGCGTTTATCCGCCGGAAATTGTCGCGGATCGACAACGACGGATCGAGAAGGCTTACCCGCTGGTCGAGCATGAAAACGGAGGTCATGACCCGAATCGCCCCGACCCATGGCTGTAGCTCCCCCGAGATCAGCCCCAGCAATGTCGTCTTGCCCGAACCGTTCTGACCGGTGACGGCGATGCGATCCGGGCCTGTAATGTCAAAAGAGAGATCGCTGATGATCGGCTGGCCTGGGCGATAGCCGGCGGTCACGCCGTCCATCTTCAGAACGACCTTGTTTGCGGGAAGTCCGGTCGGCGGAAGCCTGACGGACAGGGGCTGGAGGATTTCAATGCGCTCGCGAGCAGCAGCGGCGTCTTCGAGTGCCTGTGCGCGCCGACGTTCCGCGAGGCGGGCATTTTCACCGCCCGTCATCTCGCTCCGTTCTTTCAGTCCGCCCAGTATGATACGCGGAATGCCGCCCTTGGCAGCCTTCCTTTTACCGGCACCGTCCCTTCGCGCCTGCCGCTCCACCGTTGCCTGCGCGCTGCGGGCAACCTCGGCGACCCGCTTCTCGGCATCGGCGAGATCGTGTTCGGCCGCCGCAAGCTCCAAGGTTTTGCGCTCGCGATATTGGCTCCAGTTGCCGCCATAGCGCGTCGCGCCGAGCGAGGTCAGCTCGACGATGGCATCCACCGTGTCGAGCAATTCCCGATCATGGCTGACGACGATCGCGCCCGCCCGCCAATTTGCGAGCAGTTCGATCACGGCCTTACGGCCGTCGCGATCCAGATTATTCGTCGGTTCGTCCAGAATGAGAAAATCGGGATTGGTGAAGATCAGCGCAGCAAGACCGGCGCGTGTACGCTGCCCGCCTGACAAGGCCTCGAGGCGAGTCTCGGGTGCGGCAGCAAGACCGGCACGATCGAGGGCGGAAGCGATGCGCGTCTCCAGCGTCCAGTCCGCCGCAGCAAGCTCCTCCGCAGTCGCCTCGCCTGCTTCGGCACGGCAAAGAACCGCCAGCGCTTCGGTCGCCCCGAAGAGATCTGCCACGGTTTCGCCGGCCTCGACCTGGACGCTTTGGCGCAGGATGCCGAGACTACCGCTGAAGGATATCGCCCCGGATTGAGGCTGCCATTCCCGGCCAATAAGCTTGAGAAGCGTGGTCTTGCCGACGCCATTGCGGCCGATGAGGCCCGCACGCTCGGCGCCGAAACTCAGATCAAGATTGGAGAAAAGCGGCCGGTCGTCAGGCGTCGACCATGAAAGATTGGACAGAGTGATGGATGCAGGCATGGATAGGATATTCCCCGATGGCAAGGCGAGATGACGTTGCGATCGGGTTGAAATCCATTATGGCACACATCCTGTTGGTATGGCTGACGGGAGATAACCTAAGCAATAACTGCCTTCGGTTCAAGGCGGAGCGTTAGAGAGCGTCGAGGAAATGAATAACGCGGCTCCATGTAAGGTCGGCCGCCTTGGCATCGTAATCGGGCAGGCTGGCGTCGGTATAAAGGTGGCCTGCGCCGGGATAGGTGAAGACATCGGCCGCGAGTTTTGACCGCGCGGCTGCGGATCGCCACGCGGCAACATCTTCCGCAGGCTCGAAACGATCCGGATCGGCAAGATGGACCTGTATGGGCGAGCCCTCGCGGGCGTTTTCCGGGATTTGGGCGATGCTGTGAAGGAAGAGCACGCCGGCGGTCTGGAGCCGCTTCGGCCAAAGACTTGCCGCAACCGCCGCACCCATGGAGAATCCACCCAGAACCGTTGATGGCGGCAGGCCGGCCATTGCCCATTCTGCCCGCTCGCAGATGGTCGGCCAACCGATCTCATCCTTCAGCTCGAAGCCTTCGTCGATCGAGCTGGCGACCCAGCCGTCATAGAGATCGGGCGCGAACGCTTTGTGCCCTGCCGCCTGTAGGCGCTCGACAGCGTCCAGTTCGAGCGGGCGCAAACCATAAACGGAATGGAAGAGGATCACCGTTGCCATTACCACAGCCTCGCATTTTAGCTCGATCGTAACATAAGGCATTCGAAAGACATGGCAATTTCCCCGATTGTCTTTCGACAGGGCGAAACAATTCTCCAAAAAGAAAAAACCCGGTGTCGGTTGGGAACCGAACACCGGGTAAGAGGCAGGGCTTATTGGCTATCACCCTGCGGGGAAACGTTTAACCGGCCTCAGCGAGTAAGGCCGAAGAAGCGCGTCCGGCGACGCGCGGAGTTGGTCAGATGGCTGGACGGATCTTCAAAGAAGGTCGACGTGTTGAGCGCCAATGTGACGTCAAGGCGCGTCAAGCCGATGTCCATCAATTGGCTATCGTTCAGCTCACTTAGATAATTGATCTCGCGGCGATTGCGGAGTGCGCGCCAGACGGATGCCATCTTATGGAAAGCAAGCGTCAGGCGTGCCGTCGAAGGCAGCGACGGCCTTGCGTGGCCGAGATGTAATGTCTGATCTGTCGTGCGCATTTCCATGGTCCTTTCGTTCAGGCACACGCTGGCCAAGCCCCTTCCCGGAGACCCGGAGAAGGAGCGAGGTTGGGAGGAATTCGGCAGGAGGTCTGTCGATTGGTATGCTGATTTGCATTAGGAAGATGCCAAACCCCTATTGATCAGTCCAACGAATGTTTCTAATGATAATTATCAAACTCTTTTATAGGTGAGATCATGGCCGCGCCGCTTGATATCGATCAGTTGCAGACCTTCATCGCCATCGTGGATTCCGGCAGCTTCACCAAAGCGGCTGACCGGGTCTTCAAGACGCAGTCGGCGGTCTCCATGCAGATGCGCCGGCTGGAGGAACGCGTCGGCAAGCAGCTTTTCATCAAGGACGGCCGCGGCAACCGGCTGACGGCGGAAGGCGAAAAGCTGCTCAACTATGCGCGCCGCATCATCCGCCTGAATAACGAGGCAATCGCCGCATTCGACGATAACAGGCTGGAAGGCACGCTGCGCATCGGCACGCCGGACGATTATGCCGACCGCTACATGCCCGAGATCATCGGACGCTTCGCCAAGACGCATCCGAATGTCGAGCTCTATATTGTCTGCGAACCTTCGGTCGATCTCGCCGAACGCATGCATCGCGGCGAACTCGATATTGCGCTGGTGACCCACAATCCGCGCGAAAGAATGTCCGATGTCGTGCGCACCGAGCCGCTCTGCTGGGTCGGTTCGGCCAACCATCCGCTGCGCGACGATGCGCCGATTCCGCTCGCCGTCGGGCGGCGCGACTGTCAATGGCGTCAACTTGCCTGCTCGGCGCTCGATGCCGGCGGCCGCGACTATCAGATTCTGTTCACCAGCTGGTCCTGCACAGTGGTTGCCGCAGCCGTGCTTGCCGGCATGGCGGTCTCGGTCATGCCAGAATCGGCTCTACGCACCGGCATGAAGGTACTGAGCCAGGCGGATGGCTTCCCGCCGCTGCCGCCGGTGCAGATCGGCATCATGAAGCGGCCGGGCCTTTCGGTGTCGCTGATGAACGCCATCACCGCCCACATCTCCGCCTGCCTCGACAACATTACGCCGGCAGCGGTCGATGACGATCTCGAGGGCGACGTGAAGACCTTCACGCGCTACTATCCGCGCCTGCGCGCCGGACATATTCTGCCAGGCTGGTGATTTTGGAAGCCAGCCTCGTGCCATGAGCTCAGTCCAGTAAACGGATATCCCGCGCGACCTCGCTCATATCGTCATTGAGCTGGTGATCCCTGCCTTCGAGCGTGCGGACCGTGGCGTGGGGAATCGCTTTCGCATAGAGATGAACATGGGCGATTGGCACGATGTCGTCGGCCGCGCCGTGATAGAGATAGACGGGAACGCCGGGCGGAAGGCGTTCTGAAAAGTCCTGGCAATCGTCGATGTCGTCACTCGGCCACCCACCTTCACCGATGAAGGGCGCAGCGATTAGAAACAGCCCGCCGAGCCTGAATCTCGGCGGCTGCTCGGCAAGCACATGGATCAAAATCGTGCCGCCGATCGAGTGGCCCACGAGAATTGCCCCTTCCTCGAGCAAGTCGAACTCGCCTATCAGCGCAGCTCTCCAGGCCGCGTAGTCGGGATCGTCCTCTCCGGGCATTTGGGGATAGCGGACGGCATAGCTTTCACCGAGTTCGCGCTCAAGGCTCGCCACAAGCTTGCTGTCCCAGCAAGCGTGAACGCCTTCGCCGGCTCCTTGAACGAAGAGGATCTGCTTAGCCATGGCGGCATTTTATTCCACGGACGCAGACCGGCGCAACCCGCGCTGTCGCATTCCGGAGAACCGCTTGCCTAGAGCAATTCCAGGAAAAGTGCGAAGCGGTTTTCCGTCCGGAATGCGTAAAAACAAAGAGATAGAGCGGTTCAGCGTTTCCGTGAAACGCTGAACCGCTCTAGTGCCTCTTGCCCATCGGCTCACCACTCGGCTCGGCAAATAGCGTCGCGCGGATCACCTGTTTCCATTCACTCAGCATGCGGATGGCAAGGCTTCTGTCGCTCATGATCGCGAGGCGAACGGAGGCACCGATCAAGTGGCTGAAGAGCTGGGCGCGAGCCTGCAGGTCGATCTGACTGCCAGCCGGAATGTGGGGTTCGATGCCCTTCAGGAAGATTTCGGCAACGCGGTTGCTGTGCTGAATATTCAGCCTCAAGAGATCCTGGTCCATCTCCGTTCCCAGCCACACGCCCATATAGGTCGGATCGCCGCGGAATTCGCGATAGTACCAGTCGATCACGCCGCAGACGAGATCGACGGCGTGACTAAGAGATTTCACGGCGACAAAAACTTCCGTCGTCTTTTGCTGAACGAGATCGGCATGGCGGTCGAACAGTGCGGTGACGATCGCAGCCTTCTCGGGAAAATATTGGTATACGGAACCGATCGGCACGCCGGCGACGGCAGCAAGTTCCGTCATCTTCATGGCGCTCACCCCTTTTTCCGCAATCAGGTGGGCGGCGGCCGACAGGATGACATCTACGCGGTGGATGCTGCGCTCCTGCTGGGGTTCCTTGCGGAATTTGATGCGGTCGGGTTTGTCCGGGCTCATGCATTTCCCATTTTATTGTCATTCGGAACGACGCCGGGTACGTACGCCAGCTTTTATGCCACAGCCATATTCAATGCGCGTAAATGGGAAAAGTTCAATTTTAAGTGTCATGTATTGGGTGCGGCCGCGACAGGCGTCAACGGCCGAAGGAATAGCTGCGGCCGCTGTCTCGTTCAGTCCTTCGTTACCAGCCGCTAGGCCAGATATTTTTTCAGGAAATCGACCGTCCGGCCCCAGGCAAGATCGGCAGCCTTCTTGTCATAGCGGGCAGCCGAGGTGTCATTGTTGAAGGCGTGGTTGGCACCGTCATAGACGAAGATCTCGAAGGTCTTGCCGCTGGCTTGCAGCTCTTTCCGATAGGCATCAATACCCGCATTGGTGCGGTCGTCGAGGCCGGCATAGTGCAGCATCAGGGCGGCTTTGATATCGGGTACATCGGCAGCGGCTGGCTGCATGCCGTAATAGGCGACGCCGGCCTTCAGCTCCGGTGATTTGGTGGCGAAGCGGTTGATGACGCCACCGCCCCAGCAGAAGCCGATTGCGCCGACCTTGCCGTTGGAGCCGTCGAGCTTGGAGAGGTAGGCCAGGCTCGCTTCGGCATTGGCAACCGTCAGCGCCGCGTCGAGCTTGGCGAACATCTCGCGCGCCTTGTCCTCATCTTCCGGCGTGCCGCCGAGCGGCGACAGGAAGTCCGGCGCCAGGACAATGAAACCTTCCAGCGCCATGCGGCGGGCGACATCGCGAATATGCGGGTTGAGGCCACGATTTTCATGAATGACGATCACGCCACCGAGCTTCTCGCCCTCGCCCTTGGGTCGGGCGAGATAGGCTTTCATGTCACCGCCGCTGCCGGGATAGGTGACGTCCTTCGTGTCGAGACGGCTGTCATCGGCCGCAATGATCTCGGCGCTCGCCTTGTTGGCGGCAAGCAAGGGCACGATCATGGCGGCAGCCCCGGCCGAGCCTGCGAGCTTCGTCAGCTTTTCCATGAAACCGCGGCGATCGAGCGTCAGATGCGTGTATTCGTCATAGGCATTGATCATCGCCTGCGTCACGACGGGCTTGTCCATGCTCATAATGTGTTCCTCCTTGTCTTTCCCCGGCGGCCAGCATCCCAAGACAGGGCCGCCCGAGAACAAGATAGGTCAGGCGAGCACTGTGGGACCGTCAGTCAGGAACACAAATACGTTATCGCAGGTTGCTTTCCGCGAAAATGCAAGTCCCGTTAGGAGAACGTCATCCAGATGGCAAGCCAGACCCACATCCCGGCAAGGGCCACATAGCCGAGCGCGAAAAGCGGGCTGCGGTAGCGCAGGTCGTTGCTGGTGACGTGTACGTAAGCGTGAGCATAGCGCGAGGCGACAAAGATCCACGCCAGAATGACCGCGGCCAGATTGTCTGCCTGGGCGACGAACAGCGCAATGGAGCAAGCATAAAAGAGAATGGGAAGTTCGAACTGATTGGCGAGGCTGTTGCGCACAACCAGGCTTTCCGCCGGCTCATCGGCAGCAAGGTTCTCGCGAAACTGCGATCGTTTGATCTTGCCCGCCTTCACCGCACTTTGGCGGCGCAAGCCTAAAAGCGCGTAGAGAATATAGACAAGCACCGCATGGGCCACCATGGGCCAGAACATTTCATAGCCGGTCACGCCGCCAACTCCTTAGAGCAATTCCAGGAAAAGTGCGAAGCGGTTTTCCGTCCGGAATTGCTTAAAACAAAGGGATAGAACGGGAAAGCGATTCCATGAAACGCTGAAACCGCTCTAAGGATTGCTGAGCGGCAGAACCACCGCTCAGGACGGCTTGGAACCGTCCGCAGACAGGTAGCGAAGAATTGCGAAACGGGCCAGTAGAATGATCGTGACGACCAATGAGAGGAATTTTAGCCGCACGACAATCGGCAGCAGACCCGAGAGCAGCGTCACGGTCCCGTCCGACGGCGTGGCCGGCGGATAGAGCAACAGGCCGGCGATATTTTCGGCATAGTCCATCACGCCATAGAAGACCGGTAGAGAAAAAATCAGGCTGACCGCACCAGGCGGGATCGGCCGCCCGAAGAAGATGCCGCTCGGCCGAACCAGCCGCAGCAGGCAGAAGAGCAGACCGCCCAGCACCAGCGGAAAGATGAGCTCCGGCCCGAGATACATGGAATGCAGGATCGCCGCCGGATCGGGATGATCCTTGAGGTAGCGCAGCATGGCTATGACGTCGTCGCGCTCATAGCCGCCGATGCGGACGTCCAGCATTTTCTCGCCGGCTGCGGCATCGCTGAATGCTCTGACGAAGCCGGCATAGATCCAGGCAAAAAGTGCCAGGGACAAGGCTGCCAGGATCGCCGTCAGGCCCTGCAAGGACCTGACGTTGCCCTGAACGCGATCTGCCATCGATCAGCCGCCTGCACCGGGATAGTTCGGGCTTTCGCGGGTGATCGTGACGTCATGGGCATGGCTTTCGCGCAGGCCGGCGCCGGAGATGCGTACGAAGGTGGCGCGCTCCTGGAACTCCTTGAGGTCGGCGCCGCCGACATAGCCCATGGCCGCCTTGAGGCCGCCGGCGAGCTGGTGCAGCACGCCCGAGACCGAACCCTTGTAGGGCACCTGGCCTTCAATGCCTTCCGGCACGAGCTTCAGCGTGTCGCGTACTTCCGCCTGGAAGTAGCGATCGGCGGAGCCGCGCGCCATGGCGCCGACGGAGCCCATGCCGCGATACGCCTTGAACGAACGACCCTGGTAGAGATAGACCTCGCCCGGGCTTTCATCCGTGCCCGCCAGCAGCGAACCGATCATGGCAGCGGATGCGCCGGCGGCGATCGCCTTGGCGAGATCGCCGGAGAACTTGATGCCGCCATCGGCGATAACAGGGATGTTCTGGTCCTGCGCGGCCTGCACCGCCGACATGATGGCAGCAAGCTGCGGCACGCCGACACCGGCGACGATACGGGTCGTGCAGATGGAACCGGGGCCGATACCAACCTTCACGGCATCCGCACCGGCGTCGATCAGCGCCCGCGTGCCGTCATAGGTGGCGACATTGCCGGCCATGATGCGGACCGAATTGGAGAGCTTCTTGACCCGGCTGACGGCATCGAGAACGCGCTGCGAATGACCATGGGCGGTATCGACGACCAAAAGATCGACGCCTGCATCGATCAGGCGCTCGGCACGCTCGTAGCCATCGTCACCGACACTGATGGCGGCTGCGGCACGCAGGCGGCCCTGCGCATCCTTGGAAGCGTTCGGATTGAGCTGCGACTTCTCGATGTCCTTGACGGTGATCAGGCCGACGAGGCGGCTATCGCCATCGACCACCAGGAGCTTTTCGATGCGGTGCTTATGGAGCAGACGCTTGGCTTCCTGCTGCTGAACGCTTTCCGTGACCGTCACGAGATTTTCGCGGGTCATCAGCTCGTAGATCTTCTGCGAGGGATCGGAAGCGAAGCGTACGTCGCGGTTGGTGAGAATGCCGACGAGGCGGTGCGACTTTTCAACGACCGGAATGCCGGAAATGCCGTGCGCCTTCATGAGGTTGAGTGCTTCGGCGAGCGTTGCGTCGGGGCCGATCGTGACCGGATTGACCACCATGCCGCTTTCGAACTTCTTGACCTGGCGGACTTCCTCGGCCTGCTGCACCGGCGTCAGATTGCGGTGGATAACGCCCATGCCGCCAGCCTGAGCCATGGCGATGGCGAGACGGCTTTCCGTCACCGTGTCCATGGCGGCGGAGAGGATCGGCAGGTTGAGTTCAATATCCTGGGCGATGCGGGTGGCGATATTCGTCTGGCCCGGCATGACCTCGGAGTGCCCCGGCTGCAGGAGCACGTCGTCGAATGTCAGAGCATCCAACCCGGTTGACGTTTCAATGATGCGTGCCATGGCCAATTTCCTTCGTCTGTGAAAAGCAGGATGGCTCCGGAACGAATCGTCCGCCGGGCGATCTTGCAAGTGTTGCTTGGAAGTTGGCGAGGGCTGGTAACACGTCTATGACAGGAAGGGAATAGGGAAAACGCCGACATAAGCTTCCCGTCACTAAGCCGGATACCCGACTAACCTCAGCGCTCTTCCGTAGAGGAGGCAATGGACCCGACCTTTCGCTCGAGCGCCTCTACGATGCGCGCCGATAGGGCGGGGTCGGAAACAGCGCGCGCCATGGTTACGCCACCGGACAGAAGCGCCAGGAGCGCGATTGCATTTTCTTCGCGTTCCTCGGCCGAGTTACCAGTCAAACCAGAAGCCGCTTCCTCTATGACCCGGCGCAATTCGACTTCGTAGGCAACCTTCGTATCGGCGTCGGCACGCATGACGTCGGGGGACAGACTTGGCAGGGCGCAGCTCTGGCCGAGCGCGCAGGTGCGCTTCGGCCCGAGATAGTAGCTTACGAAGGCCGGTAGCCAACCCTTGCCCTTTTGAGCTTTCAAAGTCGATATGCCCAGCCGCAGTTCATCCAGTCCCGACTGAACCGCTGCCCTGAAAGCTTCGCTTTTCGATTTGAAATGCCCGTAGAAGGCGCCGTTCGTGACGCCCGCCGCCTTGGTCAAAGCATCGATGCCGGAACCGCCATAGCCTTCCTGACGGAAAAGTTCGCCCGCCGCGTAGAGAACGCGCGTGCGAGTTTCGAGCTTGTGTTCAGTACTGTAGCGCATATCAACTTTCTTTAAGAGCGATCACTCTTTATGTTTGCATAGAGAGCGATCGGTGTGTATCAATAGAGAGCAATCAGTATTTATGTAGTATCGCCAACCAAGTTTTCAAACGAGAGGATTTCCCGTTATGCCTATCACACTCACTATACCCGAAGGTTTGCTGTCGAGCGAAGCCGAGGCCCAAACCTTCGCCGAATTGACCGATGTTCTCTTGAAGGTTTCGCAACTCTCGGGCAACGCGTTCATGACCCCGAACGTTGTCGGCACCATCAATGTTCTGCCGCAGGGACGCGTGTTCTCAGGCGGAAAGGCGGCCGCGGCCGCCTTCATAGAGCTGAAACTGCCAGAGATCGCGCTCGCGACGGACGAGGCCAAACAGGCTTTTATCGAGGCGGCCACAACCATAGTCGAACGCGCTTCGAATGGTCGGATATCCCGCGAACATATCTGGACCAACATCGTTTATGCCGCGGAAGGCTCCTGGGGTATCGGCGGCCAAGTCTACGACAATACCCAGCTTGTCAGTGCGATCCAACGAGCGGCCGCGCTGTAAAACGCTTGCCAAGCGATACGGTCAGTTCCCACCCACTCGTAGCCCGTGACCAGAGCGAGTCTCGCTATGCGACTTTCCAATTATCTATTTTTCACGACGCGCTGCGAGCAGGCGCTTAATTTTTACGAGACCTGCGGCCTTGGAAAAATCGTCGAAATCACGCGCTACGGCGTGAATGGAATCCCGACGCCGCCCGGATTTGTCCAGGGCCAGATCATGCACGCGAAGTTCCAAGGTCCCGGCGTACTTTTCTACGCTTCGGACAATGACGATGCCGAGCCGATGCGCGGATCAGCACATCTGCTTGAGTTCGAAGATACGGAGCGGACGAAAGAGTTATTCGCCCGCTTGGCAAAAGGCGGCACGATTACGACACCGCTCGGCAAACAGCCTTGGAGCAATCTCTACGGGAAGCTCACCGATCAGTTCGGCGTACAGTGGATGCTTAATTGCGTTATCTGAGTCGATTTCGTTTCACTAAATTGATCGAGCCTCTGCCTTACAAATCGAACTGATAGGTTTTCGGCACATAGCGGAACCCCTCGGGCTGCTTTTCGACAAAGCCAACGGCGGGGAACGGCATGTGGAAGCCGAGGAAAGGGATGCGGTCGGTGGCGATCATGTCGAAGACACGGCGGCGGGTCTTGGCGGCCTGCGCCTTATCGGCGTCAAAGCGCACCTCCCAATCCGGGCGCCCGAGAGAGAGGAGATAGTGATTGGCCGTATCGCCGGTCAGGACCAGTTGCTTGCCATCCGATTCGAGATGGAAGACGAGATGACCGGGCGTGTGGCCGGGCGCGATCATGGCGGTCATGCCGCTGACGATCTGATCTCCGTCCTTGAGGAAGGTCATTTTCTCGGCAAAAGGCGCGACATTGGCGAGCACAGCCTTGTGACCGCCTTCGGCCGGCGTCCCTTCGCGTGACGTGTCGGTCCAGAATTCATATTCGATTTCGCCCGTGACATAGCGGGCGTTCGGAAAGGCCGGAGCGCCGTCCTCCATCAACCCATTGATGTGGTCGCCGTGCAGATGCGTCAGAGCGACGACGGTCACCTGCTCCGGCGCATAGCCGACAGCCATCAGACCGTCGCGAAAACGGCCCAAGCCGCGGGCGCGGCCGGCGGCGCCGAAGCCGGTGTCGACGACGATCACGTCGGCTCCTGTGTCGATGATAGCTGGCGTATAGCTGTTGAGGAGCTTCTCCGTCGGCAGGAAGTTCTGCGCCAAAAGCTTCCGCACCGTTTCCGGCGACTGGTTCGATCCGAAGGTTTCCCAGGGATTGTCCAGAATGCTTGCGCCATCCTTGACGACGGTGACAGTGCAGGACCCCAGCTTGAACCGATGGGTCTCGGGCGGCAGAACTGCGACGGTCATAATATCATTTTCTCCAATGGGTGTTATCGCCCTCGGCAGCGACACAGCGGATATGACCTTTCATGATCGATAATTTCGCCATGACATATCCGTCCAATTCCGCTAATACACCGAGCGACATTTTATGCGTTTAGCATTTCCATGCGTTTAGCACATGTCAAACTTGGTATCCTATACTGGGCAGCAAGCGGCATCACGAAGACGTGATCCTCGCGAAGCCAAGGGGCGGATTCGGGGATTGGCAGAGGTTGCGCACAGGACTACAGAGCTGGTGCCCGTCTCAGGCGGACCCCCTTCCCCGAAGACACGACCCACTAAGGCATATGCCTATGAACCGCATCGTTCCCCTGATTCTTGCCGTTGCTCTCTTCATGGAACAGATGGACTCCACCGTGATTGCGACCGCGCTGCCGGCCATCGCGGCGGATCTCCATGTTGGTCCGATCACCCTGAAACTGGCGCTGACGTCCTACATGGTATCGCTTGCGGTGTTCATTCCGATCAGCGGCTGGATGGCGGATCGCTTCGGGGCGAAGAACATCTTCCGGCTTGCCATCTGCGTCTTCGTCATCGGCTCGATCATGTGCGCCGCCTCGGGCGGCCTCTGGGAATTCGTCATTGCCCGTTTCCTGCAAGGTCTCGGCGGCTCGATGATGACGCCCGTCGGCCGCCTTGTGCTGGTGCGCACGACGCAGAAAAGCGATTTGGTCTCGGCCATGGCGCTGCTTACCATTCCGGCCCTCGTCGGCCCGCTTGCCGGACCGCCGCTCGGCGGCTTCATCACCACTTACGCCTCCTGGCACTGGATCTTCCTGATCAACGTGCCCGTAGGCGTTCTCGGCGTCATCCTGTCGACGATCTTTCTGCCGGCGGTCGAAGCAACCAAGCCGCCGAAGCTTGATTTCATCGGCTTCGTGCTGACGTCCGTCGCGGCGGCTGGCGTCGTCTTCGGTATGTCGGTCATCAGCCTGCCGGCCCTGCCGCCGTTCATCGGCATCTCAGCCATCGTCATCGGCTTCATCTGCGGCTTCCTTTATGTCGGCCATGCCCGCCGCCACCCGGCGCCCATTCTCGATCTGTCGCTGCTGAAGAATATTACCTTTCGCGCTTCCGTCACCGGCGGCACGCTGTTTCGCATCTGCATCGGCGCCATGCCCTTCCTGACGCCGCTGATGCTGCAGCTCGGCTTCGGCCTCAATCCGTTCCAATCGGGCCTGATCACCTTTGCCGGCGCCATCGGCGCCATTACCACCAAGTTCATCGCCCGCCGCGTCTTCACCGCCATCGGCTTCAAGACGGCACTGCTGTCGGCGGCAGGGGTCACGACGATAACGACGATCTGCACCGGCCTCTTTCAGCCCTGGACGTCGCATCTCATCATCGTCGGCGTGCTCCTGATCGGCGGTTTCTCACGCTCGTTCTTCTTCACCGGCATCAACGCGCTCGCCTATGCCGATATCAGCGACAAGCAGGCGAGCCAGGCCACGTCGATGAGTTCGGTCATGCAGCAGATCAGCCTCGCGCTTGGCGTTGCCGTCGCCGCAATGATCCTGGAAACCTCGACCTACTTCAGCGGTACGGAGCTGCAGGTTCGCGATTTCCATATCGCCTTCTTCTGCATCTCGATCCTGACCGTGGTCGCCACCATTCCCTTCATCCGCATGGACCGCAGCGCCGGCGCCATGGTTTCCGGCCATAAGGCCGGCCTGAAGCGCGTGGCCGCGATGCAGCCGCAGGTACCCCAGCATCGGCAGCCGATGGTGAAGTAGGTCGTTCGGGAAACGCCGGAAGGTTTATTCCGGCCGCTCGCAGACGGCGCTGAGTTTGTTGCCGTCGGGATCGCGCACGTAGGCCGCATAGAAATTGGCATGGAAAGAGCGCAGGCCGGGCTTGCCCTCATCCGTGCCGCCATGGGCAAGGGCTGCCGCATGAAAGGCGTCGACATCGGCGCGGCTTTCAGCGTGCAGAGCCACCATGGAGCCATTGCCGATCGTCGCCTTGCGATGATTATAGGGAACCACCACCCAGAAACGGCAGCGCGTGTCGCCATCGGCGGCATAGCCGATTTCCTCATCCGATTCGCGTTGAAGCCGATAGCCGAGGACCGGCAGAACCGCATCATAGAAGCTGCGTGCACGCGGAATATCGTTGGAGCCGAGAGTGACGTAAAGAAGCATGAATGCGCTGCCTGCAATGCCGATGGAACCGTATCATCGGACAAAAGCGACAGCTAAATCAAGCGCTCGTTGCTTCGTCGTCCGTCTTGCGTCCCTTGAAGCCCTTGGCCAGCAGAAACATCTCCACGGATTCGGCCCTGGATGCGCCCGGCTTTACATGAATGACCTGGCGAAAATTCTGCTTCAGCAGCGTCAGCAGGTCGCGCTCCGTGCCGCCCTGGAAGGTCTTGGCGAGGAAATGCCCGCCTTCACCCAGGACCTCGACGGCAAAATGCGCGGCAACCTCGCAGAGATGCATGGTTCGCAGATGATCGGTGCGCTGATGGCCGGTCGTCGGCGCGGCCATGTCCGAAATCACCAGATCCGGCGTGCCGCCGACGGCATCGATCAGCCGCTGCGGTGCGTCCGGATCGAGGAAGTCGAGCTGCAGGATGGTGACGCCCGGCAACGGCGCCATTTCCAGGAAGTCGATGGCCGCAACGCGGATATCCTCCTCCGTCGATCCCGTCACCTTGGCGGCGATCTGCGACCAGCTTCCCGGCGCGGCGCCGAGATCGATGATGCGGCGTGCGCCCTTGAGGATATGATGCTTCTCGTCGATCTCCAGCAGCTTGAAGGCGGCGCGGGCGCGATAGCCCTCAAGCTGGGCGCGCTGCACATAGGGATCGTTGATGTGCCGTTCCAGCCATTGCCGCGAGGAGGCCTTCAGCTTCTTTTTCTTGACGCGCTGGCCGAGCTTGCGCCCGGTGCGGTTGCCAGCGATCGTTGGCTTGGTCATGCCTGCGGCCCCTTCATATCCTTGGGTCGATGGCCGCGGCGCGAGCGGCCCCGCCGCCATACGCCGTCATCCGCCATCATATCGGTCAGCAGTCCTTCGCGCAGACCGCGATCGGCGACGCGCATGCGCGGGCTCGGCCAGCGGCGGCGGATCGCTTCGAGAATGGCGCAGCCCGCCAAAACGAGATCGGCACGGTCCGGCCCGATGCAGGGATTGGCGGCGCGGCCGGCGAAATCCCAGGAAAGCAGCTTCGATTGCATGGCCGTCACCTCATCGTCGGACAGCCAGACACCATCGACCCGGCGCCGGTCGTAACGCGGCAGATCGAGATGGACGCCGGCAAGCGTCGTCACCGTTCCGGACGTGCCGATCAGATGAAAATCGCCGCTGTCGCGGGCAGCGCCCTGGACCGGCGGGCAGTCGAAACGTTCGAGCATGCCCTCGACCTCGCGCACCATGGTCTCGAACAGTTCCGGCGTGACGTCGCGGCCGCCATGGCGTTCGGAGAGCGTCACGACGCCAACCGGCAGCGAGGTCCAGTGGGTGATGTGATTGGCAAGCCGGCTAGAGCGGTTTTCGCCAATGCGGATGACGGCGATTTCCGAGGAGCCACCCCCAATATCGAACAACACGACCGAGCGCGCCTCGGGGCCGACGAGCGACGAGCAGCCGGAGACGGCAAGCCGCGCCTCGGTCTCGCGGTCGATGATTTCGAGCCGCAGGCCGGTTTCTTCGGTAACGCGGGCGAGGAAAGCTTCGCCGTTCTCCGCCGCGCGGCAGGCCTCGGTGGCGATCAGCCGCATGCGGCGGATATCGCGCGTCTTCAGCTTGCCCGCGCAGATGCGCAAAGCCTCGACGGCCCGGTCCATGGCATCGCTCGACAGCCGGCCGCTGGCGCCAAGCCCTTCGCCGAGACGAACGATGCGGGAAAAGGCGTCGACGACGCGGAACTGGCCAGGCCTCGTCGGCTGGGCGATCAGCAGACGGCAATTATTGGTGCCAAGATCGAGCGCCGCGTAGAGATCGACAGGACGGTAATCGCCATCGGCATGATGATGCGACGCATGGCCGTCACGGCGCTGCGGCGACGCATTCCGGTCGTGATGATCATTGCGGGCAGGCGCGTGTTCAGCGGTGACGGGAGCGGCGGGGGCGACGATCTGCGCCGTCTTTTCGTGCACCAGCGGGCGGCCCTGCAAACCGCGCTTGCTGCGGTGCTTGCGCCTGTTCTTGCCGCTCTTGTGCGACGACGCATGGCCGTGTTCGGCCGCAGCGCGGCGTTCCTGCGCGCCGGAAGCCTGTTGCTGTGTCGGGGAAGTGTGCTGCGCACCATCATGCGCTCCGCCACGGGCACGGCGACGGCGCTTGCGCTTTTTGGCCGGAGAGCCGGCGTCGTTGTCTATTGGGCGTGTCGCCACCGGACTGGACGAGCCGGTCTGGTTGGCCTCCGCAGAATAAGCGTTCGGACGGGCGGGACCGCCACGCTTACGCTTACCACGCCGGGAGGATTTACCCTTCCTGCGCTCTGCTACCGACGCCCCGTTTGCCTGCGGCGCTCTGCCGCTGTCGGGGTCACTCACGTATCTTTTCCACCGCGCCGCGCAAGGCCCCAGGGCATGCTGCAGGCGCTCATTCGATTTTCGTTGGGCGGAGAATATCAGCAGGAAGAGTTTTCGCCAAATTCTTTTTGAATCGCGTTATTTGCGAGGGCTAACCCTTCCTGCTCGTTGGAGAAAGCCTCGATCTCAAGCCGCCAAGCTTTGCCGAACACCATCCGCCAGCGCCTTCATCCGGTCGATCGGCGAATGGCCGATCAGCATGAAGGCGTGGGTGGCGTTCGACCAGTACACGACATTCATGCCGCGGCGGTTTTCCATATCCGGTGCGGAAGCGCCCTTGCTCGAGGGGATGATGCAGAGGGCCATCGGACCGCTTTCGGGATCGAGATAGGCGATCTGCGCCAAAGGCTTGCTGTCATAATTCAAGACTTGGGCGCGCTTGAAATCGACACCCGGCAAGGCAATGGTTTCGGGCGTCAGCGTGAGCCCGAGCTTGGCGCCGACCTCGCTCAATTGCGCGGCCTGTTCCGCCCGATCGCCAGCCGGTGCGCTCAGCGTGTCCGGCGTATAGAGCGACAGATATTCGGCGACGACGGCGCGCCAGTCGCTGCCCTCTTCGGGCTTGGTGAGGCGATGGCTGATGCCGATCGCGGCGCGGTCGATGGCAACGCCCGCGATAAGGCAGGCGGCGATCGCCGACAGGAAGCCACGGCGGCTGACGCCGGAAGCAGCCTTCTTCTGCTCGCTTGTGGAGGGGATAGCGGCGAGCATGGCGTTCAGCCTGGCGCTTGGGGCGGCGGCAAGCACGGGCTCGAATGCCTCACGGAAGGGCAGATCGCTGCGCGACAGGAAATCGAAGCGTTCCGCCACCTGGGCGTCGCTTGCGATCAGTTCTTCTATCCTGTCGCGCTCGGCCGCGCCTAGCTCGCCGTCGATGAAGGCGGTAAGCAGCTCGTCCGAGGGCATTTTTTTGTTGTCCAATTCACTCATTCCCGTTCCCCAGTCGCCCACCCCCGGAAAGCCGCGCGCCATCCGCCGACCCGGCACCATCGGCAAGCTTCGCACGCGCTGCCGCCAGCCGGCTCATCACCGTTCCGATCGGCACATCCAAAACCTCCGCCACCTCGCGATAGGAAAGTCCTTCGACATAGGCGAGGAACACGGCGGTGCGTTGCGCTTCCGGCAGCGCCTGCACCTGTTTCAGCACCTGACCAGCGAGAATATGCGTCTCCGTCTCGCGCGCACCATCAAAGACCAACGTCTCGTCGGCATCGACAAAACCCTGGCCCATGCGCACCCGGCGCGATCGGATCTCGTTCAGCCAGATCGAATGCAAGATCGAAAACAACCACCGATCGAGCCGCGTACCGGCTGCGAACTGACCCGCCCGCTCCAACGCTCTCACGCAGGTCGCCTGCACCAGGTCATCCGCAACATCGCGTTGGTGCGACAGCACCACTGCATAGCGCCAGAGCCGCGTCAGATGCTGTGACAGACCCGCCCTGATATCGTCTTCGCTGGCTATGGCACCCTCCGCGAGGTTCGCGTTTTTGGGAATCGCCGGTCGTACCGGCGGTTCCGATCTTACCCGACTATAAGCAGAAATTGTGGAATGAGCGACTGACACTCGAATATCCCTTTAAATGCTGACTGCTTATGCCGGCCATCTTAGGTCCGACGCCGAAATCAGAGGCTCGACGGATTCTTGATGGCGTCGTTCAGGTCCTGATATTCCTCGCAGGACGTGTTGCCGCAGAGCGTTTTGATCGTGCTCAACTGGTCCTTGGCGAGGTCGATCTGACCCTTGATGACATAGGCTTCGCCGAGATATTCGCGAACCAACGCGTATTTCGGGTCCATTGCGACCGACTTCAGGTAATAGGAAATGCCCTCATCCGTGCGGCCGAGCTTGCGGGTGGCGTAACCGCGATAATTCAATGCCTCCGCCGTGTTCGGATTCTGCATGGTGTCGAGAACTTCCAGCGCTTCTTCATAGCGGTGGTCCTTCTTGGCGAGCGAATAAGCATAATCGGCGCGATTTTCATCGGTGATATTGGCGCCCTGCTGCTTTACGCACTTCTTCGTCTTCTTGTCGTAGATTTCGCCCTTCTTGCAGGTCGGCGTCGAGCTGCTGTCGTCGCCCATCGCGAAAACCGGAACGGTAAAGGCGCCGAGGGTGAGGCAGGCGCCGAGCGCGACGGAGGCCAGGCGGAAAGCGGTAGTCGTCATGGGATTGCTCCTTGGCAAAAATGAACGTTGCGACGGGAGAACACGCCATCCGTTCATTTTATTCGCGAGCGAGAGATATTTTCTGGCGCTTTGCCCTACGACCGGCCGTCACTCTTTCGTGACCGGCGTCCTGCCGAATAATTCCTGATGCTGGCGTGTTTCTACCTGCGTACCCGCCGAGGGTTACAAGGAGAAACAAGTGTCCGATACCGTCAAGCTTGTCAGTCTGGCCGTCGCCACGCCCGACAACATCATCTATCAATCCGAGGCTGCCGAGACCGCCGGCCGCCTGTTTTCCGATCGCTTCCGCGATTTCAAACATCTCGCCCGCGTGTTCGATAGCGCCGGCATCCGCAAACGCTATGCCGCGCGTCCGCTCTCGTGGTTCGAACAATCGCATGGCTGGCAGGACCGCATGGACGCCTATGCCGAGGTCGCAAGCCAGCTCTTCAGGAAGACTGCTACCGATGCGCTGGAACGCGCCGGTTTGAAGGCAGAAGATGTTGATTGCATCGTTACGGTGTCGTCGACGGGCATTACGACGCCAAGCCTGGAGGCGAGACTTGCGGCTGAGATGGGCTTCCGCTCCGATATTGAGCGCGTGCCTGTCTTCGGTCTTGGTTGCGCGGCCGGTGTTTCCGGCCTTGGCATCGCCGCGCGCATGGCGAAAGCCCGCCCAGGGGCTGTCGTGCTCTTCGTTTCCGTCGAACTCTGCTCGCTGGCCTTCCGGCTGGACGAGCTGACGCGACCGAACATCATCGCGACAGCGCTGTTCGGCGATGGCGCCGCCGCCTGTATCCTGCGCGCCGGCAAGGATGGTCTCGCGGAAATCGAATCGACGGGCGAGCACCTCTTTCCCGATACGCTTGGAATCATGGGCTGGAAGATCGACGATACCGGCTTCGGCATCATCCTGGAGCAATCGCTGCCACCCTTTGCCGAAGCGAATATCAAGCCCGCCGTCGCCGGCATTCTCGAACGCGCCGGCCTGGCCATATCCGATGTCGACCGCTTCATCTGCCATCCCGGCGGCACCAAGGTACTGGTGGCACTGGAGACTGCCTTCGGTCTCGAACCCGGCTCGCTCGATATCGAACGCGAGGTGATCGGCGATTATGGCAATATGTCGTCGCCGACCGTGCTCTTCGTACTGGAGCGAGCGATCAATGCCGGCCTGCCGCGGCGTTCGGCTCTCATCGCCATGGGCCCCGGCTTCGCGGCAAGTTGCGTCACGCTGAAGAGGGCCGCCTGATGCTCTGGCCATCGATCGCACTTCTGACCTTCGTCACCCTGCAGCGGCTGGCCGAACTGCTGCACGCCCGGCGCAACACCGCCGCGCTCCTTGCGCGTGGTGCCCGCGAGATTGCGCCGGAACACTATCCCTATATGGTCGCGATGCACGCGGCCTGGCTCGCCGGTCTGTGGCTTCTCGCCGCCGGCCGGCCGGTCAATCTTCTCTGGCTCGCCATCTTCATGGTGCTGCAGGGCTTGCGCGTCTGGGTGCTGGCGACGCTGAAAGGACGCTGGACAACGCGGATCATCGTGCTGCCGGGTGCAGCCTTGGTGGCAAGCGGACCCTATCGCTTCCTCAGCCATCCGAACTATGCGGTGGTCATCGGCGAGATCGCCGTGCTGCCGCTCGCCTTCGGCCTGCCGCTCTACGCCTTGGTCTTTTCGCTGCTCAATGCCGCCATTCTCACCATACGCATTCGCGCCGAAAATACGGCTTTGAGACAGGCCGTGGCTTGATTGCATTTTTCATTTGCGCCGCAGCATTTTGGCAGGCATTTTCGATGCTTGAGCATGGTTTCCGGACGGGATCGTGCGCAACTAAAAGAAGAATGCGGATAGCAGGGAACATGACAAAAGACGCAATCGTGCTCGGCGCGGGCATCGTCGGCATATCGACGGCCATCCACCTTCAGCGGCGCGGGCGGCAGGTCATCCTCGTCGACCGCAAAGCTCCCGGTAAAGAGACCTCTTTCGGCAATGCCGGGCTGATCCAGCGCGAAGGCGTCGTACCCTACGGCTTTCCGCAGCAGTTCGGCCTGCTACTGCGCTATGCCTTCAACAACCGCATCGACGCGCATTACCATCTGCGCGCCCTGCCAGGCCAGATTGCCTTTCTTGCTCGCTATTGGTGGAATTCCAACACCAAGCGGCATGAGATGATCTCACGCGCCTATGCGCCGCTGATCGAGCATTCGATCAGCGAGCACAACGACCTGATAGAAGCATCGCATGCAGAGGAATTGATCCGCAAGAACGGCTGGATGGAGATTTTCCGCACGAACGAGAAACGCGATGCGGAATTCGCCGAGGCCGAACGTCTCAACCGCGAATTCGGCGTCGCTTACGATGCACTGACCGGCGCCGATATCGCAACATTGGAGCCGCATATCAGAGGCAGCTTCTCCGGCGGCCTGCGCTGGCGCGATCCCTGGTCCGTGCTCGATCCGCATGGTCTGATCGCTGCCTACCGCAACTACTTCGAAAGCATTGGCGGGCGTTTCGCGACCGGCGACGCCCTCTCGCTCGGCCGGTCCGGCGCCCACTGGAAGATGGTGACGTCGGAAGGCTCGATCGAGGCCGAGGATGCCGTCGTCGCCCTCGGCCCCTGGGCCGATCTCGTGACGAAGCGTCTCGGCTATGCTTTTCCTTTGGGCGTCAAGCGCGGCTATCACATGCACTACGCCGCCGAGGGTGACGCCATCCTCAACAACTGGACGCTGGATGCCGAGCGCGGCTATTTTCTGGCGCCGATGAGCCGCGGCATCAGGCTGACGACCGGGGCGGAATTTGCGCTGCGCGATGCGCCGAAAACACCGATCCAGCTCGACCGTGCCGAAGCCGTCGCCCGCACCGTCTTCCCGCTCGGCGAGCGACTCGACCCGGAGCCCTGGATGGGCGCCCGCCCTTGCACGCCGGATATGATGCCGATCATCGGCAAGGCGCCGCGCCACAACGGCCTATGGTTCGCCTTCGGCCACGCCCATCATGGACTGACGCTGGGACCCGTCACCGGGCGCGTGCTTGCCGAGCTGATTACCGGAGAAAAACCGTTCATCGACATCTCGGCTTATGCACCAGACCGGTTCGCGCCCTGATATCCTGGATTTAGCGGATCGCGTCGAGACCCTTGAGTGCAGCTTCGACGATGCCGTCGATCGTGTCGTCGATGCCGACGGTAACGACGCCGGGTTCCCCCGTCGGCACTTCCAGCGTTTGTAGCTGGCTTTCCAGCAGCGACGCGGGCATGAAATGGCCCTTGCGCTCGCCCATGCGCTTGGTTAGCAGCTCCTTCGAGCCGTCGAGATAGACGAGATAGAGGTGCCCGCCAGCGGCGGCGCGCAGACGCTCGCGATAAATACGCTTTAGCGCCGAGCAGGTAACGGCGACCCCCTCGCCTTTCGCAAGGCTCGCCGCAATTTCCTGACCGATCCTTTCCAGCCAGGGCCAACGATCCTCATCCGTCAGGGGAATGCCCTTGCTCATCTTCTCGACATTGGCGGCAGGATGCAGCGCGTCGCCTTCGATGAAACGGATGCCGAGCTTGGCCGCGACACCCTCGCCGATCGAGGATTTGCCGCTGCCGCTGACGCCCATGATAATGACGGCAAGGGGGGATTTCGGTACGTCGCTCATAGTGCTTCCAGCCATCAATCCAGCGGAAAGAAACAGGCGAATTTATGCGTGCCGTCGCCGAGCAATTCCGGCGTCACCTGCCGGCACTTGTCCTGCGCACGCCAGCAACGCGGATTGAAGTGACATCCGGTTGGTGGATTGAGGGGAGACGGCAATTCGCCCTGCAGGCGGATGCGGTTCTTCTCGCGCTCGGGATCGGCGATCGGCGTCGCCGACAGCAGCGCGGCGGTATAGGGATGGCGCGGACGGGTAAAGACTTCCTCCGCCGTGCCGGTCTCGACCGGGCGGCCGAGATACATCACCATCACATCGTCGGCGATATGGCGAACGACCGAAAGACCGTGGGAGATGAAGAGATAGGCGAGACCCATCTCCTTCTGCAGGTCCATCAAAAGGTTCAGCACCTGGGCCTGGATCGACAGGTCGAGCGCGGAGACAGGCTCGTCCAGCACCAGCACCTTCGGCCGCAGCATCAATGCGCGGGCGATGGCGATGCGCTGGCGCTGGCCGCCGGAGAACATGTGCGGATAGCGGTCGTAATGTTCCGGGCGCAGACCGACGCGCGCCATCATCTCCTCGGCCTTGCGGCGGCGCGTGGCGGCATCATCATCGGTGTTGATCTTCAGCGGCTCCTCGAGGATGGAGCCAACCTTCTGGCGCGGATTGAGCGAGCCGTAAGGATTCTGGAAGACGATCTGCACGGCGCTGCGCAGGCTGCTGTCGCCAAGCTTAGCCGGCTTACCATCGATCAGCAATTCGCCCGCCGTCGGGTCTTCGATCATCGTCACCAGGCGGGCGAGCGTCGACTTGCCGCAACCGGATTCACCGACGACGGCGAGCGTGCGGCCGGACTGCAGGCTGAAGCTGACGCCGTTCAACGCCTTGACGGTCGCCTCCGGTTTGAAGGCGCCGCGCCTGACGGTGTAAAAACGGGCGAGATCACGCCCTTCGAGAACAGCACCCGTCATCAACGGCCTCCTGCTGCTTGCGTGGCGGCAACGCCGGGATGGCCTAGCGGCTTGCCGTGTTCCAATGGATAGTTGCAGAGTGCCACGCCGAGCTCCGCGCCCTGCCGCTTTACGCCGCGGTCGCAGGCCGGCGTTGCAAACGAGCAGCGTGGCGCGAAAAGACAGCCGGTGGGGCGGTCATGCTGGCCGGGCACGACGCCGGCAATCGACGGCAGGCGCTCGCCGACCACGGCACGCTCCGGCAGAGCCGAGAGAAGTGCGGCCGTATAGGGATGATGCGGATCGCGGAACAATGCCTTGACCGGCTGCTCCTCGACCTTCTGGCCGGCATATTGCACCTGCACGCGCTCGGCAGTTTCGGCCACCACGCCCATATCGTGGGTGATCAGCACTAGCGCCATGCCCTGTTCTTTCTGCAGGCGCGCGAGAAGATCGAGGATCTGTGCCTGGATGGTCACGTCGAGCGCGGTGGTCGGCTCGTCGGCAATCAGAAGCTTCGGATTGCAGGCGAGCGCCATGGCGATCATGACGCGCTGGCTCATACCACCGGACATCTGGTGCGGGTAGTTCGACAAGCGGTCCGCGGGCGCCGGGATACCGACCAGATTCAAGAGCTCGATCGAGCGCTCACGACGCGCCTTGCGGTCGAGACCCATGTGGATGCGCAGGGTCTCGCCGAGCTGGAAGCCGACCGTGAAGCACGGATTGAGGCTCGACATCGGCTCCTGGAAGATCATCGCCATGTCCTTGCCGATGATCTTCCGGCGCTGGCGGGACGAGATGCCGCGCAGGTCTTTGCCGTCGAATGTCATGCGATCGGCGGTAATCTTCGCCGTCCAAGGCAGAAGCCCCATCATGGCGAGCATGGACACCGACTTGCCGGAGCCGGATTCGCCGACAATCGAGAGGATTTCACCCTTGTCGCAGGTGAGCGATACGCCGTCCACTGCCCGGAACAGGCCCGACGCGGTCTGAAATTCAACGGTGAGATTTTCAATATCGAGAAGCGGCATCACGACCTCTTCAGCTTCGGGTCGAAGGCATCGCGCAGGCCGTCACCCATCAGATTGATGGCGAGAACCGTGATCAGGATGCACAGACCGGGAAAAGTGACGAGCCATGGGTTGCTCTGGAAGAATTCACGCGAATCCGCGAGCATCGTGCCCCATTCTGGTGTCGGCGGCTGCGCGCCCTGGCCGAGAAAGCCGAGGGCGGCGGCATCGAGAATTGCGGCCGAAAAGGCGAGCGTCGCCTGCACGATGAGCGGCCCCAGACAGTTCGGCAGGATGGTCTTGAACATCAGGCGAAGCGGGCCGGCGCCGGAGACGCGCGAGGCGATGACATATTCCTTGTCACGCTCGGCAAGCACCGAGGCACGTGTCAGGCGGACGAAATGCGGCTGGTTGACGATGGAGATCGCGATCATGGCGTTGGTCAGGCCAGGCCCCAGGATCGCCACCAGTACCAAGGCGAGCAGCAGCGAGGGAATGGCAAGGATGATATCCATGATGCGCATGATGATCGTATCGGTGCGGCCACGAACATAGCCGGCAACGAGGCCGATCAGGATGCCGGCGAGCGCCGAAAGCGAGGCAACCACCAGACCGATGAACAGCGAAAACCGCGTGCCGTAGATCAGGCGCGAGAGAAGGTCGCGACCATTGGCATCCGTGCCGAGGAGAAAGCTGCCATTGCCGCCTTCGGCCCAGGCGGGCGGCAGGCGCTGCATGGCGCTGCCATAGGCGGCATCCGGATTATGCGGGGCGACGACGCCGGCGAAGATCGCCAGGAACAGGACGAAGACGAAGATCGCCAGCCCGATGACGGCGCCCTTGTTGCGCGAGAAATAGTACCAGAACTCCGCAAGAGCGGAGGGGCGGTCGGATTTGAGACTTACCGTGCTCATGGGCCGCTCCTAGTGACGAATGCGTGGATTGATGAAGCCGTAGAGCAGGTCGACGGCGAGATTGACGAGCATAACAATGCCCGCGATCAGCAGCAGACCGCCCTGCACCACAGGATAATCGCGCTTGAAGACGGCGTCGATCATCCACTTGCCGATGCCCGGCCAGGAAAAGATGCTTTCCGTCAGGATGGCACCGCCGAGCAGCACGCCGACCTGCAGGCCGATGGTAGTGACGACCGGGATCATGGCGTTGCGCAGGGCATGCACGGAGACGACGCGCAGCGGCGCGAGGCCCTTGGAGCGCGCGGTGCGAACATAATCCTCGCCCAGAACTTCGAGCATGGCCGAGCGCGTTTGCCGCGCGATGACGGCGAGCGGAATGGTGCCGAGCACGATGGTCGGCAGGATCAGCGAATTCAGAGCAGACCAGAAGGCGCCCTTTTGACCGGACAGGAGGCTGTCGATCAGCATGAAGCCGGTGATCGGCTTGAAGAAATAGATGAGCCCAATGCGGCCCGAAACCGGCGTCCAATGCAGATAGCCGTTGAAGACGATGATCAGCAGCAGGCCCCACCAGAAGATCGGCATGGAATAGCCGACAAGGGCGACGCCCATCACGCTCTGATCGAACCACGTGCCGCGCTTGACGGCGGCGAAGACGCCGGCCGGAATGCCAAGACAGATCGCAAGGATCATGGCGCAGATCGACAGTTCCAGCGTTGCCGGGAAGAAGGTCAGGAAGTCGGTCAGCACATCGCGCTTGGTGGTGATCGAAGTGCCGAGATCACCGTGCAAGGCACTCCAGATATAATGGCCGTATTGCATGACCAGCGGCTGGTCATAGCCGAGATCATGGGAGATCTGGGCGTGACGCTCCGGCGACATGACGCGCTCGCCTGACAACAGCATGACGGGATCGCCGGGAAGCAGGCGGATGAAAGAAAAGGCGACGATCGATACGCCGAGGAATGTCGGGATCAGCACTGCAAGGCGGCTGAAAAGAAATCGCAACATGGCAGATGTCCAAAGTTTTCCGGCGGTCAAGCATGTTGCCTGACCGCCGGTTTCACCCGGCTTTCGACCGGGTATTTCAGAGCGTGTCCGTTATTCGGCGATATCAACGCCATCGAAGCGGTGAACGCCGACCGGATCCTGCACGTAGCCGGAAACCTTGGAGCTCATCGGAATGAACTCTTCGGAATGGTCGATGGTCATCCACGGAGCTTCGCGCTTGAAGACGACCTGCGCCTGTTCGTAGAGCTTGGTGCGCTCCTTGACGTCGGCAGTCTGCTTGGCCTTCTTCACGAGATCGTCGAATTCCTTGTTGCACCACTGGGCACGGTTGTTACCGCCGACTGCATCGCAGCCGAGCAGCGTGTCCAGGAAGTTGTCCGGATCGCCGTTGTCGCCGGTCCAGCCGAGGATGGCCGCGCCATCGCGGTCCTTGGCGGAGGAGAGCTTCAGGTACTGAGCCCAGTCATAGGTGACGATCTCGACCTTGACGCCGATCTTGCCGAGGTCAGCCTGCATCAGCTCGGCAGCGCGGCGAGCATTCAGCATGTAAGGACGCGAAACCGGCATCGCCCAGATTTTCATGCTGAGGTTCTTGACCCCAGCCTTTTCGAGCATCTTCTTGGCTTCTTCGGGGTTGTACGGATCGTCCTTGATGTCCTTGTTGTAGGACCACATGGTCGGCGGGATCGGGTTGGTGGCGACCGAGCCGGAACCCTGGAAGACGGCGTCGACGATCGCCCGCTTGTCGACGGCCATGTTCAGCGCCTTGCGCACTTCGGCCTTATCGAAGGGAGCGACCAGCGTGTTGTAGGCGAGATAGGAGACGTTCAGGCCCGGCTGTTCGAGAACCTTCAGGCTCTTGTCTGTCTGGAGATCCTTGATGTCGGCGGCGTTCGGATAAGGCATGATCTGGCATTCGCCGGACTTCAGCTTCTGCGCGCGAACCGATGCGTCCGGCGTGATCGCAAAGACGAGATCGTCGATCTTTTCCTTGCCCTTGAAGTAGGTTTCATTCGCCTTGTAGCGGATGACGGCATCAGGCTGATAGGCGACGAAGGTGAACGGACCAGTGCCGAGCGGCTGCTGGTTCATCTGTTCCATCTTCTTGTCGGCCTGCAGCTTGTCGCCGTATTCCTTCGACAGGACCGATGCGAAGTCCATGGCGAGGTCGGCGATGAACGGCGCTTCCGGACGGTTCAGGACGAACTTGACCGTGAGGTCATCAACCTTCTCGATCGACTTGATGAGCTTCGGGAAGCCCATGCCCGCAGCGTATTCATAGGAACCGCCGGCGACGTACTTGGCCCACGGGCTGTCTTCCTTGAGCTGACGCTCGAACGAGAAGACGACGTCGTCGGCATTGAGATCGCGCGTCGGGGTGAAGAAATCAGTGGTCTGGAACTTCACGCCCTTGCGGAGCTTGAAGGTGTATTCCTTACCGTCAGGGGAAACAGTCCAGCTTTCGGCGAGGCCCGGCTCAACCTCGGTGCTGCCGTGCTTGAACTCGACGAGGCGGCTGTAGACCGTACGCGAAGAGGCATCGAAGGTGGTGCCGGCGGTATAAATCCCCGGATCGAAACCTTCCGGCGACCCTTCCGAGCAATAGACAAGCGTTTTGGACCAGGCGGACGTCGCCATAACCGAAGTCAGGGCTGTCACTGCCAGCAGGACAGAGATCTTTTTCATGATATCGTTTCCCAGGTTTGTTATTCTTTTGAAGCCGTGGATCCCCATAGGTTCCTATCCGGATCGCGCCGATGGAACGCTATTTAATGTATGAAAGCAACACGCTCCGCCTAAAATTTTTCCAAATTTTGGAGTTTGGAAATTTTAAGCTAAAAATGGTCTGGGATTGGTAATAATCTGACGAAATCGCGCCCCTTTTTGACGCAATCTGGATAATTTTGCGCTTGCCTCTTCGAAAAATATTAAGATTGGCAGCGAATTCCCCGACCCTACAAACGAAAAATCCGCGGACACCTCAAGGCGACCGCGGATTGAAGAATTGCGCAAATTCAGGCGTCAGGCGGCCGGCGCCGCGATCGCCGGCTTCTTGGCGATCGCCCTGTGATCGTTCTCGGTCAGACCGAGCAGGAAATTGATCTGCGGACGGGCCTTGACGAGATCGTCGATGGAATATTCCGTCAGCACGTCGAAGAAGGCATTGAGTGCCTTGCGCAGCGCCGAATTCAGGCCGCAGCTATCGACCAGCGGGCACTCCACGACACCTTCCTCAAAGCATTCCGCCATCGCGAAACTATCTTCGGTCACCTTGACAACGTCGAACAGGCTGATGTTGGCCGCCGGCTTGCCGAGACGCACGCCGCCATTGCGGCCACGCACCGTTTCGACCAGACCAGCCTTGGTGAGCGGCTGCAAAATCTTGAACAAAAACAGCTCGGAAACACCATAGGCCTTTGCGATTTCCGGGATACGGCTCAAGTTGCCTTCATTGGCGGCGCAATACATGAGCATGCGCACTGCGTAGTTGGTCTGCTTGGTCAAGCGCATGCCGATCTCCTGGAATCAAGGCCGTATGGGACGGTTCGACTGGTATATAGTGCCTTTCGTAGTTTTGAACAATTCCAAAATATGAAAATCACATTCACGTTATTCTGATGGGGATATTCGTCGCCAGTCGTCTTACGGCAAATGCGTATCCGTCGCTCCCTGCCCCGCCCGCAGCTCCCTGGCGTAATCGAGGATAGCCTGCTTGCGTTCCGGCGTGCCGGGATGGGTCGACAGCATGCTGGTGCTGGAATGATCGTCGAGTTTGGTTTCCAGAATGTCGAAGAAGCGCGACAACGCTGTCGGGTCCATGCCCGCTTCCTGCATCAGCTCGACCGAACGGCGATCCGACTGGGCTTCGGCCGAGCGGGAATAGGAAAGCGCCAATAGGCCACCGCCTTGGGTCAAAACATCCTGCACGCCGGAACCGACATCGCCGGCAATCAGTAAGACCAGACCGGCGACGCCAGCGGCGCGGTAAAGCTGGCGGAGGCTGTGCTTGTATTCGACGTGGCCGATCTCGTGGCCGAGAACGGCGGTGATCATTTCCGTATCCCCGTCGGCAAGGTTCACCAATTCGTCCGTCAGGATCAGATTGCCGTCCGGCAACGCAAAGGCATTCGGACCGATGACACCGCCGTCGCGAAAATTCAGCTTGTATCGCCCGACGCCGCCTTCCGCATGGGTGGCGATCTTTTCGAATTGATCGGTGATTTCCTTACGCTTGGCTTCCGGCAGCCTGCTCGCGCTGAGCGTTACCTGATCCAGCGTCTTCAACGTGCCCGCAGACATCATCTCCGGCACAACGGGCGGCGTCACCAGCACGGCGACCTCCACCAGCGCCGGCAAGGCGTAGTGGTAGATGGTCGATGCCAGCACGACCGTCGCAACGGCGAAAGCAATCATACGCGGGCGAACGATCTCCAGCCGATGCACGAAACCGCTGCGCCCTTCGCCGCGGCTTTGGAGATAGGCGTCGACGGCATCGTTATCGCGCGTTTCGAACACCGACTCGTTGCCGAAAACGATGCGTCGCGGAATGGAGCCGACACGCGGGCTGATTTCAATATCGGAACGGATGCCCCAGGCGAGGCGCTTGTCCTTCTCGTCGTCCTCGTCCGAGAGCACGGTGAGCGAACCGCCGATATCAACCAGCCGGGCGGCAACCGCCCGGCTGGAATGGGGCGGATGCCAGGTGCCCGTGGCAATTGATGCCGGATCAGAAACCAAAGTCGAAACCGTCGACATCGAGATATTCCGCGCTGATGACGCCGCCGGTCGAGCGGATCTGGTCGAAGACGACGCCGATATCGCCGTCGACATGAATGGCGGTGTGCTCGGCCAGATAGCGTTGCAGGCGCACCGCCGCCCAGGGACGCATCAGGCCGAGGGTTGCAAATGTGACGATCACATTGGAGATCGCAATCCACGCATAGCGTCGACGACCGAGATCGCTTTTGAGTTGATGGCGATGATCGACCATTGCGGCCGACCAGATGATGTTGCGCACCGCCGCGCGATAGTAGAGGCCGGCGATTATGTAAATCGGGATAATAAGCACAATCATCCAATGCCACAGGCTGATGCTACCCATTCCCCGACCCATCGAGTTGCCGCCGAAACCGGACGCGACAGCACTAAAAAGCCCCAAGATTACGATGCCCGCGATCACAATCGCGACTACGGTGACGAACGCCTCGTAGAGCGCGCCCAATCGCGGCTCGGTGGAGAACTGTCGATCGCCATAGCGCAGATTGTCGAAGATATATTTGTAGAACCACCGGCTTGCTACCGGAGACAGCAACCCAAGCGAGATTATCGTTACCAGAGCACCTAAAAAGATCGCCTTCAATGCGCCGCCATAGGTCCCGACGAAATCGAAGCGCACGTTGCGATAGCTCGTCACACGCGCATTGAACTTCAGGCCGCGCATGAGAAACCATGGGAATACCACCAGCATCACCGGCCAAATCGCCAGGACCGCCAGCGGTGCTACATGCGAAAGGATATTTAATGCGACGAGAAGGCCGAAGACGATCAGGCGGCCGATAAAGATCTGCTTGCCCTTGGCGTGATATTCGAATGTGTGCCCGAGCAGCGCGGTGTTGCCATAGAAATAACGGTTTCGCCGGACTTTCGCCCAGGCCGAATAGATGCCCAAGGTAATGATCGTCAGCAAAACATTGACGATCCAAATACCGAAATACTCAGCGGCACGGCCGGTGAACGATGCACGCTGGAAAACCCGGCTCTCCCCGATCGGATAGCTCTTTTCAACAACTGCCATGCTGAAATCTCCCTGCCCATTATTGCAGTATCGTCGGCTGCATCACGAGGCAAAAAATTCGCCTCATAGCTGCATTTGAGAGCAGGAAAATCAGCGGTAGGCAATGAGAAAATAGACGATCAGAACGGACAGCGCCGGCTCGCCGCAACTAGGGCCAGAACTGCGACTTCAATGCCACACCCAACGGCCCGCCTTCAGCTCACCGAAACCCAGACCGCCATCTCGCAGCCGCCAGGCTCGCGGAAGTGAAAGCGCCGGCCGCCGGGGAAGTCGAAGGCGGGCCGGGTGACGACGCCGCCGGCGAGTTCGACGGCGCGCTGTGCCGCTTCCAAATCCGTCGTGCGAACGACAGGGAGCGGCGCGTCGGTGGCCTCTGCCGCGTTGCCCTGAATGCCGGCGTCAATGCCGGCCGCTTCGATGGCGTGATAGGTCGGACCATAGCTGACGAAGCTCCATTCGAAAGCTTCCTCGAAAAAGCGCCGGGTCTTCAGCCCGTCGGTCGATGGAAATTCGAGATAGTCGATCTGATAGGTCACGGACATCGCTCCGTCCTCCGGTTGTTCTTGTTTTGTTCTAAAACAAAACGCACCATCCAGCAAGATGACTCAGCAGAAAATAACCGCAACAAAAAACCGCCGCCCAAATCTGCCTCAAATCGGCAATTGAGCGGCGGTTCGTATCAGGCGAGACCGGAGAAGCTTACTTCATCGTCGGCATGACGAATTCAGCGCCACCCTTGATGCCGGACGGCCAGCGGGCTGTGATCGTCTTAGTGCGGGTCCAGAACTTGATCGAATCCGTGCCGTGCTGGTTGAGGTCGCCGAAGCTGGAAGCCTTCCAGCCGCCGAAGGAGTGATAGGCGAGCGGAACCGGGATCGGCACGTTGATGCCGATCATGCCGATGTTGATGCGCGAGGCGAAATCGCGGGCGGCATCACCGTCGCGGGTGTAGATCGCGACACCATTGCCATATTCGTGCTTCATCGGCAGATCGAGCGCTTCTTCATAGTTCTTGGCGCGGACAACGGAGAGGACAGGCCCGAAGATTTCGGTCTTGTAGATATCCATCTCAGGCTTGACGTGGTCGAACAGCGTACCGCCAACGAAATAACCATCTTCATAGCCCTGCAGCTTGAAGCCGCGGCCATCGACGACGAGCTTGGCGCCTTCTTCGACACCGCGGTCGATGAGGCCGTTGACGCGGTTATACGCATCCTTAGTAACGAGCGGGCCCATATCGGCCTTGTCATCGGTGTAAGGCCCGATGCGCAGCGACTCGATCTTCGGCACCAGCTTTTCGACCAGGCGGTTGGCGGTCTCCTCGCCCACCGGAACGGCAACGGAGATCGCCATGCAGCGCTCGCCGGCCGAACCGTAACCAGCGCCCATCAGGGCGTTGACGGCCTGATCCATGTCGGCATCGGGCATGATGATCATATGGTTCTTGGCGCCGCCGAAGCATTGCGCGCGCTTGCCGTTCATCGCCGCCGTGCCGTAGACGTAGCGGGCGATCGGCGTGGAGCCGACGAAGGAAACGGCAGCAATATCCGGATCGGTCAGGATAGCGTCGACCGCACCCTTGTCGCCATTGACGACGTTGAGGATGCCGGCCGGCAGGCCTGCTTCGATCATCAGTTCGGCGAGGCGAAGCGGCACGGACGGATCGCGCTCAGACGGCTTCAGGATGAAGGCGTTGCCGCAGGCGATCGCTGGTGCAAACATCCACATCGGGATCATCGCCGGGAAATTGAACGGCGTGATGCCGGCGCCGACGCCGACCGGCTGGCGAATGGAATACATGTCGATCGCCGGGCCGGCGCCTTCGGTGAACTCACTCTTCTGCAGATGCGGAATACCGCAGACGAATTCGCAAACTTCCAGGCCGCGGAGAACATCGCCCTTGGAGTCCTCAACGGTCTTGCCGTGCTCCTTGGAGAGCAAGGTCGCCAGCTCGTCCATATGCTGGTTCAAAAGTTCGACGAACTTGAAGAAAACGCGGGCGCGGCGCTGCGGATTGGTGGCGGCCCATTTCGGCTGTGCGGCCTTGGCGTTTTCGACGGCAGCGCGCATTTCCTCGACGCTGGCGAGCGCGACCGTCGCCTGAACTTCGCCGGTTGCCGGATTGTAGACATTGCTCGTGCGGCCGCTGGTGCCGGCGACGTGCTTGCCGCCGATGAAATGACCGATCTCTTGCATGGATGTGCCTCCTCGTTTTCTGGAATGATGACAGGATCGCACTTCAATTTGCACAAATCAATGAGCTGTTATAAGCAACCGTTGTGCAGAAATTGAAGTCCTGGATGTGCATATGGATTGGGATGATGTCCGCATGTTCCTCGCGGTTGCTCGCACGGGACAAATCCTTGCGGCCTCGAAAAGGCTTGGGGTTAACCACGCGACGCTGTCGCGGCGGGTGACGACGCTGGAGGAACGGCTGAAGACGCGGCTGCTGGTGCGCCGCACCAATGGGTGCGACCTGACCTCCGAGGGCGAAATTTTTCTGCACGCGGCCGAGCGCATGGAAACCGAGATGCTGCGCGCCCAGGCAAGCGTCGGCCATCTCGACAGCGCCATCACCGGCACGGTGCGCATCGGCGCGCCCGACGGTTTCGGCGTCTCCTTCCTCGCACCCCGTCTGGGACGGCTGATTGCGCGCTATCCGGAACTGCGCATCCAATTGGTGCCGGTGCCCCGCTCCTTTTCGCTGTCGCAGCGCGAGGCGGATATCGCCATCACGCTTGAGCGTCCGGAACAAGGTCGCCTGATCTCGTCCAAGCTGACGGACTATACGCTCGGCCTTTACGCCTCGAAGGCCTATCTCGACCGGGCGGGCCTGCCCGACAGTGTCGAGGCGCTGAAATTGCACCCCCGAATCGGCTATGTCGAAGACCTGATCTTTACTGCCTCGCTGAATTTTTCTGGCGAGATCATGCGGAGCTGGGATGCGTCATTCGAAATCTCCACCTCCATCGGCCAGACGGAGGCGGTACGTTCCGGCGCCGGCATCGGCATCCTGCACGACTATATCGCAAAGCAACATCCGGAGCTGACCCGCATCCTTCCCGATGTCTCCATCAAACGCGCCTATTGGACGACCTATCACGAAAGCGCCCGCGATCTGGTGCGGGTACGCACCGTCGCGGACTTTCTGCAGGAGCTGGTGAGCGAGGAAAGGCGTATGTTTTTCTGAAGCCGCGTCGGGCCTCTAAAGCTCGTCGCGATCTTTCAGATTCGCTCCCACGCTTTAGCTCCTTGTTTTTGCATGTCGTTCGCAAAACCGCCGCACACTTTTGCGCGACATGCATTAGGCATGCTTCGGCGGCTCTTCGTTCTCATCGGGATTGGGAACGGGAAATTCATCCGGCAGCCTATCGGGATCCGGCTCCTCTATCGGCGGCTCCGGTGTCCAGCCGGGACCCGGCATCGGCGGCTTGTCGGGAATCGGCTCGCGTGGCACGGACATGGCCAGTTCCTTCGGTCTTGTTGTTGATATGAACAGAACGGCGGCGAGCTGGCACGGTTCCAAAGGAAATCCTGCGACTTCCCGGGAAGGACGCGACCGGTCTCTCCGGCTCGGCCTGATTGCCGCTTCATTTGCGCATGGCGCCGGTTCGTGCATAAGTAGAACAGCAGACTTTCGTTTTCATCCAGGCAGAGTCCGAGGGGGCGCTTGATGTTGAAAGCCGGAGTATTCTTCGCGGCGCTTGCCATCGGTCTCAGCGCATGCACGACCATCGATTTTTCTAAGCTCGCTCCGGCAACGCTGACCGGCAGCCTGTTCGTGATGTGGGTCGGAGAGGGAAATTCCAGCGGCGACGGCAAGTTCGTTTTCGTGCCGGATCCCGCCGATCCCCTCACCTTTCGCCGAGCCGACAGCTCCCTGCCGGGCGCCGAGATCCAGCCCGGCCTGATGTATACGGACGGCGGCTCCATCCCGAAGATCGCCCAGGTCTTCAAGGGCTTGTCGCCATGGGGATATGCCCCGGCCTACATGATCCACGACTGGATGTTCACGGCGCACCATTGCATCGTCGATGGCGAGAACGACAAACGGTTCGACCAAGTGCGCAACGTGTCGTTCAAGGATTCCGCGGAGATCCTCGGCGAAGCCATCCAAGGGATGGTGAAAGCGAACAAGGTTCAGCGCAACGATGTGGCCGGCACGGCCATCACCGCGGCGGTCGGCAGCAGCATTGCCGAGAACCTCTGGAACAAAAAGGAGGCCTGCGCCGCCTCCAAGGTCAGCGCCGAGGATGTCGCGGCAGTCGAAAAAGCCATCCCCGGCGCGGCCCGACCCGCCGCCAGAAGGACATTCAGGGTTTCCCCCGAGACTCCCGCAATACCACCCCGCGGCCGCGCCACGATCGTGTCCCGGATCACGTTCTAGGAACGGGGTGAGGCCGCGCTGGACAAGGCCCAACCTTGGCCTAGTATCCTAATAAGGATGAAGGGAGCACAGGTCATGAGCGAGAAGAAGAAGCCGAATCTGACCGAGAAGGAACGCAAGGAGCAGGACGATTATCTTGAGGAGGCGCTTGAGGAGACTTTTCCGGCGAGCGATCCGATCTCACCGGGACATGTCGCAAAGAAGCCTCAGGACAAGAAATAGCCTGCGACTAATGCCGGCTTCCTGCTTTCGTCCAATCAATGGGGAGAAATGGTACGGTTGGGGGGTCTCGAACCTCCGACCTCAGGTGCCACAAACCTGCGCTCTAACCAACTGAGCTACAACCGCACATGCTCGCGTCGCCGCGAACGGGGGTGACATACGAGGACTTTGAAATTATTTCAAGTCCTATCTCCCCGCAATATGAAAAAGCTGGGTATGACGTGTTTCCAAAGATCACATCACATTCGGACGAATGCACCATGACCCTGAAATTAAAACGTCCCGCTTTCAGTGTTTTACCGAAAGCGAGACGTTCTGGTCTTGGGAGGCTTGGAAAGATTAAGCGACCTTGAAGGAGGACATGGCCTTTTCAGCGGCGTCCTTGGCCGGCTTTGCCAGCTTTTCGGCGACCTTCTTGGTGGTTTCCTGAATGGACTTGGCCTGCTCGACGGTTACTTCAGCCTGCTTGCGGATGAAGGAGGTCTGCAGTTCGAAGAGTTCGGCGACGGACTTGACGCGAAGCAGAGCTTCCATGTGCGCCAGCGAGCTTTCGGCATTGGTGCGCAGGACGTCGATCGTCTTGAGGCCGATTTCCACGGAGCCGGCCTGGGCGGTCTGCACAGTGGCTTCGAGGGTCTTACCAGCGTCTTCGGCAGCCGTCTTCATCTTGGCGAAGGCTTCCTTGGACTGGGCAGCGCCTTTTTCCGCGAAGTCGCGGAAGGATTCAGAGAGCTTGGAAGGGTCGAATGCAGCCGTTGAAAAAACGTCGTCTTTCTTTACAGTAGCCATGATAGCGCTCCTATATGGGCCCTCCTCAGAGGCGCCCTTGGTGAATTGATTGAGCCCTATATAATATAAACTATTGTGCAGTGCAACATATTTTTTGCGATGCACAACACGTTAACCCTTCCAGTCAAAAACCTGGGCCTTCGCTGGACCTGAAACCGGGGCGCCGTTATTAATAAAGCGTTAAAGTAAGAGAGGCGATCACGCCCGCAAAACAGGTCGGAACATGCCCGCAATTCAGTACCCATTCATTGACATTGCCGTGCACCCCCGCGTTCGGGAGCGTTTTGCGCGCGGCGAAGCCATGGTGCTGTTTTCGACCGGCATGGATCGCGTGCTCTGGGCCAACGGCGCTGGCGCTAATCTTTTCGGCTACGATATCATCTATGATTTCCTCGACCAGGGACCGAAGGCCGGCGACGTCTCCTTCCGCCAGATCGAGGCGACGGCGCGCGGACTTGGCGCGGTCGGCGACCAGCGCACCTTCCTGATCCGCATGGCCTCCGGCTTCCAGCGCGCGGTCGTTAACGCCGCAGTCGAAATCATCCAGGTTCAGGCGGGCGAAGAGGCGATCCTGTTTTCCTCGCCGGTTTCCTCCAAGCCGCTGGCCGCGGCGGAAAGTGCGAAGCGGATGATCGACGGCTTCGACGACCCCGATACGCATATGGCCGTGATCGGCCGCGACGGGGAAATTATCGCCGCTTCCGCTCGCTTCGATGCGTTGGGCGTGACGCCGCAGACCGCAAGGATGCTGACGACCATGGCGGGCGCCCAGGCGGAACGGCTGATCAAGCGGCCGATCCCGACCGGCCACGGCTATCTACCCGCCGCCGTCGGCAAGCTGTCGGAAATCCCTGCCCTGCATCTGCTTTTCGTCGTCGAGACCGCAGCCGACAATCTCGATCCAACGGCAAGCCTCGTGGCTGACGCATCTGCCGCCTCAGCCTCAGGCGGCGCGATCGAGCCGGAAGCGGAAGAGGCGCGGAAGGAACTCGAGACAGCCGCGGCTGACGAAACACCTATTACCGAGGCTGCGCCTGCCGAGCATGTGCCCTCCCCCGATGTCATCGATGCGGTGGCGGATATCGAGGAAGTCGAGCACACGCCGGAAATGTCTGGCGCCGACCATGAAGTGGTGCATGCGCACCCCGATGCCCTCGGTCAGGACATCGACGCGTTGGTGACGATGGACGGCGCGACGCCCGAACAGATCGAGGCGGCTGCGCATGCCGACGAGCTTGTCCCGGAGGCCGATGATGATCTGCTGCGCAGCGCCGGAGAAAGCCAAGCGGAGGACGCGGTGGCAGGCACTGAGCCGGTCGCAGCCGAGGCTGGCGCTCCGGAAATCGACCAGTCGGAAGAGTTCACCTTCAAGCGCAGCGGCCGTGCTACGCGTTTCGTCTGGCGGATCGACGCCGAAGGCCGCTTCAGCGAAGTCTCGCGCGAGTTCGCTGAAGCCGTAGGGCCGCATGCGACGAAAGTCACCGGCGTTGCCTTCGCTGACATCGCCAGGCATTTCAATCTCGATCCGGACGGCAAGATCGCCGAGCTTCTGGCGCGGCGCGATACGTGGTCGGGCCGGACGATCTACTGGCCGGTGGAAAATACCAGCCTAGTGGTGCCGGTCGATCTGGCCGCATTGCCGACCTATACGCGCAGCCGCGAATTCGACGGCTTCCGAGGCTTCGGCGTCGTGCGCCTCTCCGATGCCATCGAAGATCCGATGAAGCTCGGCCTGACGCTGGACGGCGACGAAGAGCAGGCAGCGCCGACGCCGGGCTTGGCTGAAGAGCCAGCAGTGGAGACGGCTGCTCCGGCGATTGCCGAGGAAGCGCTGCAGGACGCGATGGAGGAAAATGTTGCCGCAGACGAGGAGACTGCTCGCGAAGCAGGATCCGGGGCAACGGAGGAGTTCTCTCCCCGGGATGAGGAGCCGCCGGCCCTGACGATCGCCGAGACGCCGAACCGCCGGGAATCCGACAAGATCATCCGATTGCACGAGCGCCGCGCACAGACGCCAGGCAGCTTGTCGCTGAGCGAACAGGCGGCCTTCCGCGAAATCGCCCGTCAGCTCGACCCCTTCGGCAAACGTGCGGAGACATCGGGCGGTCAGCCCGAAAGCATGGAACAGTCCGAAGAAGTGGTGGACATCTCTCCGCAGCCGAATGCGGCGGATGAGGTTTTGTCCGATGCCGTCGAAGCGCCGGCCGACGACCATGCAGCCGAAAAGCGGCCGCATGCCGAAGATCAGCCGGAAAGCAGTGAAACCGCACAATCCGAAGCGAATATGCCGGCGGCTACGGCCGAGACGGAAGAGGTTGCCGGTTCCGACTTGCGGGAATCAAAGGCTGCCGGCGAGCCGGAACGGGACCGCGATCCGCTGGAAGTCTTGAACACCGCCATTCCACCCCGCGTAAAAATGCGCGATGGGCTGTCGGCCGAGATCGTCGATCAACTGCCCCTCGCCATTCTCATCCATGCCGGCGACCGGCTGATCCACGGCACTCCGGAATTCCTGCGGCTGACCGGCTATGAAAGCCTCACGGACCTGGAGCATGTCGGCGGGCTGGATGCGCTGCTGCAGCGCCATGACCTCGAAGGCAAGGCCGAACGGCCGGGGACGATGATGGTAGTGCGCGCCGACGACACGCTCGTGCCCGTTACCGCGCGGCTGCAGTCAGTCCGTTGGGAAGACGGCACCGCTTTGATGCTGGCGCTGATGCCGCTCGAAAAGAGCGAAGCCCCCGCGCCCGAGCCCGTGCCGGAAGAAGCGCGACCGGAACGCATGGTCGAAAAACTCGCAAAGCTGCAGGTCGAAATCGAAGAGCTGCGTTCGACGCTGGAAACGGCAACGGATGGGGTCGTCATCATCGGGCAGGAGGGCGAGATTCGCTCGATGAACCGCTCGGCCAGCGCGCTCTTTAACTACGACGACCAGGAAACCCGCGGCAAACCATTCGTCATGCTCTTTGCGCATGAAAGCCAGAAGGCGGTGCTGGACTATCTTGGCGGCCTCTCCGGCCATGGCGTGGCAAGCGTGCTGAACGACGGCCGCGAGGTCATCGGCCGCGAGGCGTCCGGCGGCTTCGTACCCCTGTTCATGACCATGGGGCGGTTGAATTCCTCGAACGGCTATTGCGCCGTCATCCGCGACATCACGCAATGGAAGCGCACCGAGGAAGAGTTGCGCAACGCCAAGCGCGCGGCAGAGACTGCAAATGCCCACAAGACCGATTTCCTCGCCCGCGTCAGCCATGAAATCCGTACGCCGCTCAACGCCATCATCGGCTTCTCCGACATGATGGCCGGCGAACGCTTCGGGCCAATCGGTCATTCCCGCTATATCGAATATGCCACCGATATCGGCCGCTCGGGTCGGCATGTGCTCGACATCGTCAACGATCTCCTGGACATTTCCAAGATCGAAGCCGGTGAGATGGACCTGGAATTTTCCTCGGTCGGCCTCAACGAAGCGATCGCCGAAGCCGTGTCGCTGGTGCAGCCGCAGGCCAACAGCCAGCGCGTCATCATCCGCACGGCGCTGTCGCAGTCCGTACCGAACGTCGTCGCCGACCTGCGTTCGATCAAGCAGATCGCGCTGAACATCCTGTCGAATGCCATCCGCTTCACGCCGTCGGGCGGCCAGATCGTCGTCTCAACGTCTTACGAGGGGAACGGCAGTGTCGTCATGCGCATCCGCGATACCGGCGTCGGCATGACCCGCAGCGAGTTGGAACAGGCGATGAAACCTTTCCGCCAGGTTTCGACCAACGCCCGCAAACGTGGCGACGGCACCGGCCTTGGCCTGCCGCTAACCAAGGCCATGGTCGATGCCAACAGGGCAACCTTCTCGATCAACTCGGCGCCGAATGAGGGCACGCTGGTCGAGATCACCTTCCCATCGCCGAGGGTGCTGGCGAACTGAGAGAGATCGCCCTCAAAACCAGAGATCGCGCACGCAGCCCCCTTTGGAAGGAAGGTCTTCAAACGTATCGAGTCCATCGAAATGATCGATCGGCAGGTCAGCGACGAGGTCCGGCGGCGCAAGCCGCAGGTTCACGGCGATACGTCGGCGGCCATCCTTTTGCAGCCGTAGGCCACGCCAGCTCAATACGCAGGCGCAGGACGGGCAGAACAATATTTCGAGAGAGGGATTGTCCCTGCCGGCGCGCGTGTAAGACGAAGTCCGTCCGGTGACGGAAATCCGCTCCCATTCATAGTCATAGGCCCATAGCGCACCATAGCGCCGACAGAGCGTGCAATTGCAGGCCGTGATCGAGCCTGGATCGCCCTTGAGCGTCCAGCCCGCCTCGCCACAGTGACATGAGCCGATCAGCATGTGTACGCCGCTCCATTCCGGTGCCTGTTCGAGGACGGCATTCTGCCTCCAATCAGCTCAACTCGCCAGAGCCAGCCCTCCGTAACGACTTATTTCGCTTTCGATCTCTGCCACAAGGGTATCGAGCGCGGGATTTCTCACCTTGCGTCCGCGGCGCACCACATAGGCCAAGGCAGGGGGCGCCGGCAGGCCGTTGGTGACGATCTCCATGTCGGGCTGCAGATGGCGGCCGTTCAGAAGCGCCACGCCCAAGCCCGAGGTAACGGCCGCAATAATCCCAGCCGCGCTCGCACATTCGAACACAGTTTCGAGAACCACGCCGCCATCCTGTCCGATGTCGAGCGCCCAGCGGCGATAGAAGCACTCATCGTCGAAGGACAGAAAAGGAACCGGCCCGTCTTGCGGCAGCGATAGATCAGGATGCTTGACCCAATGAAGCTGTTCCCGAAACAGAACGATATCGGTCGGGCGGACTTCATGCGCGAAAACCTGCACGATGGCGGCATCAAGCTCTCCCCGCTCCAGCATTCCCCGCAGGACCAAGCTCATGCGGACCTTGGTGCGAACAGAGACGTTCGGATGCAGGCGGCGAAATCGCCCCAATATGCGCGCGAGATCGGTGCAGGTGGTATCCTCGGTCAAGCCGAGGGCGACGCGGCCGGCGAGCGACGTCTTCGAGAGGCTCAAGAGCGCCTCGTCGTGCAGGCCGAGGATGCGTCCCGCATAGTCCAGCAGATCCTCCCCGGCGGCGGTGAACATCGACGCTCCGGGCTTGCGGCTCAGCAGATCGCAATCGAGGCTCGTCTCGAGCCGCTTGATCTTATGGCTGACGGCGGATTGCGAGAGGCTCAGGGCCTCGGCCGCACGGGTGATGCCCCCGTGATGGCGGATCGCCCACAATGCGCGCAGCGCATCGATTTCCAAACGCCGGCTGGTGAACTCGGTCATGGCAAACTCGGCTTATATGATGATCTTGCAGAGAGAATGCATATTCCGGCGGTATTTGGCAAATATTCATTAGTTTTAAGATTGAGATGTCATGCCATGATCGATATTTGTCATGTGTAATCGGATGGGTCCTGACCTATGGCTGAGGGATAGGTGACATCCAACCGAGAGCCCAATGACCGACCAATCCCTGTCCCGGCCCCTACTGAACAACAGCCGCTTCCTTTGGCCCCTGATGGCTACGCTGCTGATCTTTAGCTGGAGTTCCGGCTTCGTCGGTATCCGCTATGCCAGCCAGGAAGCCAGCGTCATGTTGGTCCTGTTCTGGCGCACGCTTCTGTCGGGACTGGTCCTGCTACCCTTTGCCTTGGCGATCGGGCCGCGCATGCGGCTGCGTGCGATAGCGGAACAGATGCTGTTCGGCGTGATGTCGGTCTTCCTTTATCTGGGCGGCTTTGCACTGGCGATCGAACAGCGGGTGCCGACGGGGCTGGTGGCGCTGATCTCCGACCTCTTGCCGCTGGCGATTGCCGCCCTGTCGCAGCCTGTTTTGGGCGAGCGGCTGAGCGCGCGCCAATGGCTGGGAACGGCGATTGCGGTGGCGGGCGTATTGATCGTCTCGATAGACAGCCTCAGCTTCGGCGCGGCTCCAATCTGGGCCTATGGATTGACCGTCGGCTCGATGCTGGTCTTTGCCTTCGCATCGGTTCTGCACAAGCGGCGGCGGACCAAGCATATGCCCGTTCATCAAGGCCTTTGCATTCATACCCTTACGGCCTCGGTGCTCTTCGGCATCTGCGCCATGATGCAAGGCGATCTTGCGCCGCCGCTGACGCGCGGTTTCGCTATCGGCATGATATGGCTGGTGCTGATCGCAACCTTTGCCGCCTATTCGGTCTATTACACCAGCCTGCGCCTCTTCCCGGTCGCGCAGGTCAGCGCAGCCATCTATCTCAGCCCGCCCGTTACCATGTTCTGGGCCTGGGCCCTGTTCTCCGAACCGCTGACGACGGCGATGTTCGTAGGGTTGGCGGTGACGCTGGTGGGAGTCTGGATGACGTCGCGCAGTCCCTTAGCGGAAAAGGTCTGACCTATCATATTGCCAGAGGCAGACATTCTCTGCCTCTGCTCCACGCGCCACTATACTTTAGCGGTAGCAAACTTACTTTTGGTTGCCTTTCGTGGGATAGTTCCTCCGTGGAGACCGGCTATCCTGGTCGGTCGTTGGCGCATGAGGGGGCTCCAATGTCATCGACGGCAGCAGAAGCAGGCACAGGCGAGATTTCACCCAATCTGATAGTTGACGCGATGTTTGCGTGCCGAAAAACGGCCGCGATCAAGGCCGCCATAGAACTCGATCTTTTTACCTTGATCGGTGACGGCCGCAACGCTGCGTCGTTGGCAGCCGCGACGAATGCGGCCGAACGCGGTGTGCGCATTCTGTGCGACTATCTCGTTGTAAACGGCTTTCTGACTAAGAAAGGCGATCAATATGTTCTCACGCCATCCAGCCGCGTATTCCTCGACCGGCATTCGCCGGCCTATATGGGCTCAGCCATCGAGTTCATCGCCGCGCCGGAAATCCTCAAGCAGGTGCTGGACGACCCGACCTCCTATGTCCGCAACGGCGGGTCCGTTGGATTGGCAAATATGTCGCCGGACAATCCCGTGTGGGTGAAGTTTGCCCGCGGCATGGGTTCATTCACCGGCAGCAGCGCAGTCAGCCTCGCAGCGGAAATGGCCAACCTACGGATATCGCCGAAGAAGATTCTGGACATCGCCGCAGGACATGGGCGTTTCGGGATCGAGATGGCGAAGACTTTTCCTTCAGCCCAGATTGTCGCGGTGGATTGGAGTTCAGTTCTGGAATTGGCTAAATATAATGCGCGACAATTTGGTGTCGCAGAGCGCTACAAGGTCGTTCCCGGCAGCGCATTCGAGGTCGATTGGGGCACGGACTACGATCTGATCCTGCTTCCGAACTTCCTTCATCACTTCGACATAGAAACCTGCGCCGAATTGCTCAGAAAGGTCCGGGCCAGCCTGAGTCGCGACGGCAAGGTGGTCGGGGTGGAATTCGTGCCCAACGACGATCTTGTCTCGCCTCCCTTCCCAGCCGCTTTCTCATGGGAAATGCTCGCCAGCACGCCAAAGGGCGAGGCCTACACGCAGAAGGATCTAGCCGAAATGGCCAGACGCGCCGGTTTTCAAAACGCCAGGGTCAAACCACTGCCGCCATCACCGGCGAGCTTGGTCTTTTTCGAGTAACGGCACTCTGGAGATAGCGACAAGGGGCTGATGCCCCCTTAAGCTCCCGAAAAACTATTCACCCGAGCCCGGGCAACCTTGCGCTTGGCCCTTGATTTCGACTTGCCAGGCTTCTTCGCCAAAACTTCTTGTCTGCGCACCCGGAAACACTACCCTCGCCCACATGCATCTCACTCGAATTCATCTCGCCTGTAAAAATTGCCGTAGATGTGCCTCACATCCGCATCAGGTGGTGCCCAACTGCCGGGATCGCTTTCGCTATAAATGAGAGTGATGAAATGATTAGAAGTCACGCCAGCGATCCCCGTCGAGACGTCGCGCTCCTCGACAATAGTAAACTTTGGGCTGTTCTGTGGATTGCCGTTTGCGGCAGCGGCCGGTTCTAAACTCGATTTGTTGAAGATGACATACCATAGCCAAGGATCGAACAAAGGCGCGCCGCCGATCGTCACAACGCTAACTGGAACAATGACAACGGCAATAACGCTGCTGGCCATTCCACGGAAACGACGATGACATAGTGCAATAAGTGCGCTGATTGACCAAACGAACAGTGTTACCACCGCCGCCAGAAACAGCAGTGGAACTCCGAACAGGTCGAGGAGTCCTCGTAGCGCATCGGCCCAACCAAGTGACCAAAAATCAAAGGCGCGAATGCAGACACCACAGGCAGCGCCCAGCAAACCGGCGATGGCCATTCGCCGAGTATTCCAAATGTCTTTGGGCCGACCTGACGCATCCATCTCGTTGCTCTCCGTCGTCGAATGAGTCTCCCAAAGTCGGCACAACTATTGGGCCGAACCGGGGCATGCGCTTTGCCGGCGGCACTGCGATAGCGCGTCAAGCTTGTGCCAACGTGCATACAAATCGAATGACTATGTCATAGAGTGCGCCGCGCCCCTATGGAGCGCGGCGGCGGGATTACTCCCCGCGCGCCTTCGCAGCCTTGCGCTTGGCCCTCGAATTGGGCTTGCCTGCTGCCGGGCCGGCGTCTTTCTTGACGAAATTCGGCTTGCCGGGCTTCTTTGCCCAAGGCTTCTTGTCCGGACGTTCGGAGACACTGCCCTCGCCGGCCTGCGCCCGTTCCGGCTTGCGGTCGGACTTCCATTTTGGCTTGGCGGCGTCGTTCGGGCGGACACCCTTATCCGAGAAGGGCTTCTTCTTGCCGTAGGTTCCTTCCCGCTTGGCCTGCGAAAAATCCGGTACACCGGCCAGCGGCTTGACGCGGATGCCGCGCTCCAGGGTCTTGTCCGGGCCGATGGTCGACAGGAAGCGTTCGGCGCCTTCTTGCGAAAACTCGACGAAGGTTTCTTCCGGCATCATCTTGATCGCGCCGATGTCGCGCTTGGTGAGGCCGCCATTGCGGCAGAGCATCGGGATCAGCCAGCGCGGCTCGGCATTTTGCTTGCGGCCGACCGAAAGCGACACCCAGACGCCGTCGGTAAAGTCGTTGCGTCCCGCAGACGGCCCGTCGTGGTGAGTAACGGGGAAATCGTCGTGGCGTGGCTTTCTGCGCTCGCCTTCGGCAGGCACGTCCTGCAACTCCTCAGGCGCGGAGTGGCCGGTTCGATATTGCCGCAGGAATGCAGCGGCGACCTGCTCGGCGCCATGGCGCTCCAGCAACTGCCGCACGATGGACTGCTCGTCTTCGGCAAGCGGGGCCGCGAATACCGGATCGGCGAGAAGACGTTCATCGTCACGCTGGCTCACTTCGTCGGCCGATGGCGGCTTTGCCCAGGTGGCGCGGATGCGGGCGGCTTCCAGCAGGCGTTCGGTGCGACGGCGGGCGCTCAGCGGCACGATGAGGGCGCTGACGCCCTTGCGGCCGGCGCGGCCGGTGCGACCGCTGCGGTGCAGCAGCGTTTCCGGGTTGGTCGGCAGGTCGGCATGAACCACCAGCTCCAGGCCCGGCAGATCGATGCCACGGGCGGCGACGTCCGTTGCGATGCAGACACGGGCGCGGCCGTCGCGCATGGCCTGCAGCGCATGGGTGCGTTCGCTCTGGCTGAGCTCGCCTGATAGGGCCACAACGGAGAAGCCTCTGTTGTTAAAGCGCGCGGTCAAATGGTTGACGGCCGCACGCGTCGAGCAAAAGACGATAGCGTTCTGCGCCTCATAGTAGCGCAGAACGTTGATGATCGCGTTTTCCCTGTCGCTCGGAACGACGGTCAGGGCGCGATAGTCGATATCGACATGCTGCTTGGCTTCCGAGGCGGTGGCGATGCGCACGGCGTCGCGCTGGTAGTTTTCGGCGAGCTTTGCGATCGAGCGCGGCACGGTTGCCGAAAACATCAATGTCCGCCGCTCGGCCGGCGCCGTTTCCAGGATGAATTCGAGGTCTTCACGAAAGCCGAGATCGAGCATCTCGTCGGCCTCGTCCAGCACCACGGCCTTGAGCTCGGAGATATCAAGCGAATTACGGCGGATATGGTCGCAAAGACGGCCCGGAGTGCCGACGACGATGTGCGCGCCGCGTTCCAGCGCCCGCTTCTCGGTGCGCATATCCATGCCGCCGACGCAGGAGGCAATGGTCGCGCCGGTCAGTTCATACAGCCATTCCAGCTCGCGCTGCACCTGCAGCGCCAGTTCGCGGGTCGGCGCGATCGCCAATGCCAGCGGCGTGCCGGCGGGGCCGAAGCGCTCGGCACCCTCCAGCAGGCTCGGCGCCAGGGCCAGGCCAAAGGCAACCGTCTTGCCGGAGCCCGTCTGGGCCGAAACCAGTGCGTCCTTGCCGGCCAGGCCGGGATCGAGCATGGCCTTCTGTACCGGCGTCAGCGCTTCGTAACCGCGCTTTGCCAAAGCCTGGGCGATCGCAGGAACGATGCCTTCGAATTCAGTCATTATCCGTGTCTTTCGGAATTCTTCGCGCGCCAGCCGGCGCGGATCATCGTGGCCCGCACGTCGCAGGCCTCTTCTTCAGGCGTGCACATACTTGGTCGGCAGGCCATTGTACAGAGCGGGCGCGTATTTGTGCGACGCACAACGAAAAAAAGGCAGCGAATAGCGCTGCCTTGGAAGTTCATGCTGCCTAACGAAGCTCGAGTCGGTCAACTTCATGTTTCGGGAACCTTTCGGCTCCAAGCCGTCCAAAGTTCAAACGAACGGCCCCAAGTTGGATTTTACCTTTGACCAATCTCTCTTAACGCCGAGTTACCGCCGATAGGCCAGCCTTTGCCCCTCAGTTTTAAGAGGGCATCAGTTCTTGAGCTCCTCCAGCCCGGCAAAGAGGTCCAGCGCTTCGGGATTGGCAAGCGCTTCCTTGTTCTTCACCGGCCGGCCATGCACGACGTCGCGGACCGCGAGCTCGACGATTTTGCCGGACTTCGTGCGCGGAATATCGCTGACGGCGATGATCTTGGCCGGTACATGGCGCGGCGAGGCGCCGGTGCGAATGCGGGTCTTCATCGCCTTCATCAGACCTTCCGTCAGTGCCGCGCCGGCCGCGAGGCGAACGAAAAGCACGACGCGCACATCATCATCCCAATCCTGGCCGATGCAGAGCGCTTCGAGAACTTCAGGCATCTGCTCGACCTGATTGTAAATCTCCGCCGTGCCGATGCGGACGCCGCCGGGATTGAGCGTCGCGTCCGAACGGCCATGGATGATCAGGCCCCCATGCTCCGTCCACTCGGCAAAATCGCCATGGCACCAGACATTGTCGAAACGCTCGAAATAGGCCGCATGATATTTGACGCGGTCGGGGTCGTTCCAGAACATCACCGGCATCGAGGGAAAGGCTTTGGCGCAAACAAGCTCGCCCTTTTCGCCGCGCACGGGCTTGCCCTCCTCGTTCCAGACATCGACGGCAAGGCCGAGCCCGGGTCCCTGGATTTCGCCGCGCCAAACCGGCTGCAAGGGATTGCCGAGCACGAAGCAGGAGACGATATCGGTGCCTCCCGAGATGGAAGCGAGCTGAATGTCGTCCTTGATGCCCTCATAGACGAAGGAGAAGCCTTCCGGCGACAGCGGCGAACCGGTGGAAGTCATCAGCCGCAGGCTGGAGAGATCATGCGAAGTTTTCGGCGTCAGGCCGCTCTTGCGCACGGCGTCGATATATTTGGCCGAGGTGCCGAACAGAGCGAATTTCTCCGCCTGCGCATAGTCGAAAAGGATATTGCCGTCAGGCGCGAAGGGCGAACCGTCGTAGAGGCAGAGAGTGGCGCCGGCGGCAAGCCCCGTCACCAGCCAGTTCCACATCATCCAGCCGCAGGTGGTGAAGTAGAAGACCTTTTCGCCGGGGACCACGCCGCAATGCAGGCGATACTCCTTCATGAGCTGCAGCAATGCGCCGCCGGTCGAATGGACGATGCATTTCGGCACGCCCGTCGTGCCCGAGGAAAACAGGATGAACAGCGGGTGTGAAAACGGCAGCGGCTCGAATTCTACCGCCTTCGCCTCGAAAGATGCAATGAACGTGTCCAACGCCTTTGCATCCGGTGTCGCCGCCGCGACCGCATCGGCATCGCCGGCATAGGGAATGATGACGGCAGGTGCACCGAGGCGCTGCGCGATGGCGCCGACCTTTGCCGTCACATCCTGCAATTTGCCGCCATACCAATAGCCGCTGCAGGCGATGAAGAGTTTCGGCTCGATCTGGCCGAAGCGATCCAAAACGCCCTGCTCGCCGAAATCCGGGGAGCAGGAGGACCAGATAGCGCCGATCGAGGCGGCGGCCAGCATGCAGGCAATGGTTTCCGGCATATTCGGCATCATGGCGGCGACACGGTCACCCCGGCCGATGCCGAGAGCGCGATAGGCCTGTTGCAGGCGCGACACCATGGCCGAGAGCCGGTCCCAGGACCAGCGGTCGCGCACCCTGTCTTCGCCCCAGAAGACCAACGCATCGCCCTCGCCGCTTTTCGACAGCAGGTTCTCGGCGAAATTCAGCTCGGCATCGGGAAAGAAACGCGCCTCCAGCATCTGGTCGCCGTTGATCAGCGCCCTTTCGCCACGTTTTCCCTTGATGCCACAGAAATCCCATACTGCCGTCCAGAAGGTTTCCCGGTCGGCGATTGACCAGGCATGCAGGCTGGCGAAATCGGAAAGCGATAGGCCGAAGCGTCGGTTGCAGTCTTCCATGAAGACAAACATCGGGCTTTGCCGGCGAAATTCATCCGATGGCGTCCAGAGCGGCTGAGTATCTCGCATATTATCTCCTCCGGTTTTCGGCTTATATACCATGCTGCAGCGCATTATAAAGTCACTGAGTTGTCGGCATTCCTGCTGTACAATGTTTGCATCCGCCAATCATTTCCTATATCCGGCAAACGGAGGCATATCAGCGCTATCAGTATGAAAGTCTGAGTTGGATCATGAGAGCGTCGAGGAATAAAAAGTGGTGGTTGACGATGCGATCGGCCTCGCGCTGGCTACCTGCCGTTGCGCGCACCACTGGCATCGTCCTTCTCACCATCATCATCGTCTTCGCCGTTTTCCGGGCAACCGCTCCCTTCCTGATTTCCAGCGGCCTTGTGCGTGCCGGCATCGAGAATGCGCTATCGGACTGGACCGGATATCGCGCCCAGATCGAGGGTGCGCCGACGCTGGAATTCTGGCCGACGCCACGCGTGACGCTCAACCAGGTTACCATCCGCGAACCGACGAAAAACGGCAAGGTGCTTGGCCATGTCGACAGCCTTTCGGCGGACTTCTCGCTGTTTGCGGCGCTGCGCGGGCGCGCGCATTTTCATGAATTCCATTTCCTGCGGCCGGTGATCTACATCCGGCGTGACGAGACCGGTCTGATCGACTGGACGAATGAGGGGCTGCTGTCCAAGGCAATCGAGCGGGTGGAGACGTCCTCCAACCAGGGCATGCCGATCAGCAAGGATCAGGATGCCGTCATCGGCATGCTGACGATCGAGGACGGTCGCGTCGAAATGACGGACGATCGCAGCGGCAATCTCTACAAGATGAGCAGCATAAATGCGGACATCTCCTGGCCGCGGCTGTCCGGGGCGATGACTGCCGTCCTTCTGGCGCGGCTCAACGGTCAGGACGTCAAGATCGATTTCAATTCTGCCCAGCCTCTGCTGCTCTTTGCCGGCAAGAGCGTCGATGCGAAGACAAGCTTCTCCTCGCCGCTGATCAACTGGACCTATGCAGGCGCCACCAGCATTTCCAATCTCTCCGCGCTCGCCGGAAATCTGGATCTGAGCGTGCCGAATGTGCCGTCTTTCCTGGCCTGGAGCGGAGAACATCTGCCGGCCGCCGATACGCTACGCAACGTCTCTCTCAATGCCGACGTCGCCGCGATCCCAAATGGTCTGCGCTTTAACAATCTGAACTTCAAGGTCAACGAATCCGCGGCGTCCGGCGTCATGGATCTGAGCTATACGACAAGCGGCAAGCCGAAGATTTCCGGAACGCTCGCCTTCGACCAGATGAACCTCAATCCGTTCCTGGCGGCCTTCTCCATGCGGCTGGCCGCGGATACGGCCATCGACGCATTGCTCAACGGCAATCCGCTACAGCGCCTCGATTTGGATATGCGGCTCTCGTCGAACAAAGCCGTGCTCGGTCCCTTCCAGTTCGATAATATCGGCGCCAGCCTGCTGGTTGCGGGCGGCAAGGCAAAATTCGATATCGGCGACAGCGGCTTCGAGGGTGGAGAGCTCACCTCGCATCTGGAAGTCACGCAAGGCGACTTCGATGGCGGCGGCAAATTACAGATATCCATCCACGATGCCGATTTCGGCGGGCTATTCACCCGGCTCAACCTTGCAGGACCTCTACCGCTGACGACCGGTTCTCTGGATCTTTCGCTCAGCACGTCGAAGCCGATCTGGGCTGCCAATCTCAGCGATGTCGCCGGCAAGATGCATTTCACGTCGGCCACCGGCTCCTTCCGGCAATTCAACATCTCAGCCTTCCGTGCGCTTGCGTCCGAAAAGGCCTTTTTCCGGATGAGCGATATCGCCGACACGGCCTTCGATTTCGACAGCCTCAACGTCGATGCTAGCGTTGCCAAGGGATCGGTCGAGGTTCACAGCGCCCAGATCGTCGGGCGCAACGAAACGGTGATGCTGAACGGCGTCGTTCCCTTCCGCAGCAACGCACTGGCGCTGTCGGGCACGATGCAGGCGAGCAATCCGGCCAATGCGACGGAGCTGCCGATGCTGCCCTTCTTCATCGGCGGCACCTGGCCGGACCCGGTGATCTCGCCGGTCACGACGCTGCTGAAGAAGCCTGATCAGCAGACGCAGCAATAACAGGTCCCGTCTGCGGATGGCTCTGACCTATGCCGCGGCAGCAGCCTGCTCGTCCCTTTGGCGCTGCACTTCGCGGCGCTTGGTGACGACGGAGGCGCAGATGACGCCGATGGTGACGACGCCGATCAGGATGGTGCAGATGGCGTTGATCTCAGGCGTCACGCCGAGCTTCACCTGGCTGTAGATCAGCATCGGCAATGTCTTTGCGCCAGCCCCCGAAGCAAAAGTGGCGATCACCAAGTCGTCTAGTGACAGCGTCAGCGCCAGCACCCAGCCGGAGAACACGGCCGGCGCGATGATCGGCAGCGTGATCTCGAAGAAGGTGCGCACCGGCGGTGCGCCGAGATCGAGCGCCGCCTCCTCGATCGAGCGATCGAAGCTCAGAAGTCTGGACTGCACGACGACGGCGACGAAACACATGGTCAGCGTCGTATGCGCCATGACGATGGTCCAGAAGCCGCGATCGAGGTCGGCGGTGACGAAAAGCAGCAGCAGCGACAGGCCGGTGATGACGTCGGGCATGACCAGCGGTGCATAAATCATGCCGGAAAACAGGATGCGGCCACGGAAGCGCGTGTAGCGCACGAGCGTGAGCGCCGCCAGCGTGCCAAGGACGGTGGCGATCGTCGCCGAGAGCAAGGCAATGCGCACAGTCAGCCATGCGGCGTTGAGCATGCTGTCGTTGCTGAGCAGATGGCTGTACCACTGGGTCGAGAAGCCGCCCCAGACTGTGACCAGCCGCGAGGCGTTGAAGGAATAAATGACCAGCAGCAGGATCGGCAAATAAAGGAATGCAAGGCCGAGCGTTACGGAGACGATGTTGAAGCGGGACCAGCGAATCATGACCTATCTCCCCTTCTCATCGGCTTTTGCCTGTATGTGCTGGAAGAAGACGATGGGTATCACCAGCACAAGCAGCAAGATGGTCGCCACCGCCGATGCCAGCGGCCAGTCTGTATTGCCGTAGAACTCGCTCCACAACACTTTGCCGATCATCAGCGTTTCGGAGCCGCCAAGCAGGTCTGGGATGACGAACTCGCCGACCGCGGGGATGAAAACCAGCATGCAGCCGGCGATGACGCCAGGGATCGACAAGGGGAAGGTCACGCGCCAGAAGGCGCCGATCGGCGTGCAGCCGAGGTCCTGTGCCGCCTCGATCAGCGTGCCGTCCATCTTTTCCAGCGAGGAATAGAGCGGCAGCACCATGAAGGGCAGATAGGAATAGACCATGCCGATATAGACGGCGGTATTGGTATTCAGGATCACCAGCGGCTCATGGATGATGCCGAGCGTCATCAGCAATTGATTGAGCAAGCCCGTCGTGCTCAGGATCGACATCCAGGAATAGACGCGGATCAGGAAACTCGTCCAGAACGGCAGGATGACCAGCATCAACAGCGTCGGGCGGATGCTGCGCGGCGCCTGCGCCATACCGTAAGCAATGGGATAGGCGATGATCAGAGTCAGGATCGTCGATATGCCGGAAATCTTCAGGCTTTGGAGATAGGCGTTGAAATAGAGGGGATCGCCGGCCAGCCAGGTGTAGTTGTCGAAGGACATGCTCTGCAGCTTGTCCCACCAATCGCTGAAACTGTCCGACCAACTGAAAGCCGGATCATAGGGCGGAACCGAGAGCGCCTTCGTCGACAGCGAAATGCGGAAGACGATCAGGAAGGGCGCGAGAAAGAAAACCAGCAGCCAGGCATAAGGCACGATGATGACGAGGCGCTGGTAGATGGAAGAGCCGAGCGTCCTCATGATCAATCCTTCAGCAGCACGCCGGCATTTTCATCGAAGGAGACCCAGACGCCTTGATCATAGGAGAAAGGTTCCTCCACTGCGCGCACTGCATTCAGCGACGAAGCCTTGACGACCTGTCCGCTCTTCAGCTTGACGTGGAAGACCGTCATGTCACCGAGATAGGCAATATCCCAGATCTCGCCCTCGGCGGCATTGACCGAGGCGTTGGCCGGCGGGCGCGGCGTGACACGTAGCTTTTCCGGCCGAATGGCGAAGCCCGCGCGGCTGCCCTCAGTGAGCATTTCGCTGGCTGCCGTGCGCAGGGTGAAGCCGTTGTCGACGGCAATCTCGACCGTGCCGCCATTTGCGCGCGTGACATTGCCGTCGAGGATGTTCACGTCACCGATGAAGTCTGCGACGAAGCGGGAATTGGGAGCCTCATAGATCTCCGCCGGCGTCGCCACCTGCACGACCCTGCCATGGCTCATCACGGCAATGCGGTCGGCCATGGTCATCGCCTCTTCCTGATCGTGGGTGACGACGACGAAGGTGAGGCCAAGGCTCTGCTGCAGGTCCATGAGTTCGAACTGGGTCTCCTCGCGCAGCTTCTTGTCGAGCGCGCCGAGCGGCTCGTCGAGCAGCAGCACCTTCGGCCGCTTGGCGAGCGAGCGGGCGAGCGCCACGCGCTGGCGCTGGCCACCGGAAAGCTGGTTCGGCTTGCGATTGGAAAATTGCTCCAGCTTGACGAGCTTCAGCATCTGCGCAACGCGCTCGGCGATCTCCGCTTTCGGCATGCCATCCTGGCGCAGCCCGAAGGCGATATTCTTTTCCACCGTCATATGCGGGAAGAGCGCGTAGGATTGGAACATCATGTTGACGGGGCGGCGATAGGGCGGCGTGCCGGCAAGATTCTGGCCGTCGAGAACGATCTCGCCCGTCGTCGGCTGTTCAAAGCCCGCCAGCATGCGCAGCAGCGTGGACTTGCCGCAGCCGGACGCGCCGAGCAGAGCGAAGAATTCGCGGTTGTAGATATCCAGCGAAAGATTGTCGACGGCGGTGAAATCGCCGAACTTCTTCGTGACGTTCTTGAAGGAAATATATGGCTTTGCCGAAGGATCCGTCCAAGGAGCAAAGGAACGCCGGATATTACCGAGAGACTTCATCATCTATCCCCGAATTGATTCTGTGTCGCTCCGGCTTTCCCCACCCGGTAGCGTTTCAGAATTCGTATTACCCCGTCCGCGACCGCTCAGCGATCTGGACGCATGGTCTAAGGAAAGGCCCGGACGTTTCCGTCCGGGCCTTTGTCTGACTTATTGACCGGTAACAACCTTGGTCCACAAGCGCGTCGCCAGACGCTGCGTCTTCGGATCCCACGGCGTCACCGTGAACAGGTTTTTCATGATCTCATCGGTCGGATAGACCGCCGGGTCCTCGAGGACTTCCTTGTTCACGAACTGCTGCGAAGCCTTGTTGCCGTTGGCGTAGGCGACGAAGTTGCTGGCCTTGGCGATGACTTCCGGCTTCATGATGTAATTCAGGAATTCATGCGCCTCGGCCACATGCGGCGCATCGGCCGGGATCGCCATGACGTCGAACCACATCTGCGCCTGCTTCGGCATCGAATAGTCGACATGCACGCCGTTCTTGGCCTCTTCGGCGCGATTGCGCGCCTGCAGCACATCGCCGGAATAGCCGAAAGCGATGCAGATATCGCCGTTGGCCAGCGCATTGATATATTCGGACGAATGGAACTTGCGGACGAAAGGCCGGATCGATGCCAGAAGAGTCTCAGCCTTCTTGAAATCCTCCTGCTTGGTCGAGTTCGGATCGAGGCCGAGATAGGCCAGCACTGTCGGGATGACGTCCTTCGGCGCATCGAGCATATAGATGCCGCAATCCTTGAACTTGGCGGCGACCTTCGGGTCGAAGATCACGTCGAGCGTCGGCTTGTCGTCGGTGCCGAGGATCTGCTTCACCTTGTCGACATTGTAGCCGATGCCGTTGGTGCCCCACATGTAGTCGATGGCATATTGGTTGCCGGGATCGTAGGTGGAGATGCGCTGCATCACCATGTCCCACATGTTGGAGATGTTCGGCAGCTTCGACTTGTCGAGCTTCTGGAACACACCGGCCTTGATCTGGCGTTGCAGGAAGTCCGCCGTCGGCACGACGATATCGTAGCCGGTCTTGCCCGCAAGGAGCTTGGTTTCCAGGGTCTCGTTGGAATCGAAGGTATCGTAGACAACCTTGATGCCGGTTTCCTTGGTGAAATCGGCCAGGATCGAATCATCGATATAATCCGACCAGTTGTAGATATTGACGACCTTGTCTGCGGCCTGGGCTGCCGTCACCAGCGAAACGGCTACGAAAGCCGTTGCTGCAAGCCGTGCGAACATGGACTTCATGGTCTCTCCTGTTTTGTTCAAGGGCATCGCGGCGATACCCAACCCTCTGTTTTTCCCGTCAGACTAGAAAGGAATTCCGAAGGCCACAAGGGGGAAAAGCAAGGCAGTATGAGCTTTCACGGATTTGCTGAAAATGGATTGGTCCCGCAGCGGAAACCCCGACGGGCGAGCGCACGCGATTGTGAACGTGAGGCCCGCTTCCTGCGTGAATGCCCGGATGGGCTTTGCTAACATCGCACCGTATCATTCCCACCAATAAACTCCTGCCCTTTTTTCACCGCCCTGCGTCAAGGGCAAACGCAACCCGTCTTTCCAAGGGTTTCCACCATGCAGTATCAAAAATTCGGCAATACCGGTCTCAGCGTCTCGCGCCTCTGCCTCGGCACCATGACCTTTGGCCTGCAGATCGAGCAGGAAGACATTGCGCATGCCATTCTCGACAAGGCGACCGACGCCGGCGTCAACTTCATCGACACCGCCGACGTCTATCCACTCGGCGGCGGCGAAGAGCTTGCCGGCCGCACCGAGGAAATCGTCGGCCGCTGGCTGAAGGGCAGACGCGATCGCTTCATCGTCGCCACCAAGGCGGTCGGCAAAGTCGGTCCCTCCCCCTGGGATCAGGGCGCGTCGCGCAAGCACCTTCTCGACGCCATCGATGCATCCTTGCGGCGTCTCGGCACCGACTATGTCGACCTCTATCAGCTCCATTCCGACGACCGCGACACACCGATCGACGAGACCCTGGAGGCGCTCGACGTCATCGTACGCTCGGGCAAGGCGCGCTATGTCGGCGTATCGAATTTCCTCGCTTACCGGCTGGCTCTGGCGCTCGGCCGCGCCGATTTCCTGCGCACCGCCCGCTTCGTCTCCGTGCAGCCGCGCTACAATCTGCTGTTCCGCCAGATCGAGCGCGAACTACTGCCGCTTGCGGAAGAACAGCACCTCGCCGTCATTCCATACAATCCGATCGCCGGCGGCCTTCTGACCGGCAAACACAGGCACGACGTCGCGCCGACCGAAGGCCGCTTCAGCTCGCAACTGCGCAATGCCGGCACGAACTATCTGCAGCGCTACTGGCATGAACGCGAATTCGCGACGATCGAGAAACTGCGCGGTATCGCCGACGAGGCCGGCCATTCGCTTACCAAGCTCGCCGTCGCCTGGGTGGCCGCCAATCCGGTGATCACCTCCGCCATTATCGGCGCCAGCCGTCCGGAGCAACTGACCGACACGCTCGCCGCCATCGATCTCAAGCTCGATCCGGCGCTGAAGGCGAAGCTGGACGACGCGACAGTGGAATATCGCTGGGGCGACGCTGCTCGCTGAAAAGGATCTAACCGGCAGCCGCTTTGGCTGCCGGTTTTTACGCGTAGGTCGGGCGCTTGCCCGCAAACAGTTCCGCATGGCTTTTCAGCAACTTGGTCATACGATCGACCACGGTGCGGATATCCCGCCGATGACGGTCGGCATCGTTCATGACGATCCACTGTCGATGGCGCAGGGACACGATCTCCTCGCCGACCCGTTCCAGCCTCGGTTCCTGATCGCCGACGAAGCAAGGCAGAACAGCGATACCTGCTCCCGCGAGCACGAGATCGTGAAGCGAGCGCGGGCGGCTTACGGTGAAGGCGATCTCTTCGCGTCTGTTCTGATGCGGCCAGCGCAGATAGGCCGATACCGCCTCCTCCTCCGCCACCGCGATCCAACGCTGCTGGCCGGAAAAGCGCATGTTGCGCGCCTGATAGGCGGCATAGGCGACGTCGCCGGTCTTGATGGCGGCGAGATTGGTCTCCTCTGGCTCGAAGGCGCGGATGCCGATGTCACTTTGGCGGTGGGCAAGGCTGGCGCGGCGCTCGCCGAGATATAGATCGATGCGGAATCCATCCCGCTCCGAACAGATCGTCGGCATGTTCTGGCTGAGCAGCCAGCCGACCCAGGTTCCGGCGGCAATGCGAACGACGGACATCCCCTGGGCGTCGCGCTGCCAGCTATCCACCTTGCGGGCGGCGGCCTCCATCTCCAGAAGCTGGTCGAAGAGCGCTTGCCCGTCGCCCGTTAGCGCATATCCCGTCTGGCTGCGCTGGAAGAGCGTGCGTCCGATCTGGCTCTCCAATTCCAGCATGCGCCGGCCGATCGTCGCCGGGCTCAAACCGCTGGAAGATGCAGCCCCCGTCAACCCGCCGCCGCGGGCGACGTCGAGGAAAAGCTGATAGGAATCCCAGGTCGCGTTTTTCATGATTGAAAAACATAGGGCGAAAACGGCTGTTTATAAAGAAGATTTCTCTGCGTAATTGAAGGGATGCTTTTCAATATGGAGACCTCCCATGATCGACTGCATCGCTTTAGCCAGAATTATCGAACTGGAGAATGACGCCCGCCACGCGCAATGGCGCCGCAACGAGGACGCTTTCTACCAAGAATATGGCCGTGACCCCTGGCCAGTGTTTACCTGGCTCGGGAACGCTCTCGATATCAGCTATGCATGGCTCAAAACGAAAAAGGCGGACCGGCCCGATATGGACCGATCCGCCTGTGATAGCGACGATTGCTGCGGTCAGGCGGCTTGCGCCCGCATATAGCCCGCGCCCTGCCCGCCTTCGATCTTGAACTGCTGGATGAGATAGAGCAGCGCGTCCGCTTCGGTGGCCAGTTCGCGGCTTGCCGCCGTGGTTTCTTCGACCATGGCCGCATTCTTCTGTGTCATCTGGTCCATCTGGTTGACGGAGGAGTTGACACCCTGCAGCGCGCTTGCCTGATCGTGGCTGGCGCGCGCGATCATTTCCACATGCTGGCTGATGGTGACGATCTGACCGCTGATCTGGGCGAGCACGGAGCCGGCCTCCTGCACGAACTGCGAGCCGGAATTGACCTCGTGGGTCGATTTGTTGATCAGCCCCTTGATCTCCTGTGCCGCGGCGGCGGAGCGCTGCGCAAGCTCCCGCACCTCCATGGCGACGACCGCAAAACCCTTGCCAGCCTCGCCGGCGCGGGCAGCTTCGATACCGGCATTCAACGCCAGAAGGTTGGTCTGGAAGGCGATCTCGTCGATGACGCCGATGATCTGCTCGATCTGGCGTGAGGCATCTTCGATACGGCCCATCGCATCGATGGCGTTACCTACGACGACGGAGCTGTCGTCGGCGCTGCGCTTGGCTTCGCGCACGATCGCATCCGCCTCCTTGGCGCGCTCGGCGGACGAGCGGACGGTGACGGTGATTTCATCCACGGCGGCGGCGGTTTCTTCCAACGCGGCCGCCTGCTGTTCGGTGCGCTTCGACAGGTCCTCGGCGGAAGCTGCCATCTGGCTGCCGTTGCTCTGGATCATCTCGACATTGTCGCGCACCTGGCTGAGCGTCTGCTGCAGACGCGACAGCGAGCTGTTGAAATCCTGGCGAAGTTGTTCGAGGCGGCCGATGAAAGGCGTCTGGATGCTAGCAGAGATATCGCCTTGAGCCAGCCGCTCGAGGCCGGCGGCAAGTTCGCTGACGGCGAAGTCGATCTGGCGGTCTAGCTCGCGCTTTTCGGCATCGTTGCGCTGGCGCTCGTGCTCGGCTGCGGTGCGCTCCTCGTCGCTCTGCTCCTCGATGCGTATCTTCGAAAGCGCGTTTTCCTTGAAGATGCCGAGTGCGCGGGCCATGTCACCGATTTCGTCGTGGCGCTGCTCGCCGGAGATCGCGGTTTCCAGCATGCCGTCGGCAATGCGGCGCATGGCGGCCGTGATCTGACCGATCGGACGCTGCAGGGTCAGGACTAGAGCGATGCCGCCGGCGACTGAGAGGATGATGCCAAGCGTGGTGGCGAGGATCGAGATGTAGTTCGCCTGGTCGCGCTCCGTGCCGGCGCTCTGCTTCTGGGTTTCGGCAAAGGCGGTGAGCTGACCCCAGACCTGATCGAGCTGCTGGCGGGCGCTGGCATATTCGGCGATGCGCTGGGTGATGGTATCGACCAGCTTGCCGCCGGCTTCATCCATCGACTTGATGGCCGGGCGGATGGCCTTGTCGATATCGCCGGCGAAATCCATGTCCTTGGCACTCTGGTTCAGCGTATTCATGTCGCCACCGAGTTTGGCGATTTCCTGGCGCAGACGGACAAGATTTTCCTTGGTAGTATTGGCGGTGAAGTCGGCAAGCACGAGCTGCAGCGAATAGATCGAACCTTCGAGACGGCGGGTATCCTGCAGAACGGAATTGGTCTGGACGACACGGGCGTCCAGTTGAACGAAGGTCGTGGTCGCCTGCCGCATCATCTGCGTTGCCGTGAGCTGCGTATAGGTCGACATCTGCCGGAAGCGCGAAAGCAGCCGACCGATGGCGGTGACGGTATCGTCCGTTGGAACATCAGTGCTTTCGGTGAAAGCGCCGAGATCCTTGATGGTGCCGGCCAGCGACTGCACGACGCTTTTCTGGTTCTGCGGCACGGCGAGATCGATCGCCCGTAGCGCCTTGTTGAGATCAGGCAACCGGTCCTTGAGCAGCTTGACCTTATCGGCGGGCGTTGCGGCCTTGTTGAAATCTTCGGCGACGGAGACAAGCGCATCGCCGCCCTTCAGTAGGCGGTCGGCGGCGCGCAACGTCGCGGTCGCGTCGGCCTGGTCCTTGCGCATCTGGTCTTCCAGTTGCTGACCATCGAAATCGACATTGAAGCGGGCGCTGATCAGCGCTCTCTGCGCGTCTTCGATCACCTTGCGAAAGGCGACTTCCTGCTCGTGTAGCGTCCAGAGCTTGGCAACCAGGTTTGCCGTGTCGGCAGTCTTGGTCGTCGCATCCGTCAGATTATCGCGGCCCTCCGCATCCTTACCGAGCTGGTCGAGCGTCGCGTTCAGGACACCCTGCTGCGATTTGATGTCCTGATAGAGCTTGTCGCGCTGCTGTTCGTTGGTGATGCGCAGGAAGTCATCCATCGAACCGTAGAGGTTCTTGAAGCCCGTCAGCGATTGCAGCACGCTGTTGGAAATTTCCATGCGCCCCTGCAGCAGGCCCGAAGCGTAGAGCCCGGTGAGGCCGACGGCGGAAATGCTGATGACGAAAGGCAGCACGAAGATCAGAACCTTCGTCTTGATCTTGAAACGAGACAGGATCTTGTCAATGAACATGGTGGCTCTGGCCTCTCATACACCGTACTACCCCTGCCGACGCCGCCACGGCGCTGACCGGATGCATAACCATCAAACTTGAGATGTTCGCAGACGGGGTCCCCAACCATGTCGGGAGGCAATCATTGCTTCGGCTCTACGTTGTAGAAGCACGCCCCAGAAAATCTTCGCGGATTGTGAGTCCGATTAATTAATTTTCGGATAAGGCGCCATGGCAATGACCTACAAGGCCATCGATAACTCGGGAAAAGCCTTAAAATGCAGGGAGGTAAGGCCGCGGGCGAGAGGATGCCGGGCGTATGCGCACGTGCTGGCCGCCGGCGAACGGCGGCCGAAGCCGATCAGGCCGATGATATCAGAAGCTGCGCACCGCAAGGTAAGCAATGCAGGCCGCCGTGGCGCCGGTTGCCAGCATCAGCAGCCGAATGGCCACCAATTTGGCATTGTCACGGGTTTGAGCAATTGCAATGGCGCGAGCGCGATGTTGTGTTCTATTCATGAGCCTAAATCCCATTTTCGCACTGACACGATAACCGGCAAAAGGTCGTTCCGGCAACTGCCAATGTGGACAATAAAGATGTAGGAAAGGAAAACGCCGGCACCAGAGCCTAGCCACAATTGTCGCACCCGGCGAATATTTATCCAAAAGGCGTAGGACTTTGCGGCTGGCAGTTCCACTTCCATAGCGGCGCGAGCAAGGGCTCCGTCGCTATGTGGAAATAAGTGTTTTAAGCCGCTTCGCCGGCGACATGGCCCGAGGCCCAGGCCCATTGAAAATTGTAGCCGCCGAGCCAGCCGGTGACGTCGACGCATTCGCCGATGAAAAAGAGGCCGGGGATGGTTTTCACCTGCATCGTCTTTGAATCGAGGCAGGCGGTATCGACGCCGCCAAGCGTGACTTCCGCCGTCCGGTAACCTTCGGAACCCGACGGCTTGACCGGCCAGGCCTGGACGGCGGCTGCAAGCTGCTGCAGGCGCTTGTCGGGCTGATCGGCCATATTGCCCGCTATGCCCTCTCCGTCGGCGAAATGCTGCGCCAGTCGCTTCGGCAATATCTCCGCCAGAGCCGTCTGTGCCGATTGCCGGCCATTGGCTTGCCGGGCCGTCTTGAGCGTGATGAAAATGTCGATATCGGGCTCGATCGCCACCGTGATCTCGTCGCCTTCCCGCCAGTAGGAAGAGATCTGCAGGATCGCCGGGCCGCTCAAGCCGCGATGGGTGAAGAGCAGGGCTTCGCGGAACGCGGTCTTGCCGTGGCGGATTTCGGCAGGCGCGGCGATGCCGGCAAGCGGCGCCAGGCGCTGGAGAAGCTGGGGATCGAGGGTCAGCGGCACGAGGCCGGGACGCGTCTCGACGAGCGGCAGGCCGAATTGCTCGGCGATGCGATAGGCAAAGCCGGTGGCGCCCATTTTCGGGATCGACTTGCCGCCGGTGGCGATGACCAGAGACGCCGCCTCCAAGGTACCCTCCGACGTGGCGACCTTGTAGCCCCCGCCCGCGACCGGCTCGATGGCGCCGATTTCGGTGCGCAGCCGCAACTCCACGCCGGCTGCCCGCATCTCGTCGGTCAGCATGCGGATGATGTCTTTGGCGCTGTTGTCGCAGAAGAGTTGACCGAGCGTCTTTTCATGCCAGGCGATGCCATGGCTCTCGACCATGGCGAGGAAATCCTTCGGCGTGAAGCGCGCCAAGGCCGACTTGGCGAAATGCGGATTGGCCGAGAGGAAGTTCTTCGGGCCGGCATGAATATTGGTGAAATTGCAGCGGCCGCCGCCGGAAATCCGGATCTTCTCCCCCGGCGCTGCGGCGTGGTCGAGCACGACGACGGAACGCCCGCGCTGGCCGGCGCGGATAGCGCACATCATGCCTGCGGCGCCTGCGCCGAGGACGATCACATCATATCTGCCGGCCACGTTTCATTCCTTTATCCATTGCTGCGCCGCACTGTCGTTTTTCCATCATATGGCGAAAGTCCGAACGGTTTTCCCCCTCGCCAATTGGCAAACTGCCGTTATGATGAAATCTTCGATCAACGCAAATACGGTGTTTTATGCCCGCGAAAAAGACCCCGCTGAAAGCTTCCATGCCGGTCTCGAAAATCGCAACAGTTCCCCCAAGCTTACGATCAGCGCGCGGCGTGGCAAATTGGAAGGAAGCGGCTCAGTGGCTGCGGGCGCGGGGAATCGAAGACATAGAATGCATCACACCGGACCTTGCGGGTGTGCCACGCGGCAAGATGATGCCCACCTCGAAATTCACCTCCAACACCTCGCTCGCCCTGCCCTCGGCGATCTATCGTCACACGATTTCAGGCGAATATCCGGAGGAGACCGAAAGCTTCCGTTACGAGCCGCGCGACAGTGACCTGAAGCTGGTGCCCGATCTTTCGACGCTCTCGGTCGTGCCCTGGGAGAGCGATCCGACGGCACAGGTGATTTGTGACATCGTCAATTCCGATGGCGATGCGGTGTCCTACACGCCGCGCAATCTGTTGAAGCGGATCATGGGCCTCTACTGCGAGCGTGGATGGAAGCCGGTGGTCGCGCCGGAGATCGAATTCTATCTCGTCGCCAAGAATGACGATCCGGACTATCCGTTGCATCCGCCGAAGGGCCGTTCGGGCCGCTCGATCCTCGGCGGCCAGGGTTATTCGATTGCCGGCATCAACGAATTCGACGAATTGATCGACGACATCTATCATTTCTCGGAGAAGCAGGGCCTGGAGATCGACACGCTGATCCATGAAGAGGGTCCGGCGCAGCTCGAAATCAACCTGCGCCATGGCGATCCGATCGAGCTTGCCGACCAGGTGTTCATGTTCAAGCGCACCATTCGCGAAGCGGCGATGAAACACGGCATCTATGCTACCTTCATGGCCAAGCCGATCCAGAGCCAGCCGGGCTCGGCGATGCATATCCACCAGTCGGTGGTCGATATCGTGACCGGCAAGAATGTTTTCACCAATCCGGACGGTAGTCCCTCGCCGGAGTTCTTCCACTTCATCGGCGGCATGCAACGTTATGTGCCGAATGCGCTGGCGATGCTGGCGCCCTATGTGAACTCCTATCGCCGCCTGGCGCCGAACATGTCCTGCCCGGTCAACAACGCCTGGGGCTATGACAACCGCACCACCGCGTTCCGCGTACCGGTCTCCGATCCGCAGGCGCGCCGCGTCGAGAACCGGTTGCCGAGCTCTGACGCCAATCCGTATCTGGCGCTCGCGGCCTCACTCGCTTGCGGCTTGCTCGGTATCATGAAGAAGGTGGAGCCGACCGCACCGACCGAGGATTCGGCCAACGAAGGTTCGATCGATCTGCCGCGCGGGCTTCTCGAAGCCATTGCGCTCCTGGAAGGCGAACCGGCTTTCCAAGAGGTACTAGGCAAGGACTTCATCGACATCTATGTCGGCGTCAAGCGCGGCGAATTCGAAACCTTCATGCAGGTGATCAGCCCCTGGGAGCGGGAATTCCTTCTGCTCAACGTGTGAGGGAGGCCCGCCCATGACATTGCAGGAAGCATGGCAGAGCCCGATAGCGCCGGGCCTTTCCTGGTATCAGGCAACCATCGGCCCTCGCCCCGCCTATCCGAAGCTCGACGGCTCCCGCCGCGCCGACGTGGCCATCATCGGCGGCGGCTACACCGGCCTACAGGCCGCCTACAACCTTGCCAAGGGCGGCGTCGATGTGGTGCTGATCGATGCCAATCGCTTCGGCGACGGCGCCTCCGGTCGCAATGGCGGCCAGCTCGGCACCGGCCAGCGCTCCTGGCCCGAGGAGCTGGAAGAGAAGATCGGCTACGAACGCTCAAAGGCACTGTTCGATCTTGCCGAGGACGCTAAACACCATCTTCTTGACTTTGCCGCCGAGCAGGGCATCGACATCGACTTCATGCCCGGCCAGATGAATGTCACGCATAAGCGGAGCTACAAGCGCGCCTATATGGAGAATGCCGAAATCGCAGCGACGCGCTACGGCTATCCGCATGTCAGCTTCATGGACCAGGCCGAAACCCAGGAGCGGCTTGGCTCGAAGCTCTATCTCTACGGTGTCCGGGATATGGGCACGGGCCATATCCATCCACTGAAGCTGCTCATCGGCCTAGCGCGGGTAGCGCAGGCCGCCGGTGCTTCGATCTTCGAAATGACGCCGGCGAAGGCGATCCGGCAATCCGGCGGCAGGACGCTGATCGAGACCGACAGCGGCACGATCACCGCCGACCGCGTGCTGATTGCCTGCAACGGCCATATCGGCAATCTGGAGCCGGTGACCGCGAGCCATGTCATGCCGATTCGCTCCTTCATCGGCGCCACCGAACCGCTCGACAGGTTTCCGGATGTCCTGCCCGGCGGCGAAGCGGTGGCGGATTCGCGATTCGTGGTGCGTTATTTCCGCAAATCGAAGGACGGGCGCCTGCTGTTCGGCGGGCGCGAGGCCTATACCGCCGATAACCCGCGCGACATAACGCAGCACATTCGACGCCAGATCGCCGAAATCTACCCTGCCCTCGGCAATATCAACATCACCCATGCCTGGGGCGGATCTGTCGGCATCACCATGCCGCGCCAGCCTTTCGTGCGCGAGGTCATGCCCGGCGTCACCTCCATCGGCGGCTATTCCGGCCACGGAGTCATGCTGTCAAACTATTGCGGTAAACTCTATGCGAAAACGGTTCTCGGGAACGCCGACGACCTTGCGCTTTTCAAGGCGTTGAACATCCCGCCCTTTCCCGGCGGCGCCCGCATGCGGGCGCCTCTCCTATTCCTGGCGCTCTCGTGGTTTGCGTTGCGCGACAGGTTCTAGAAACAGAACGGATTTCCTCTTCCGGCAATCCGCTCTAAAAAGCCGAGTCTGATTTTTGCGATGCACACTGGCCTTTTTAAATCGATTAGATTAAAAGGGGCCTTAACCAAGACTGATTGAGAGATAGCTCATGAGCAGCCAAATCATTCCCGTTGAACCATTTGACTATGTCGTTTTCGGCGGCAGCGGCGACCTTGCAGAACGCAAGCTTCTGCCCGCCCTCTATCATCGCCAGGTCGAAGGCCAGTTTTCCGAGCCCACCCGCATTATCGGCGCATCCCGCAGCGCGCTCTCGCATGAAGAATACCGCAAATTCGCCGAGGCCGCGCTGAAAGAGCATCTGAAAAAGGGCGAATTCGACGAAGCGGAAGTGAGGAAATTCTGCGCGCGCCTATTCTACGTACCGGTCGACGCCAAGACCGATGCCGGCTGGGATCAGCTCAAGAAGATTCTGGACGAAGGCAAGGACCGCGTGCGCGCCTTCTATCTCGCCGTCGCTCCGGGCATTTTCGGCGACATCTCGCAGAAGATTTCCGATCACAAGCTGATCACCAAGCAGACCCGCATCGTCGTCGAAAAGCCGATCGGCCGCGACCTCGCTTCCGCGCTGCAGCTCAACGACACGATTGGCAAGGTCTTCAAGGAAGAGCAGATCTTCCGCATCGACCACTATCTCGGCAAGGAAACGGTGCAGAACCTGATGGCGCTGCGCTTTGCCAACGCGCTTTATGAGCCGCTGTGGAACGCCAACCACATCGACCATGTGCAGATCACGGTTGCGGAATCGGTCGGCCTGGAAGGGCGTGCCGGTTATTACGATACCGCTGGCGCGCTGCGCGACATGGTGCAGAACCACATCCTGCAGCTCCTCTGCTTGACCGCGATGGAAATTCCGTCATCGATGGACTCCGAAGCCGTTCGCGACGAGAAGCTGAAAGTTCTGCGCGCTCTGAAGCCGATCGACGCTTCCAACGTCGAGCAGGCGACCGTTCGCGGCCAGTATCGCGCCGGCGCTTCGGCAGGCGGCCCGGTCAAGGGCTACCTCGACGAGCTGGAAGGTGGCGTCTCCAACACCGAGACCTTCGTCGCCATCAAGGCCGAGATCGGCAACTGGCGCTGGGCCGGCGTTCCCTTCTACATCCGAACCGGCAAGCGTCTTGCCGGCCGCGTGTCGGAAATCGTCATCACCTTCAAACCGATCCCGCACAACATCTTCGATCAGGCCGCCGGCCGCATCGTCGCCAACCAGTTGATCATCCGCCTGCAGCCGGACGAAGGCGTCAAGCAGTCGCTGATGATCAAGGACCCGGGTCCGGGCGGCATGCGCCTGCGCAACGTCTCGCTCGACATGAGCTTCGCTTCGGCCTTCAACGTCCGCAATCCGGATGCCTACGAGCGGCTGCTGATGGACGTGGTCCGTTCCAACCAGACGCTGTTCATGCGCCGCGACGAAGTGGAAGCCGCGTGGGAATGGGTCGATCCGATGCTCAAGGGCTGGGAAGCCACCAGCCAGCCGGTGCAGGGTTATACCGCCGGCACGTGGGGTCCGAGCCAGGCCATCGCGCTCATCGAGCGTGACGGCCGCACATGGCATGACGATATCTAAACTGGGACAACGACGATGACAGCGAACATGCATGCTTTCGCCAATGGCGCCGAACTCGCCGGCAAGCTCGCGGACAAGGTGGTCGAGGTTCTCACGGCCGCCATCGCCACCCGCGGCTCTGCAAGCATTGCGGTCTCCGGCGGTTCGACGCCGAAGATCTTCTTCCAGACGCTGTCATCGCGTTCGCTCGACTGGAGCAAGGTGACGATTACCCTTGTCGACGAACGGTTCGTGCCGGCAGACAATCCGCGCTCGAACCACCTGCTCGTTCAGGAAAACCTGTTGAAGGACAAGGCGGCGTCGGCACAGTTCTTTCCGCTCTACCAAGCCGCGGCTTCCGTCGAGGAGGCCGCCGTTATCGCCACGGAAAAGACCAAGTGCATCGGCTTTCCCTTTGACGTTGCCATCCTCGGCATGGGCAATGACGGCCACACGGCCTCGTTCTTTCCGGGCGGGAGCAATCTCGCTGCGGCGCTCGATTCGAACAGCCCGCGCGGCATCATCACGATGGAAGCCGAAGGAGCCGGCGAACCCCGGCTGACCTTCACCTTCTCCAGCCTTCAGGATGCCGGATTGCTGGTGCTCCATATCGAAGGGGCAGGCAAGAAGGACGTTCTCGCCAAAGCGGAAGCGCCAGGCGAAGAGACCGAGATGCCGATCCGCGCCATTCTGCGCCGGGCCGCCTCCCTGGTCGAGATTTACTGGGCTCCCTGACAGGCCGCACGGCCGCCATCGGACCCTGAACGACACAGCAATCACCGCTGCGCCTCACGCCCCGAAAAGGCGTGCCGGCATAGCAATGACATTTGAAGTCTGCGCCTAGCCCTTTCCCAAGACGGATCGACGTTGATCTTTCGGGGTTATGCGCAAAAACAGACGGAGGCAGATCGACCATGGCCGCTGACGCCCGCATTTCGGCAATCACCACACGTATCATCGAACGCTCGAAGCCGACACGCGAGCGCTATCTGGACCGCCTGCGCAATGCCGCAACGGTGGGTGCACAGCGCTCCGTGCTCGGCTGCGCCAATCTTGCGCATGGCTTCGCCATCTGTTCGCCCTCCGAGAAAGAAGCATTGGCGGGGGACCGCGTGCCCAATCTCGGGATCATCACCTCCTATAACGACATGCTCTCGGCGCATCAGCCCTTCGAGACCTATCCCGCCATCATCCGCGAGGCGGCGGCAGAGGCAGGCGGCATTGCTCAGGTTGCCGGCGGCGTGCCTGCCATGTGCGACGGCGTCACGCAGGGCCAGCCGGGCATGGAACTCTCGCTCTTCTCGCGCGACCTGATCGCCATGTCCGCCGGTGTCGGCCTGTCGCACAACATGTTCGATGCGGCCGTCTTCCTCGGCGTCTGCGACAAGATCGTACCCGGCCTCGTCATCGCGGCGCTCTCCTTCGGCCATCTGCCGGCCGTCTTCATCCCGGCCGGGCCGATGACCTCTGGCCTGGCGAACGACGAGAAATCGCGCGTGCGCCAGCTCTATGCCGAGGGCAAGGTCGGCCGCACGGAGCTGCTGGAAGCCGAATCGAAGTCCTATCACGGCCCGGGCACCTGCACCTTCTACGGTACGGCCAATTCCAACCAGATGCTGATGGAGATCATGGGCTTCCATATGCCCGGCGCCTCCTTCGTCAATCCCGGCACGCCGCTGCGCGAAGCGCTGACCCGCGAGGCGACCAAGCGGGCGCTCGCCATTACCGCCATGGGCAACGAATTCACGCCCGCCGGAGAGATGATCGATGAACGCTCGATCGTCAACGGCGTCGTTGGCCTGCATGCGACCGGCGGCTCGACCAATCACACGATGCATCTCGTCGCCATGGCGCGCGCGGCCGGTATCGTGCTGACCTGGCAGGACATTTCCGAGCTTTCGGACATCATCCCGCTGCTCGCCCGCGTCTATCCGAACGGGCTCGCCGACGTGAACCATTTCCACGCCGCCGGTGGCATGGGCTTCCTGATCAAGGAGCTCCTGAAGAAGGGGCTGCTGCACGACGATGTGCGTACCGTCGCCGGCCAGGGGCTTTCGGCCTATTCGATCGAGGTGAAAATCGGCGCCGATGGCGGCGTCGTCCGCGAACAGGCGCCGGAAAAGAGCGGCGACCCCAAGGTGCTGGCGGGCATCGACGCGCCGTTTCAGACCACTGGCGGCCTGAAAATGCTGCGCGGCAATATCGGCAAGGCGGTGATCAAGATTTCTGCCGTCAAGCCGGAGCGCCATGTCATTGAGGCGCCCGCCGTGATTTTCCACGACCAGCTCGAGATCCAGCAAGCGTTCAAAGACGGCAAGCTCAACCGCGATTTCGTCGCCGTCGTCCGCTTCCAGGGCCCGAAGGCAAACGGCATGCCGGAGTTGCACAAGCTGACGCCGGCACTCGGCGTGCTACAGGATCGCGGCTTCCGCGTGGCGCTGTTGACCGATGGGCGTATGTCCGGCGCGTCCGGCAAGGTACCGGCCGCCATCCACGTCACCCCGGAAGCCGTCGAGGGCGGACCGATTGCCCGCATCAAGGAAGGCGACATCATCCGCATCGACGCGATTGCCGGTACGTTGGAGGTGCTGGTCGACGCTGCCGACATGGCCGAACGCGATCCCGTCGTCATCGACCTCTCCGAGAATGAGTTCGGCATGGGCCGCGAGCTCTTCGCCTCGTTCCGCCACGGCGCCGGCCCGGCCGACCAGGGCGCCAGCGTCCTGTTCCATCATTGATGGTTGCGTCGCCGGAATTCGGCAAGACGACGTCGAACATTGATCAGGGAGTGTTCGACGCCGTCTTTTCCGCATTCGCCGGAGCCTTGTCCGTCCACCCCGGCGGGAGGCCGATGCGTGCTCCTATGAAGCCCGTCACGCCCGGCGACTTCCCAAATGCTTTGCAGGCCTCATACTTGGGCGCTCGGCCGACGAGAGCCGCCAAATTCGCTCTGGAAGGGAAAGAGGGCATCGATCCGAAGGGCGTTTTGCCCTTGACCAACAACTTGCTGAAGTCGCCGCCGAATTTGGCGGCGAGACTGTAGGCATCTCCTTCCCTGGCAACCGTTCCTGAATCAAGAAACGCGTTTGCCCCACGTCCCCAGATCATCACAGCTCTCTGCACGCCCTGAGGATTAAGGGCCTCCGCCTCGAGAGAGAGACTGCCCATGCCGATCGGGATGCGGGGGATGGGCACGGGTACATTCGGCAGCAGCACGCTCTTGCCGACAGATGCGACTTTCGAAACGCCGACGGCTGTAGCGTTCGTTGCCTTGACCTGCGTGACGACGGCGCGAACAGTCAGATCCGCCTGATGGGTTAGACCGACAACGACGAATCGTTCACTCAATCCGGAACAAAGCGCCCTGTCGACGGCATTGGTGACGAGGTTGCGCTGCTCGGGCGTGAAGGCGGCGCTTTCAGCCCGCAATGAAAAAGCAGTCGGAATAATCTTCACGGTCTTCGCCGTCAGAACATCGTCCCTGCTCACCCGAAGAAGCGAGTGGGCAACCAGCCCGTCCGATCGGGTCAGGCCGTCATAAGATCGCAAGGATCCCGCGCGATCCAGGGGCGCTGCCGCGCACCCCCCCAAGAAACTTAGCAAAAGAGCCATCGACCAAATATCGGACCGCCGACGCCCAGGGGTTTCGGCGGCATCTGAACCGTAAGTCTCGCAATTATCGTGATTTGAGATTGCATTGGCTGGCATGGACGTATCGCTCTCCTGCGTTTGGTTAGGGCATCTCGTATCAACATTAAATATTACACTGGATGTAAAAATTAATGTTGGCTACTTTGCGGCAATCCAAAAATGGCGCGCTGGAATTATTTCACCGGGAATTGAGCAGGGTGCGGGACAAGCTGATGGTTTGAGTGGCGCTGCGACTTATGACAGTATGGAGCGATGCATGATCGCCCCTTAAAACCGGAAGGCCTGCGCGAGCAAAAGCGACGCCTGACATTTCAACGCATAGCGGAAGTCGGACTGAAATCCTTTCTAGCGAAGGGTTATCAGGAAACGACGATCGACGAGATTGCGGCCGCGGCTGGTATTTCCCGCCGGACTTTCTTCTATTACTTCAAAAGCAAGGACGACATTCTTCTGGCGCATCAGCGCGGATATATGGACGCTCTCCGGGCAAGCATCACAGAGAACGCATCAGCCGGACGACCGCTCGATGTCATTCATCAGGCAACCCTGAGACTTGTAGCACGCCTTCAGGCTGAGGCTCCTCAGCTTCTTGAGACGGCCCGGCTTCTGCGTCAAAGCGAGTCCCTGCGCGCACGCACGCGCAGCAACTACCTGCAGCTCGAACAGGTTGCCTACGAGACACTGTGCGAACTGTTTCCGACGAGGGACCGCGACGGACTACGGCTGGTTTCAATGATTGCCGTAAGCCCTCTTCGCCTCTCGGTCGACAAGTGGCTGCAGGAAGACGGCAAGCTACCGCTGATTGACTACATGGAGGATGCGCTCAAGAAGTGGCAGGCGGAAATTTGATCCGTCTCTAAATCAAAAAGATAGAGTGGGATGTCGCCCGAAAACCGCGCACAGTCTTCGGCATCCCGCTCTATCCCTTTGTTTTTACGCAATTCCGGACGAAAAACCGCTTCGCACTTTTCCTGGAATTGCTCCAGCGCGTGGATCGTCGCCCAAACCTATTCTTGGCGACGAGATTTAATCAAGCACGGATATCGAGCACGCGGTCGCGGTGCGACGGATGGGTGCTGTAGACGAAGATCTTGTTCATCTCCTTCTCCGACAGCAGGCGCAGGAAACGGACCTCGATGGTGTTGTTGGGGAAGATCTTCATCAGGATGCAACCGACCTTGGTGATGCGGGCATCGGGGATGTCGAGATAGAACTGCTTTGGCAGATTATACTGGGTGAGGATCGCCAGAATCGCGCTGCTCTGCGAGATTCGGATGATATCGCAGCGGCGTGACGCCAAGTTCATGACGCCTTTTTCGGTATATTCGATCCGCGCCGCGTTCATCGTGTCCTCCATTCTGTACCGCACCTCGCGGTCGTACATGAAGGACTCTTCCTTGTTGAGGAAATGCTGGCCTGGGTGAGCGGTGCCGGAAGCTGCCATTATCGTAAATCCCTGAAGTATATTACGAAGCTCAGGCTACCAGCGGGTATTTAACAGAAGGTTTGGAAGCGCTAGACCAAGTTGCATTTTATTGTATTTCTACACCTGGACTAGCGCTCCCGCGCTCTTGGGAGGATGCCTTATTGCTTGCGATAGGTGTGGCCGTCAGCATCGAAAAGATGCAGCTTCTGCCTATCGGCCGCAAAGCGCATCTTCTGCCCGCGCTTAACGTCTGCGATGCCGGGTATCTTGACGATGATCGGCTCACCATCCACCAGGCCCTCGATATAAAGTTGCGTGACCTCGCCGAGGGCTTCCACGATGGAGACCTCGCCTTCGAAGAGGTAATTCTCGTCCGTCGCGATCCGCAAATCTTCCGGGCGAACGCCGAAGCTTGCGGTTTTGCCTTGCTCGGATGCCGCCGTCGCAATGTCGAGCGTCACCGTCTTGCCGCCTGTCAGAGTCACTGTCGTCATCGCGCCGGTGCCAGTGACCTTCGACGGGATGATGTTCATGGCCGGCGAGCCGATGAACTTCGCCACGAAGAGGTTGGCCGGATGCTCATAAAGCTCGAGCGGCGCACCGACCTGCTCCACACGACCGGCCGACAACACCACGATGCGGTCCGCCAAGGTCATGGCTTCCACCTGGTCGTGGGTGACATAGATCATCGTCGTCTGGGGCATGGAATCGCTGAGCTTGGCGATCTCGATACGTGTCGCCACGCGCAACGCCGCGTCGAGGTTCGATAGCGGTTCATCGAACAGAAAGACCTTCGGGTTGCGGCAGATGGCACGGCCGATTGCGACGCGCTGGCGCTGACCGCCCGAGAGAGCCTTTGGGAGGCGCTCAAGATATTGCGTGAGCTGAAGGCTCGCGGCGGCGGCGCGAACGCGGCGGTCGATCTCCTGCTTGCTTTCCCCGGCGATGCGCATGCCGAAGGCCATGTTGTCGAAGACCGTCATATGCGGATAGAGAGCATAGGACTGGAAGACCATCGCGATGCCGCGCCTTGACGGCGGCACCTCGTTGACTTTCTGTCCCGCGATGAGCATGTCGCCGGAGGTGATGCTCTCGAGCCCGGCAATCATACGCAGCAAGGTGGATTTGCCGCATCCGGACGGGCCGACGAAGACGATGAATTCGCCCTCCTGGATATCCAGATCGATGCCATGCAGAACATGCACATTTCCGTATGATTTTCGGATGTCCTTCAGAACAAGCCCTGTCATCTATGCTCTCCTCCTCCCAAACACTCAGGCGAGACGCGCGAAGTAAGCGCCCCAGGCCGGAATATCGATCTTGTTGCCGTAGTTGTTGCTTGCAAAACCGTGACCGGCAAGAGCCTGCCAACTCCCCTCAGGCAGGGTTGCAGTCGCTTCTGTCGCGCTCATGTTGAACACACAGAGAATAGTCTCGTCGCCGTAGTGACGCGTATAAAGCAGCACGTCCCCCTGCGGTTCAGCAAACGCAATCTCGCCCTTGGCGAAAGCCGGGTGCTGCTTGCGGAAGGCGAGGAAGCGGCGATATTGCTCCAGCACCGAACTCTCATCTCCATGCTGCACGCTGACAGCGCGCAGGATATGCTCTACCGGCACCGGAAGCCAGGGTTTCACCGTCGAGAAACCGCCTTGTGCGACCTGGCTGTCCCAGACCATCGGCGTGCGGCAGCCGTCGCGGCCCTTGAATTCCGGCCAGAATTGGATGCCGTAGGGGTCCTGCAGATCCTGATAGGCGAGATCGGCTTCCGTCAGGCCGAGCTCCTCGCCCTGGTAGAGGCAGACCGAGCCGCGCAAGGTCAGGATCAAGGCCGCATATTGCTTGGCAAGCGCATCACGATCGGCAACCAGGCTGCCCCAGCGGCTGACATGGCGCACCACGTCATGGTTTGAAAACGCCCAGCAGGCCCAGCCGTCCGGCGCGGCGGCGGCAAAATCCTTCATGACGTCTTCGACGCGTTCCGGCGACAGCGGGTCCGGCGCCAGGAATTCGAAGGCGTAGCACATATGCATCTTGTCGTCGCCGGACGTATATTCGCCGACGATCTCGAGCCCGCGCTGACTATCGCCGACTTCGCCGACGGCGGCAATCGCCGGATATTCATCCAGCACGGCGCGGAAACGCTGCAGGAACTTCAGATTCTCCGGACGGTTCTTGTCGTAGAGATGCTCCTGGAAATTATAGGGATTGACCGCCGGCGCGGTCGAAGCATTGCGGCGGGACGGCTCCAGCGCGGGATTGTCGCGCAGTTCCCGGTCGTGGAAATAGAAGTTGATGGTATCGAGGCGGAAGCCATCGACGCCACGGTCGAGCCAGAAGCGCACGACGTCCAGCAGCCGGTCCTGAACCTCGGGATTGTGCAGGTTCAGGTCGGGTTGCGAGATCAGGAAGTTGTGCATGTAATATTGCATGCGGGTCGGATCCCAGGCCCAGGCAGAACCGCCGAAGATGGAGAGCCAGTTGTTGGGCGGCGTGCCGTCCGGCTTGGCATCCGCCCAGACATACCAGTCCGCCTTGGGATTATCCTTGCTCGAGCGGCTTTCGACAAACCAGGGATGGCGGTCGGAACTGTGTGACAGCACCAGATCGATCATCACCTTGATGCCGAGACGATGCGCTTCGGTCACCATCACATCGAAGTCGGCAAGCGTACCGAAGATCGGATCGACATCTTCATAGTTGGAGACGTCGTAGCCGAAATCACGCATGGGCGAGGTGAAGAACGGCGAAATCCAGATCGCGTCGACACCGAGGGCTGCAATATGCGGCAGGCGGACGGCGATCCCCTTGAGATCGCCGATGCCGTCGCCGTTCGAGTCCTGATAGGAGCGCGGGTAGATCTGATAGATCACGGCGCCACGCCACCAGTCCTTGTCAACAGCCGAAATCGATTGAGGGGCAATGCTCATGCTGAGTGGTCCTGTATGTATGGAATGGTCTTGGATCAGCCCCCCTTCACCGACCCGGCGAGCAGACCGCGCACGAGATAGCGCTGCAGACCGAAGAAGACGAGGAGCGGGATAAGGATGGTGACGAAGGCGGAGGCCGTCAGGATTTCCCAATTGCCGCCGCGCGAGCCGAGTAGGGCGTTCAAGGCCGCCGTCAGAACCAGATGATCCTTGTCGGTGCCGAGGAACACCATGGCGATCAGAAGGTCGTTCCAGACCCAGAGGAACTGGAAAATCGCAAAGGAGGCGAGCGCCGGGAAGGACAGCGGCAGGATGATCTTGACGAAGATATCGAAGTCGCTGGCGCCGTCGACGCGGGCGGATTCGATGATTTCCTTCGGCAGGCCGGCAATGTAGTTGCGCAGCAGGTAGATCGCGAGCGGCAGGCCGAAGGCGGTATGCGCCATCCAGATGCCGGGATAGGTCTTCGACGGCACACCGAACACCTGGCCGATTTCGTTATAGATGCGCAACAGCGGGATGAGCGACATCTGCAGCGGCACGACGATGAGGCCGACGACAAGCGCGATCAGGAGCGCGCGGCCGGGGAAATCCATCCAGGCAAGCGCATAGGCAGCGAAAGCCGCGATCAGGATCGGGATGATCGTCGCCGGAATGGTGACCGTCAGCGAGTTGATGAAGGACTGGCCGATGCCTTCGCCCGTCAGAACGGTGTGATAATTCTGCAGGGTGAACTGCGGTGGGGCGGAAATGGTCAGATAAATGCGTTTGCCGCGCGTATCCGCGTCGAAAGCAGCATTTTTCTGATAGCGGTAGCTGCCATCGGCATTGACGGTCAGCGTCTCGCCATTGCCGATATCCGCAGGCGCACCGGCCTTGAAAGCGGCCGGGTCCTGCACACGCAGGCCGAAGGATTCGATCTTGCCGTTACCGCCGTTACCGTCGCCGGAGACATTCCCGGTGATCACGTAATTGGGGCCATCCTGCGTCGCCTTATCGTTGCCAGCGAGGCGCACTGCCGTCGTCCGCGTCGAGCCGGCGAAGGCCGTCCACCAGCCGGAGACGACGATCTGATCCTTGTCACGCAGGGCCGTGATGAAGATACCGAGCGTCGGCAGCAGCCAGACGAGAACGATGAGCACAACCGCGAAATGAACGAAGAGGCGAGCGGGGCCGATGCGGCCAAGGTTTCCGATCATCTTAGCGACCCTTCATTTCTGCGTTTGCACGACGGATGTTCCAGATCATGATCGGTGTGACGGCGACCATGATGACGAGCGCGATGACCGCGCTTCGGCCGGAATCGCCGCCGCCGCGGAACAGCCAGTTGAACATCAGATTTGCAAGGACCATCGTGTTCCACTGACCGTTGGTCATGGTGAGCACGATATCGAACACCTTGAGGACGAGGATGGTGATGGTCGTCCAGACCGTGGCGATCGTGCCCCAGACCTGCGGCACCATGATTTTCCAGAAGATTTGCCAGCCATTGGCGCCGTCGATAACGGCCGCTTCGATGGTCTCCTCCGGAATACCGCGGAGGGCGGCCGATAGGATGACCATGGCAAAGCCGGTCTGGATCCAGATGAGCATGACCATCAGGAAGAAGTTGTTCCAGAAGGGGATGGTGATCCAGACTTCCGGCGTACCGCCGAAGAGCTGCACGACCGCATTCAGCAGACCGATCTGCGTGTCGTTGCCGCCGCGATATTCGTAGATGAACTTCCAGATGACCGATGCGCCGACAAAGGAGATTGCCATCGGCATGAAGATGACCGCCTTGGCGATGTTACCCCACCAGATGCGATCGGTCATGACTGCAATGACGAGACCGAAGAAGGTGCAGGCAGCCGGCACGACGGCAAGCCAAAGGATGTTGTTGAAGATCGACTGGCGGAATTCGGTGTCGTTGAACGCCCAGACATAGTTGGCGCCGCCGACGAATTGATTGCCGTCAGGCCCGTAGAAGGACAGGATGAGCGTCGCCACCACCGGATACATCAGGTAGACGGCGAGGAGGAAAAGCGCCGGTCCGAGGAAAAGCCAGGGGCGGATCAGGCTGCGGCGACGCAGATTGACGGCGGCGCGATGAACATCGCCACCTTCTTTCGCCGGAAAAATCAGGTCCAGCAGCTTGTTGGAAAACAGAAAATAGGCGGCGCAAACGGCAACGCCGAATATCATGGCTCCAATCGCCGTCAGTATCTGCGAAATCATCCTTCCCTCCCGAATAATTGCTTGCACGAAGCGACCTGTCCGGCGTCGTCGGCACCTCCCAAGGCGTCGGCTACGACAGGGTAGAGCGGCGGCGCCGGGAGATACCGGCGACGCCATTCTGCGATGTTATGATTACTTGATGGAGTCCCAAGCCTTCTGGATTGCGTCGGCGGAGTCCTGAGCGGACTTGCCACCGACGAAGTCCACCATGCCGGTCCAGAATGCGCCTGCGCCGATCTTGCCCGGCATCAGGTCGGAACCGTCGAAGCGGAAGGTGGTGGCGGTCGTCAGAATTTCGCCTTCCTTCCTCAGGGTGTCGTTGGCATAGGCCGCCGTGTTGACGCCCTTATACGGGGTCAGGAAGCCCGACTGTGCCATCCAGACTTCTTGAGCGATCGGCGTCTGCAGGAACTCGATGAAGGCGCGAGCGGCCTTCGAGTCCTTGGTGATCGTTGCCAGCGTGCCGGCGCCGAGAACCGGCTTGCCGAGCTCCGGATGCGATGCATAGGGCGGGAAGTAGAAGAAGTCTGCATCCTGGCCGAGCTTCGTGCCCTCAGGGAAGAAGGATGGGATGAAGGATGCCTGCTTGTGCAGATAGCACTTGGGCGGAACCGTAAAGAGGCCCTTCGGGCTATCTCGGAAGTCGGTCGACGCGACCGCAGCGACACCGCCGTTGACGTATTTGGCGTTCTTGGCGAACTTGCCGAATTCATCGATGGCGTTGACGACCTTGGGGTCGTTGAATTTCAGGCTATTGTCGACCCAGCCGTCATAATCCTTCGGAGAGACGGTGCGCAGCATCAGGTCTTCGACCCAGTCGGTGGCCGGCCAGCCGGTGGCTCCGCCAGAACCGAGGCCGATGCACCAGGGAGTGCCACCATCCTTGACGATCTGGTCGGAGAGCTTGATCAGGTCTTCCATGGTGGTGGGGACCTTATAGCCGGCTTCCTCGAAATTTTCCGGCACGTACCAGACGAGCGACTTCAGGTCAGCCTTGTACGGGAAGGCGTAGAAGGCGTCCTTGCCGTCCTTGCCCTTATAGGTGCCGTAGCCAACCCAGCTATCGCCGGCGCCATAGTTGGTCTTCACCCAGTTTGCCAGATCATCGCCGAGCGGCGTCAGATAGCCCTTGCTGGCAAGGTTGGCGAGAAGGCCCGGCTGCGGCAGGATCGCAACATTCGGAGGCGAACCGGCCTGGGTGTCGATAACAATCTGCTGCTCGTAGTTTTCCGAGGACGAATACTTGGCATTAACGCCGGTCGCTTCGGTGAAATAATTCAGGACGCTCGTGAACAGCGCCTCGTCTTCGCCGCGCCATGGGCCGAAGATCGTCATCGTCTCGCCTTTCAAGTCCGCATGAGCGGCCTTGAAGTCGTCATAGCTCTTCCAGTTGAACTTGGAATCCTGACCGGGCTGGAACTTCAAATCTGCAGCCAGTGCGCTACCAGCCGCCAAGGCGGCAACGGCAACGGTCATCAAAAGCAATTTCTTCATGTGGTTGTCCTCCCAAATACAAATCCCACGAGCCCGAACACGCGGCGCGTGCTGCGCGCTCATTTCTCAAAGCGCTTTGGCTACTCACTCATTCCATTGCGGGCAGAGCAAAGTCAAGCGAATTTGTGAATTCGGCTAATATACACCCAAATCTCGCATTGCAGCATTGAATGACATCAATATTTCGCAAATTGTCTTGTTTCGCATGCGCTGCCTGCTACATAGTCTAAAGCGCTTTGGAAGCCAGTCGTATGGCAGGAGGAAGCCTTTGCGCGACTGGAATGGGCAGATGGAGGAGCGGAGCCACGTGAATCTGAAGCAGCTATCGCAAATGTTAGGCCTGTCGCAGACCACGGTCAGCCGTGCTTTGAACGGATATCCGGAGGTCAATCGCGAAACCCGCGAGCGAGTGCTCAAAGCGGTGCGGGAGACGGGCTATCGTCCGAACAAGGCCGCGCAACGGCTGGCGACCGGCAAAGCCGGCTCGATTGGCCTGGTCATGCCGACGGCGCCCGGCCATCCGTCCGATCTGCATTTCGGCGAATTCCTGACCGGCCTCGGCGAAGAGGCATTGCGGCATGATTTCCATTTCGTCCTGACGCCGGCCGATCCGAACGACGAAGTCGGTGCGCTGAAGCGGCTTGCCGCCAGCGGCAATGTCGACGCCCTGTTCATCACCTATATGCGCGGCCATGATCCACGCCTCGAAATGCTGAAATCATTGTCCATACCCTTCCTGGTGCATGGACGGTCCTTTGGAACGGAGCCGGATTACCCCTATCTCGACATCGACAACGAGGCCGCCTTCTACGACGCCACAAAGCTGCTGCTGCAGCTCGGCCACAAACGTTTTGCGCTGCTGAACGGCCCGATCTATCTCGATTTCGCCATCCGGCGGAAAAAGGGCGTGGTCGCAGCCCTTGCCGAACGCGGCCTGATGCTGGACGAGGCGTATGTCAGCCATACCGCAATGACCGATGAACAGGGCCTCTATGCCATGGAGCGCATCCTGCAGCTCGACGTGCGGCCAACCGCCATCCTCTGTTCCAGCACAGTACTGGCGCTCGGCGCGGTACGCGCCATCAACCAGGCGAAACTGAAGCTCGGCGAGGATATTTCGCTGATCGCCCACGACGATGTGCTGACACTGTTGAAACCGGAGAATTTCACCGTGCCGCTGACGACCACGCGATCGTCGCTGCGCGCCGCGGGCGTGCGCGTCGCCGAGCGGCTGATCGGCGAGATCAAGCAGCTCGAGACATTTCCCGAGCAGGAGCTTTGGAAGACCGAGCTGATCGTGCGTGCCTCGACCGGCGTGGCACCGGCCGATTGATATGATTTAGGTGGCGTGATCTCAGAACCGCGGCGCTGGCTTGCCGGCAGCACGATGGGCGGCGATCACCGTATTGGCCATCAGCATGGCGATGGTCATCGGCCCGACACCGCCCGGAACCGGGGTGATGGCGGCGGCCACTTCCGCCGCCTCGGCAAAGGCGACATCGCCGACCAGCCGGCTCTTGCCCTCGCCGCGTTCCGGTGCGGCAATGCGGTTGATGCCGACATCGATCACCGTCGCTCCCGGCTTTACCCAATCCGCCTTCACCATTTCCGGCCGGCCGACCGCCGCCACCAGAATATCGGCACTGCGGGCAACCGCCGGCAGGTCCTTGGTGCGGGAATGGGCCGTCGTCACCGTCGCATTGGCATTGAGCAGCAGTTGCGCCATCGGCTTGCCGAACAGGTTCGAGCGGCCGATGACGACGGCGGTGAGACCCGAGAGGTCCTCGCCATGGATGCGGCGCACCAGCAGCATGGCGCCGGCCGGCGTGCAGGAGATCAGCCCGGTGGCAAGATCGCCGGTCGCCAGCTTGCCGGCATTGACCACATGCAGGCCATCGACATCCTTGTCCGGCCGGATCGACTGGATGATCGCGTCGGCATTCAGATGTTTCGGCAGCGGCAGTTGCACCAGGATGCCGTGAATGGCGGCATCCTCGTTGAGGGACTGGACAAGCTTTGCCAGCTCGTCCTGCGTCGTCTCGGCCGGCAGCGTGTGCTGGATGGAGGTAAAGCCGCATTCCTTGGCCATGCGGCCCTTGGCGCCGACATAGGTGTGGCTCGCCGGATCATCACCGACGATGACGACGGCAAGGCCGGTCTTAACACCCGTCTCTTTTTCCAGTGCTGCGGTCGCCGTCTTCACCGCATCAATTACCGAAGCAGCCACCTGCTTGCCATCGATCACAGTCGTCACGAATATCTCCCGACATAATTTCGGCGGCAATCTACAAGCCATCGGCCCGGCGGATTTGCCTGCCAACGCCCTATGGTGTCTGAAAGCGGTAATTGCAAGGAGAAATCGGCGACGGGTTCAGCCGCGCCCCGTCTGCCGGCGTGAAGCATAGGTCTGCACCTTCGTGCGCAACAATGCCAATTCGCGCTGGATCTGCGTCAGCTCCTCGGTAACCACTGGACGATCATTGGCGACGGGAATGGTGGCATCGAAGCGCGGTTGCGGCAGCTCGGGCATTGGTCGCCGCAGTGGGCCCGGCTCGGCGACACGGCTGAAAACCGGCTCGGGCGAAACGAAGCGCCCGGCTGTCTGATCCTCCGAAAGCGATCCGCCGCCCATCCATTTCCGCAGGAAGACCAGGCAAAGTGCTGCACCAAGGCCCATGACGAAACCCGCCGCCTGGCTACCCGCAAGATTGTCGTCGAGGGGAGCCTTGGCGGCGACGGCAGGGGCGATGACGGCGATCGGAACCTCGACTTCGGGCGGAGCCGTATCGGCGTTCTGCAGATCGGCGTCGTAGCGGCTCTGGGCGGCCGCGACATCATCCTGAAGCTGACCAAGGCGGGCCATATCGACATCGATGCTTTTCTGGCTGAGAGCGGTCATCCGCGCGGAAAGCGCCGTCCGGTTCTCAAGGGCAGCCTTCAGGACCGTATCGCTGCTGGCGATCAGTCGCTGCAGTTGATTGCGGATATCGGCGGCCAGCCCATCGACCGTCGCCTGTTGCGCCAGCAGACGGGGATGGCGCGGGCCGAGCTGCGTGGAGAGCTGGGACAGAACGACCTTGGCGGCGCTATAGCGGCTGCGCAGATCGTCGAGCCCGGCAGATGACAGGTCGCCCGACAGCGCGCCACTCGTGACGCTGGCGGGCGTGGCGGATTTGGCGGCGAAGACGCGGGCCTTTGCACTCTGCACGGCAGCCTCGGAGGCCTTCATCTCCTCATCCAACTGACGGCGCTGCCGCTGAAGATCGAGCGCAGCTTCGATCTTGCCGTCGCCATACTGCGCCTTGAAATCGGCGAGCGCGGCCTTCGCTTGATCGAGATCCTTGCGGCTCCGGTCGGCAAGCGAGCTGCTTTTGCCAGGGAGGCCAGCGCCTTGCGCAACGGTGGCGTCATAGATCGTCGCATCGGCCAGATGATTGGCGATCTCGGCCGACTTTGCCGGATCGCTTGTGGTAACGGCAAGATGCAGGGTGCCGCTCGGCGCATCGGTGGTGACGGCGATATCCCCGCGAAGGGCTGCCTGCGCACGCGACGGCGCGTCGGACGCATTGCCGCTGCCGGAGAGCAATTCCATGGCAACGCCGAAAGCGCCGGCCCGATCACCGGTGAATTCCGGATCGCGGTCGAGCTTCAGCCGGGCGACCAGATCGGAAAGCAGGGAGGGCGCGGCGGCGCGTTTGGCGGTGACATCCAGAAGCGCCTGTCGCGCAGCCCCCTGCCCTTTTATCTGCAATACGGTGTGGGAGACATAGCGCGGCGGAGCTGCCAGCATTGTCGGGAGAAAGGCGCCCGCCAGTGCGGCGACAATAACGAAGGCAATGGAGCCGAACCCGAACACCCAGCGCCGCGGCGGCGTAGGCGTCACCGCTGAAACGGCGTGCGGTTCAACCAGAGGCGAAAGCTCGATTTCGACGTCTTCGACACTGGACGAAGCCAATGATTGATCTGCGATCGGTTCCGGCTGCCCATGCATGATCGTTCCGCGGGCGACGGGATGGTCTCGCAGGATGCCGCGGATGCGGTCGGGCAACGATTGAGCCTCTGCAGCCTCGTCCACATCAGGCTTTTTTCGCCCGGAGACCGGATAGGGATCGCCGTCCAGCATCTTTTGAATGAGGGCCAGCAACTCCGCATCGCCCGGGGTCTGGTGGCCGGCAGGCTGGACATTGGCGGCTATCAGATAGCCGTCTGCCCCGCGATCGAAATGGGCATGCCGACCTACGCCGCGGTAAGCTCCGAAGGCTTCCGCGTCGTCAGGAAGGTATCTCGTCCTGGCCTTGCTTTCGAACATGGCGGGTTGTCTCGCGCGCATGGTCAGTGACCGATGCCGATGGTTAACCCACTCTAAATTTTCATGGCAAAGAAAAGGTTAACGACAACCGCAATCTGGGGGCGCAATCTGGGGGCGCGATCGGGATCAGCCGGCGAGCTTATCGGGCGAAGGAAGCCGCAGCAAAGGCGCGGGCTGCGGTTCGGCGGCGCGCAGAATGCGCTCCTTGCGGCCGAATTGGTGCCGAACGACCTGGTAGAGGAAGAGCGGCACACCGAGAATATAGCGCCGCCACAGCCTGCTCGGCTCCTGAAGCAGGCGGTACATCCATTCAAAGCGCGTGGCGCGCACCAGCGCCGGCGCACGCGGCACCGTGCCGGAGACGAAATCGAACAATGCGCCGACCGTCAGCACCAGCCTTGCGTGCTGCGGTTCGATATGGTCGGCGACCCATTTTTCCTGAAGCGGCGTCCCCATGCCGACAATCAGTACGTCGATCTTCTGACGGCTGACCTCCGCCGTCACCAGATCGCTTTTCTCCTTGTCGAAATAACCGTCCGCAATAACGATGAATTCGTGCCACGGCGCATGTTTACGGAAGTTTTCCGCGGCCTTTTCAACAACATCGCGGCGGCCACCAATCAGACCGATACGCTTCGGCCGATCCATAAAGGTCAGCAGAGCCGGCACGAAATCGGTACCGTTCAAATTGGCCGGAAAGGAAACGCCATGGGCAACCCGCGAGGCGATATCCAGGCCGACACCATCGGGCAGGACAAGGTTTTTCGCCAGCACATCGCGATACCTGCCGTCGCGCAGCATCATCAGCATATTATGGGCGTTGACGAAGGAGATGACCGTCTGGCCGACCGGGAGGGACGCCAGCTCGTTGATGAAGTTCAGCGCGTCTTCCCAATCGAGGTCGCAGACCGGCAAGTCGAAAATCATTCGACGCGACGTGAGCACGGCAAAATTTGCGACTAGATTCACCCTAGACCTCCTGCCGCAGACGCCTTCATACGCGCGTCGCCGGCAAACTTCTCGACGCAAATCCTCCACCGTCTGTCCGTTCGGTGACATCGGACGCATCGCTGAGGATGCTTATAGCAAAGCGATCCCAAGCTTCCGTTAGGAAAATCGATTGGAATTGCGAAAGAAAAACAGGGATTTGTTAACGCTGTTTCGGGCGACAAACGCAGCAGGCCGCTCCATAAGGGGAGCGGCCATCACCGGTCTCAGCAGGTCTAATGTGCCGGCTTCGGCTCCGCGTCGGGCGCTGCATCGCCCTGGACGATCTTTACCGGCTTGACGGTTCTCTTGCCGCCGCCATCGCCATTGTTGATCTCATCCTTGGAGAGATAGTCGAGCTGTTCGACCAGAACGTCGGCGACATAGTCGCCGCCGAGGCGTTCGTTCATGTTCTTCTTGATATCGCTGCGGAAACTGGCGACATCGAAGCTGCCGGTATGGCTGATGTCGATCGTCTTATTGCCCACCAGCAGCGAATAAAGCTCGTCCGTCGTTAATTCCGTCAGCGGCGTCTGGAGCTGGTTCGCCTTGCCCTTCTCCATCATGAAGGAAATGCGGGTGATGAAATAGCCGTTCACCTGACCGTTGGCGATGACGGGCACGTTGATCGATTCGCCCTTGACGAACTCCTGCTGCGCCTTTTTGGCGTCGTCAGGATTGATCGCGGGCGCCGTCGCCATCTGCACCGAAAAATAGACCGAAGCCAGCGTTACGGCGCAGACCCAGAGGCCGGTGAGGACGAGCTTGATCATCCGGCCTCACGGACGCGGAACTGCTCCTGCGAATAGGTGCCGTCCGCATCCGCGTTCTGCACCGCATTCTTCAAGATATCGGCGACGGCACGCACGGCCTCGAGATGAGCTTCGACGCGCCGTGCGTTCAAGATCAGCTTCTTCTTCAGCCCGTGCAACTGCTCGATATGCGAGATGGCAAGCTCGGCCGGATTGGTATCGCGAAACAGCATCGACAATTCGTAGAGGCAACGGCTCTTATGCGCATTCGATACTTTGAGATCGAATTCCGGATCTTTGCCGATGCGGTTGTTCTCGTTATCGATGATCATTTCCAGGCGGCCAAGGACCGACTTTATCCGGTAGTCGTTCGAAATTACTTCCATGTCCTGCCCCCGATCATACTTTCTTGGACGTCAGCGTATCTTGATTGGTGACGGTCGTATCGCTGTCACCATTGGTCTCGGCTGCGGCAAGCGTCTTTCGCTGGAAATCGGTGATTGCACTCAGCGCCATCTTCTTGTCGTTCTCATCGGTCGCCGCATTGACGGCGCCGGTGTTGCGCATCTTGGAAACCTGTTCCTTGTACATTTGCTCGGCAATGCCGACGCCGCCATTCTTGGCGAGCGTATTGCCGAGCTGTTCGGCCATCATGCCCTTCCAGATTTCACCGGCGGAGCCCTTGCCGTACAGCGTTTCGCTGTTCGGCAGCATGTTCTTCACGAAGTTCTGCAGCACCATCGCTTCGAACTTATGATAAGTCTGCGGCACCTTTGTCGGCGCCGTATGCGTGTTGGCGTTGCTGAGGCCGGCCTTCGTTGCGGCGCTGTCCAGCGCACTCACGGTCGAGGCGAAACCATTGCCGTTTTCCGCCAGGCTGGTGGCGGCAAAGGCAGCCCTGTTGGCCGCGAGCTTTTCCTGGGCTGCCTGAACGTCGGCCGGATTGGCGGCCTTGACGACATCCAGGACCAAATCACTCGGAGGCGAGATAGCCACGTCACGTTTCCTTTCACTAGAGCATGATCCCGCGACGCGTGAAGCAGCCATCGAGCAAGGTCATGCCGAATCGAGCGGTTAGAGCGTCGTGCATTCATTTGAACGCATGAAAATCGTTCTAATCTTTTGAATCCGGAGCAAGGCGGCGATTCGGGGATATGCCGTCTTGTTCTGAGATCACGAGGATTATGGTTTTTGAACCTTGCTGGAGGCTGGCGTTGCGCCCGCGAAGCGCTGATCGATGATATCGTAGACGGCATTATCGTCCGCCTCGCGCATTTCCAGTTCGCGGGCATCCTTCATATGCTCTTCCAACCGCTCCGCCTTGGTGCGCTCTTGCAGAACTTTCGTCTCGATCAGCTTTTGGATGCCGTCAAGTTGCTGATCCTTGAGCGTCAGGCGGGCATAGCGCCCGGCATAGTGCACCGAAAATGCCATATGTATCGGATCGGCCGAGCTGATCGCGTCGATCAGTTTTTCCATCGACTGGCTGACCTCGTTGCGCTGGCGGGTGGTATCCGCAAGCTCGTTTTCCGCTATCCGCTCGAGATGGCGCTGTACGGCGACGAGGCGCTTCAATTTTTCGGACCGGCTTTTTTCCGCCATCGCTTCCGCCTTACGCCGCTAATGCCCGTTGAAGACGCTCAGGAAGGCGCCGGAGAACTGACTGACGATCGCCGCGATACTGAGATAGAGCATGAACAACCCGCCCATCAGCAGATAGGGCGTGGAGATAAAATAGATCGGGATCTGCGGCGCCAGCTTATTGATGAAGCCGATCGACATCTGGAACATCAGACCATAGAGCAGGAAGGGGCTCGCCAGCCGGAGCATGATGAAAAAGGTGGCCTCCAGCGTATCGGCCACCGATACCAGCGAAGCGCGCGCATCGATATGGCCGCCGAAGGGAACGACCGAATAGGAATCGACCAGCGCCTGCAGGACGTGGTGGTGAAAATCCATAATGAACAGCATCATCAGTCCGCAGAAGCTGATCAGGCTGGTGAGCGACGTCTCGTTCGATTCTTCGATGATGTCCATGCCGCCGGGCGCATTGAAGCCGATGAGCATCGATATGGCCGTGCCGGCGAATTGCAGCCCGAGCGTATAGAGCCGCGCCATCATGCCGTACATAAGGCCGATCACCGTTTCGGTGAAGATCAGGCCGATATAGGTGGCGCCGCCTTTGGACACTTCCGGATAGATCGTGTTCCAAAGCAGCGGCAGGATTGCCATCGACAAGGCGGCCGCAAGCAGGATCCGAACCTGTTGCGGCACGCGGCCCGACGAAAACCCCGGTAGCACCATGATGCAGCCGCCAATGCGGCAGAAGGCGAGAAACAACGCCAGAATGGTGCCCTGGGGGTCTGTTATCATGAAATGGAACCTAGAATCTTGATCTCGATCCCCTTGGCCAATTCCACATGCGACAAGACCGGCAGAGTCGCGAACAGGCGTTCGATGATCATGCGCACATAGGAGCGCGTTTCCGGCGATGTGACAAGCACGAAGGGCAAGCCGCGGTCCATGTATTCACGGATAACTTTGCCTGCCTGCTCGCTGAATTCTTCCAGATTGCGCGGATCGATGTCGAACTCGACGATCTCGCCCTTCTGGTCGCGCTTCAGCGCCTGATGGAAGATAAGATCCCACTTGCTGCCGAGGCGGAGAACACGCAGCACGCCATTGTCGGCAAGGTCGCCGCAGAGCTGCTGCGCCATGCGCACGCGCACATGCTCGACGATCTGCTCCGTCTTGCGCACATGCGGCGCAAGTTCCGCAACGGCTTCGAGAATGAGGTGCAGGTTGCGGATCGAGACACGTTCGGCAAGCAGCAGCTTGAGGACCGCCTGCAGGCCGGAATAGGACATATGTGACGAGCAGATCTCGTCGGCGAGCTTCTTGTATTCCGGATCGAGGCGCTCGATCAGGATCTTTACGTCCTTGTAGGAGAGAAGTGCCGGCAGGTTGTTGCGAATGACTTCGCTCATATGCGTCAGCACGACGGAGACATTGTCGATCGGCTGGAAGCCTTCGCGCTTCAAATCCTCGGTGAAGGCTTCGAGGACCGAGACAGCGGGCATACCGAAGGCTGGTTCGCGAATCTCGTCGCCCGGAACGGTCGGCTTGCGGCCCGAACCCGTGACGACGAGCACTTCGCCGACACGCAACATGTTGGAGGCGACCGTCGTGCCGTGAATGCGGATCTGATAGGACTTGTCGGCAATGGCGATGTCGTCCGTCACCTTGATTTCCGGCACGACGAAACCGTATTGCGTCGCGAATTTCTTGCGCATCTTGCCGACACGGAAAGCCAATTCCTGATGCGCGCCGAGCAGGCGGGTGGAGACGATCTTGCCGAGCGCCAATTCGATTTCCGAGGTCGTCAGAACCGACTTGACCGAATCCTTCTCCATTTCCTTCGACTGCATCACCTTCTTTTCCTCCGCATCGCGGCGAAGCTTGTTTTCGGCTTCGGCCTGCCGCGGGATGAACCAGGCGCCGCCTGCCATCAGGCCGCCGAGAATGAGGAAGGGAACGAAGGGCATGCCCGGCATGACGGCCAGGATGCCCATCAGGATCGCGGCAACGGCGAGCGCGCGCGGATAGCCGCTCAACTGATTGATAACGGCCTGGTCGGTGGAGCCGGCGGTGCCGCCGCGCGAAACGAGAAGACCGGCGGCGAGCGAGACGATGAGCGCCGGCATCTGCGACACCAGACCGTCGCCGACCGAAAGCTTGACGAAGACGTCAGCCGCCTGGCCGATCTGCATGCCATGGCGGAAATAGCCGATAATGATGCCGCCGAAGATGTTGATGCAGGTGATGAGCAGGCCGGCGACGGCATCGCCGCGCACGAATTTCGAGGCACCGTCCATGGCACCGAAGAAGGAGCTTTCCTCTTCCAGCTCGCGGCGGCGGCGCTGCGCTTCTTTTTCGTCGATCAGGCCGGCCGACAGGTCGGCGTCGATCGCCATCTGCTTGCCGGGGATGGCATCGAGGGTGAAACGCGCGCCGACTTCGGCGATACGCGTCGCGCCCTTGGTGATGACGATGAAGTTGATGGTGATCAGGATCATGAAGACGATCAGACCGATGACGAAGTCGCCGGACATCACCAGGCTGGAGAAACCGGCGATCACGCCGCCGGCCGCATCATGTCCCTCATAGCCGTGCGAAAGAATGACGCGCGTCGTCGCAATGTTCAACGACAAACGCGTCATGGTCGCGATCAGCAGGATGGTCGGGAAGGATGAGAATTCCAGCGGCTTCTTGATCCACAGCGCCACCATCAAAATCAGCACCGAGAGCGCGATCGAGAAGGCCAGGCCCATATCGATGAGGAATGGCGGGATCGGCAGGAAGAGCACGCACAGGATGACCATGATACCGAGGGCGAACCCGATATCACGCATGCTGGGATTGGCTTTGGGAAGTGCTATTGCGGGTGGTTGCGCCATCGACCGGTTCCGTCTCTTCATGAGAGGGGGCAAACGGCTGACCCGTTTGCCCTATTCGGTCAGATCATTAAAAGGCGAAGCTTGCGCGAGAATGGCCTCTGGCCGACGCCACCGTCCTAAAGCGCATCGCAATCTCTGGGATCAGCTCTTTGCGCTTTAGCTCTTAACTTGCACATGTCGTGATCGCAAAACCGCTGCGCAGTTTTGCGCGTCATGTTTTAGAATCCCGACTGAATTCGGGAAAAGACGAGGTTGGTGAAGATCGAGATCTGCGAGCCGACGAAGGGGGCCGTGATGCCGACCGTCACCATGACGGCGACGATCTTCGGCACGAAGGTCAATGTGGCCTCCTGCACCTGGGTCAGCGCCTGGATCAAGGCGATGACGAGGCCGACGATCATGGCCGCGAGAACTGCCGGGCCCGCGGAAACGAGCACCGTCCAGATCGCCGCCTGGAAGATATCCAATGCATCGGCTTCATTCATAATATCTTCATCCCTTAGCTTGACTTTGTACATTATGCGGCGAAGCAAATCGCCTGCGCCATACGGACAAGTCGCCCTGGCGGTATTTTATGCATTTCCAGGTTTGACGGTGAGTGTCGATAAAGATCGTCGCTCCACAAAACGAGACGCACAGCGCCAATCGCATCTGTGAATGTCAGATCGGTTTTCCTGTACCATGCCGCCGCGTAAGGGCGCGTGGTTTGGCTGAGAACATCTCCCGCCCACAGCGTCACGAGACTATAGAGGGCCAAAAGTGAAGGTGTCGTGCGGATGATGGCGTTGCCATTCCACTG
>NZ_JAQJCK010000014.1:0-165030 GCF_030182455.1 Rhizobium cerradonense
GACTTTCGGACCGGTGGCTCCGCTCTTCCGCTTCAAGGATGAGGCCGATGTCATTGCCCAGGCCAACGACACCGAATTCGGTCTTGCCTCCTATTTCTATGCCAAGGATCTCGCCCGCGTCTTCCGCGTCGCAGAAGCGCTCGAATACGGCATGGTCGGCGTCAATACCGGCCTGATCTCGACGGCCGAAGCGCCATTCGGCGGCGTCAAACTCTCCGGTCTCGGCCGCGAGGGATCGCGCTACGGCATCGAGGAGTTCACCGAAATCAAATATGTCTGCCTCGGCGGCGTCGTCTGAGGCCAAGGAAGGCCCGAGATAAGCATGACCCATCCCAGCTTTCGTCTCACGGCGAGGCTGCAGCAATTGAAAGAGCCGGCTGTTCGCCGTGGAACATTGCGCAGGGGATGGCACAGCGCCGAGACAACGCAGTACCAAATAGGGAATGATATATGGACAGCGAAGAATTCCGTCATTGGTCTCGAAAAGTCGCCGACTGGGGCACCGATTATCGCGCGGGCCTGCGCGAGCGGCCGGTACGGGCGCAAACGAAGCCTGGCGACATCGCCCGGCAAATCGCTGATGCGGCACCAGAAGCGGGCGAGGCCATGGAGGCGATCTTCGCCGATTTCGAGCGCATCATTCCGGATGGTCTGACGCACTGGCAGCACCCTCGCTTCTTCGCCTATTTCCCGGCAAATGCCGCACCAGTCTCGGTGATCGCAGACTATCTCGTCACCTCCATTGCTGCGCAGTGCATGCTGTGGCAGACATCGCCGGCGGCGACAGAGCTTGAAACTCGCGTGGTCGACTGGCTGCGACAAGCTATGGGACTTCCGAATGGTTTTGCCGGTGTCATCCAGGATTCCGCCTCAACTGCGACGCTCGCAGCCGTCCTTGTGATGCGCGAAAAAGCTCTCGGCTGGAAGGGCAACAGCGAGGGGCTTTCAGCGCACAAGGCCGTACGCGTCTATGCCTCCAAACAGGTGCACACCTCCATTGACCGGGCGATCTGGATAGCCGGCATCGGCGAGGCGAATCTCGTGCGCGTTCCCACCAAGGGTCCGCTCAACGGCATGGACCCTGAAGCGCTCGATGCCGCGATCAAGGCCGACCTTGCCGCCGGCCATATTCCGGCCGGCGTCATCGCCTGCACGGGCGGCACCTCTATCGGCGCCTGCGACCCGATCCGCGCCGTTGCGGAAGTCGTGAAGGCGCACGGGCTCTACCTGCATGTCGACGCCGCCTGGGCCGGCTCCGCGATGATTTGCCCGGAGTTCCGTCGGCTTTGGGATGGTGTCGAGGCTGCGGACTCCATCGTCTTCAACCCTCACAAATGGCTCGGTGCCAATTTCGATTGCTCGGTACAGTTCATCCGCAGCCCGGAAGACCAGGTACGCACGCTCGCCATTCAGCCGGAATACCTGAAGACGCATGGCCATGACGGCATCATCGACTACTCCGAATGGTCCGTGCCGCTCGGCCGTCGTTTTCGCGCGCTGAAACTCTGGTTTCTCATGCGCTATCACGGGCTTGAAGGGCTGCGCACAATGATCCGCAACCATGTGGCCTGGTCGGAAGAACTGGCAAAACGACTTGCCGCCGAGCCGGATTTCGAACTCGTTAGCGAACCGGTGCTCTCGCTCTTCTCCTTCCGCCACAAAGGCGGTGAGGACGTCGACCGGCACAATATTGCGCTGGTCAACGCCATCAACGACGATGGCCGCATCTATCTCACGCAAACACGCGTCGACGGGCGTATCGCTATTCGCTTCCAGGCAGGCCAGTTCGAGATGACCCGCGATGACGCCGACATGGCCTTCACGGTGATCACCGAGATTGCCCGCAGTTTGACATAGGAGACCATTTTGACCGAACGGCCCCGCCTCGCCAGCTTTTCTCACCACGGCACCCTGAAATATGGTCTCGTCAAGACCGATGGTGTCGTCGACCTCTCTGCCCGCCATGGCGCAACATGGCCGACGCTCCGCGAAGTCATCGAGGCCGGTCGCCTCGCTCAACTCGCCGAGGAAGGCAAGGCGCTGAAGCCGGATTTCGCGTTCGACGACATCCGCTTCGAAATTCCCATTCCGTCGCCGGAAAAGATCATTTGCGTCGGGGTTAACTTCCCCGACCGCAACGAGGAATACAAGGATGGGCAGGCGGCCCCTTCCAACCCTTCCCTCTTCATCCGCTTTCCGCGGTCGTTCACTGGGCATGATCAGCCCTTGATCCGACCGCCGGAAAGCCCGCAGCTAGACTATGAAGGCGAGATCGTCATCATCATCGGCAGGGGTGGTCGCCGGATCGCCGAAGCCGATGCCTTCTCCCATATCGCGGCTTTGTCGCTCTGCAATGAGGGCACGATCCGCGACTGGGTGCGCCATGCGAAATTCAACGTCACCCAGGGCAAGAACTTCGATCGCACCGGCGCGATCGGGCCCTGGCTGATCCCCTTCACCGATGCAGCACAGCTTGAAGACATCGAGCTTAAGACTCGCGTCAACGGCGAAGTGCGCCAGAGCGACCACACGAGCCGGATGATCTTCTCCTTCCGCAAGATCATCAACTACATCTCTACCTTCACCACGCTCGTCCCCGGCGACGTCATCGTCACGGGCACGCCGACCGGCGCCGGCGCCCGCTTCGATCCGCCGATCTGGCTGAAACCCGGCGATGTCGTCGAAGTCGAAGCCGACGGCCTCGGTATCCTGAAGAACACGATCGCCGACGAGGTGCTCTGATGCTGTCCCATGACGAAATCCAGGCAGCCGCCGAAAGCCTCGATCAGGCAGAGCGGACCCGTGTCCAGACCGGGCTTCTCTCGCTCAAGCACCCGCAAATGACCATGGACGATTCCTATGCCGTCCAGAGCGCCTGGGTGAAAAAGAAGATTGCGAGCGGCCGCAAGCCAATCGGCTGGAAGATCGGGCTGACGTCGAAGGCGATGCAATATGCCCTCAACATCAATATTCCCGATTCCGGCGTGCTCTTCGACGATATGGTCTTCGAGGATGGTGCGACCGTACCGGCCGATCGCTTCATCCAGCCGCGCATCGAGGCCGAGATCGCCTTCGTGATGAAGGCTCCACTCAAGGGGCCTGATATCTCGATCTTCGATGTGCTGAATGCCACCGACTACGTGACGCCTGCCCTCGAAATCCTGGATACCCGTATCCTCCGGGTCGATCCGGAGACGAAGAAGGTGCGCACCATCGTCGACACCATCTCCGACAACGCCGCCAATGCCGGCATCGTCACCGGTGGTCGCGCCGTGCGGCCGGACCAGATCGACATGCGCTGGATGGGCGCGATCGTCAGCCGCAATGCCGAGGTCGAGGAAACCGGCCTTGGCGCCGGCGTGCTCAACCAGCCCGCACGCGGCATCGCCTGGCTTGCCAATCGACTGTCGCAATATGGCGATGGCATCGAAGCCGGCCAGATCGTGCTCGCCGGCTCCTTCATCCGCCCGATCGAGGCGCGGCACGGCGACACGATCAATGCCGATTTCGGTCCCTACGGCTCGGTCAGCCTGTTCTTTGCATGAGGGAGTGCAGCATGCCGGCGCCCAAGAATCTTTTCAAACAGGCCCTGAGGGAAGGGCGGGCGCAGATCGGCCTCTGGCAGGCGCTTGCCAATGCCTACACCGTCGAGATCTGCGCCGGCGCCGGATACGACTGGCTGCTGCTCGACGCCGAGCATGCGCCGAATGATGTGCCGCTTCTCGTGTCGCAATTGCAGGCGATGAAGGGCACTGCCAGCCATGCGGTGATCCGCCCGCCGATCGGCGAGACCTGGATCATCAAGCAGATGCTCGATATCGGCGCTCAGACCCTGCTGATCCCGATGGTCGACAGCAAGGAGATGGCCGAAGCCATGGTCAGGGCAGTGCGATATCCGCCGCATGGCGTGCGCGGTGTCGGTGCTGCCCTTGCCCGCGCTTCCGCCTTTAACCGTATTCCGGACTATCTGCCGACGGCGAATGACGAGATCTGTCTGCTCCTGCAGGTGGAAAACCGCGCCGGGCTTGCCGCGCTCGATGACATCGCCTCGACCGAGGGCGTCGATGGAATCTTCATCGGCCCCGCCGATCTCGCCGCAGATATGGGCTATCTCGGCAAGCCGGGCGCACCTGAAGTGCAGGCAGAAGTCGAAAAGGCGCTTGCGAAGATCCAGTCGCATGGCAAGGCGGCCGGCATCCTGATCGGCGACCTCTCGCTTGCGAAACGCTATCTCGAACTTGGCGCGACCTTCGTCGCGATTGGCAACGACGTCACCCTGCTTGCCAATGCCACGACCAAGCTCCTGGATGATTTCAAGAAGGCTGATGCCGCCAAGCCGCCGGCGGACGCAAAAGTCTACTGATTTCCTGAACCTCCTCGGACATTGCACGTTTGGCTGCTTCCAATCGTGGGGATTCCCCACGCGCGGGCTGCATTGTGCACGCTCAGTCAAAACAGACTGCAGAGCTGGACGCGACGCCTCCAGACACACCGGTCATCATGAGCCGGAAAGCCAGGAGGAGGAAACATGCGTTTCAAGAACAAGACCGCCTTGATCACCGGCGGCGGCACGGGCATCGGAGCGGCGGTCGCGCGCCGCATCCGGCAAGAGGGCGGCAATGTCGCACTCGTAGGTCGCCGTCCTGAACCGCTTCGCGCCGTTGCCGAAGAGATCGGCGCTGCCGTCGTCGTGGCTGATGCGGCCGATAGCGCCGCCATGAAAGCGGCTGTCGAAAAGGTCGTAGAAACCTTCGGAGGCCTCGATATCCTCATTGCCAATGCCGGCGGTCACGGCGTTGGGCCGACGGTCAGCATGTCGGACGAAACATGGGACCTCGCCGTCCGCCTCAATCTCAACACCGCCTTCGTCAGTGCCCGTGAATCCCTGCCGCATCTCATCAGGAGCCGGGGCAACATCGTCGTCCTCGCCTCGATTGCCGGGCTCTTCGCCGGGCCGGATGCGGCGGGCTACGTCACCATGAAGCATGGCTGCATCGGCCTCGCGAAATCTCTGGCCCGCGACTATGGCCGCAAGGGCGTGCGCACCAACAGCGTGTGCCCCGGCTGGGTCACGACAGCCATGGCCGACGAGCAGATGGAATTCATCGTCGAGAAATACAAGCTGAGCAGCATCGAGGAGGCCTACGCGCTCGTCACCAAGGACGTACCGCTTGGCCGGCCGGCGACCGCCGAGGATGTCGCCAATGCCGTCTGCTTCCTGGCTTCGGGCGAAGCATCGATGATCAACGGCGCGGTCCTAACCGTCGACGGCGGCGCCGGCACGGTCGATCTGCCGACCTTGGCATTTGCAGAATAACAGGGAGGAGACACTGATGAACCAGAATCCCAAGGACTGGAAAACCTACGACGAATTCGCCTATGGCATCGATACGAACCGCCTGCCTGCAACGGAGGCCCTGACCGGATCGTCTCACAGGATCTCGTTCGACGACGGTCGCACGCTGGAGCTTGCCTTTGTGAAGGGCGAAGTCAGATGGTCCGACGGCAAGGACGGTGGCACCGACATGTCCGAGGTGATCGAAGTAGCGCCGAAGACCTATTTCGTCGAGATCATCTTTGCCGGTCGCCCCAAGGAGGCCGAGACGCTGATCCTCAACACCGAAACGCGCCGCGTGCTTTCCATCTACTCCATCGTTCGGGATCTCAAGGATTCTGTCGGCGAGCCGCAGGTCGCACAGATCTTCCGGCCCGGCGTCATCGAGGGCGGTGCGGCGAGCGGGCTGGTGCCGCATGAGAGCCGCGATCTGATCGGGCTGAGGGCACATTTCACCTACAGTCCCAACCACGTCTACGAGCACACCTATCTCTCGTCTGAGCGCTATGCTTGGCAATGCCTTGTCGGCGTTCAACGCGGCCACGGCGACGTTGATCTCACCACGACCTATAAGTTCGACGACAACCTCTACATCTTCACTTTCCGCGAATTCAAGATCGCGGTCGCATCCACTTTTTTCTATAATTTCAATGACATGCGCTCTACAGGCAAGTTCCTGGGTATCACCGGCGACGGCCGCATCCAGAACAGCCCGGCCGGCGCCTTCATTCGCAAGGCGTCGATGACCTATTACCTGCCCGGCCAAGAACCTGTGTGAGGACGCCATGCGCAAAGCATTCGATATCGTAAAGGCGCATTACGACGCCAACGACCGCCGCGACGTGGATGGCATGCTCGCCGACATCGCCTCCGATTGCCGCTGGACGGAGATGGATGGCTTTCCCTGCGCCGGCACCTATGTCGGCCCGCAGGAAATCTTCAAGAACGTCTTCCAGGCGCTCGGGCGAGCCTTCGACGGATACACCTTCACGCTCGAACGTCTTCTCGACGCCGGTGACGAGGTCGTTGCCGTCGGAGGTTATAGCGGCACGAACAAGCAGACCGGAAAGGCCTTCAAAGCCCGTGTCGTGCATGTCTGGGGCGTGGCAGGAGGCAAGATCCGGCGTTTCGAGCAGTTCACGGATACGCTGAGGGTGGCCGAATCGATGCGATGAGGAACAAGATGGCTCGGCTCCAGCCGGGCCACCTTATCCGTCTAGGACATCCTGGCCTTGCGCCATTGCGACGGCGAAACACCGTAGCGATGGCGGAATGCGCGCGAAAAATGCGCGCTGGAGGAAAAGCCGAGAGCAAAGGCAATCTCGGATATTTCTCCCGCATAGCCGTCGGCGTCCTGCAACTGTGCCGCAGCTTTCTGCACGCGCAGATCCCAGATGTAATCCGAAGGAGTCAGGCACTCGACCTCGAATGCACGGTAGACGTAACGTACCGAGCAGCCCATGCGGCGCGCGATCATCGTTACCGTCAGATCCGGCCATTCGAGATTGATATCGATGAAATCCTTGATCCGCTGCAGCAGCACACCCAGCGGATTGGCAACCGGCCTAGCCTGTTGCTGATCGGCGCCAATCATGGTGCGCACGAGCTCGATCATGGTCTGGCCGACACTCGAACGCCGAGCCTCGTCAAGATGATCGATCTCATGGAAGGTCGAGTCCATGAGCGCGAGCAAAATTCGGCACATGCCGTCTTGCTCGGCATGGACAGTGAAAGGCTGTGCCAATCGTTCCACGGCCGCATGGGGCAGCGCGTGGCGCGGCAATTGCAACAGCAATTGGCGAACCGGCGTGCTGTTCGTCAGCATATAGGGGCGGCTGGGGTCGTAGATGACAAGCGCATTCCGCGAGACCGGGGCATGCAATCCGCCCTGTGCGAGCGAGGCGCTGCCTTCCGTCTGCACGATCAGCTTGATCGCGTCAGGATTATCAGGTGCCGCCATCACACAATCGCCGAACACGACATGCCGATCCGCCTCCAGCCGTGTCAGCCGGCAAGTGCCCAACATGGCCGAGATCAGCCGGCTCTTTTCTTCATCTGCGGTGCCGAAATCGAGCCGGACATTGCCGAAGAGATTGCGTGCCAGCCCCGCAAACGCTCGACCGCTGGCGCTGTCGACATGCCGATGAAGTGCTGCGGCCATGATTGCTGTCCTCAAAAAGGCGAAATATTTTCGTCGCTTCAGCTTGCCAGATAAGCGCCATGCAGAATGTCCGGCTGGGCCTTGAGCGTCGCGGCGGTGCCGGAAAAGACGAGGCGCCCGCGCTCCAAAACAAGAGCCTGATCGGCCAGATCGAGCGCGAGATTGGCAAACTGCTCGATCAGCAGGACGCCGATGCCGCGGTGGGCGGCGATTTTCAGCGCCTCGGCCAGCCGCTTGACGACGGCCGGCGCCAGGCCGAGCGATAGTTCGTCGACGATCATGAAGCGGGGTTTGGCAATAAAGGCCTGCGCCATGGCCACCATCTGCTTCTGACCGCCGGAAAGATCCGACGCCGACTGGCGCCGCCGCTCCGAAAGTTCCGGAAAAATCTCATAGGCATGCGCCAGACCTTCCCGCCGCGCAGCAGCTGATCCCTCAAGCGCCGCGACGAGAATATTATCTTCGACGGAAAGCTGCCCGAGCACGCGATGCCCTTCCGGCACGAGCGCAAGACCAGCCCGGCGAATGCGGTCGGGCGAAAACCCTTCGAACGCTGTGATGCCCAGGCGCACGGAACCGCCACGCGGCAGGACGCCCGCCATGGCCATGACCGTGCTCGACTTGCCGGACCCGTTGGCGCCGAGCAACGTCGTGATCTTCCCGGCCGCGACCGAAAAAGAAACGTCATGAATGACGCGCTTGCCGCCGCGCTCGACGACGAGATTTTCGACGCTGACTTCGGATGCGATGCCCATGTCAAAATTCCCCCAGATAGGCGCGCCGCACGTTCGGATCGGCCAGCACGGCCTGCGTTGGGCCGAGCGCCAGGAGCTTGCCGTAATCGAGCACCATGGTTTCGCCGCACATGGACCGGATGAGATCGACGTCATGGTCGATGATCAGCACCTGCGCCCGGAACTCCGCCGGAATGCGCAGCACCATTTCGCGAAAGGCTCTGCCTTCCTCTTCGGTCAGGCCTGCGGCCGGCTCGTCGAGCAGAATGAGTTTCGGCTCGCCGACTACGCATTTTGCCAACTCGACGAGGCGGCGCTGGAAAAGATTGAGGGATTGGCCGAGCCGATCGGCAACATCCGTCAGGCCGACAAAGGTAAGAGCCTGGTCGATCGCACGAGTATGATGCCCGGTGCTAACGACATGATCGGCGATTGCGGCGATGTTACCGGCAACCGTCAGATCCTCGACCACCTGCTCCGTCTGGAATGAACGGCGCAAGCCGGAACGCACCCGCTGCAGTGGCGTCAGCGGCAGCAACGCCCGCTCGCCAAGCGAGACTGTGCCGTGGATGGGTTTCACGAACCCGGAGAGTACGTTGAGCAACGTCGTCTTGCCCGCACCATTCGGGCCGATGAGTCCGGCGACAGGCGCTGTCAGCACGGCGCTGAGCTCATTGATCGGCCTGATACCACCGAATTGGACGATGAGATTGTCGATCTTGATCATCCTGCCCTCCCCCGGGAAAGAGCGGCATTCAGCCGGGCAATGAGAACCGATATCTGACCGGCAATGCCTGTCGGCGCGGTCGCCAGCGCATGGAACAGGGCGACGCCGAAGATCCCGATCGTGACATAGCCGTCAATGCCAAGGTCGGTCAGCAGTGCAGGTACTGCACGCAGCAGCAGGCCCGCAATGACGGCGCCGTACCAATTGAAGACACCGCCGACGATGGCGAGGGCGAAGAGGTTGAGGCTTTCGAAGGCACCGAAGGCGCGCCCGTCAAGCTGGCCGACATTGCCCGCCAGCAAACCGCCAGCAAGGCCGGCGAGAAAGCCGCTCAATGCAAATGCCCAGGCCTTGTAGATCAGCACATTGACGCCGCTTGCAACAGCAACCGTCTCGCCCTTGCGGATAAGCGCCCAAGCGCGGCCGGGATGGGCGAGCTTATGCCACTGCGCGATTAGCAGGCCGATTGCCGCTACCGCACAGACATAGAGGAAATAGGAGACTTCGCCATCGGCGATTGCCGGCCGTGCCAGCATCGCGCGGCCAGAACCATCCGCCCGACCCAGGAAACCGAGACCGCCATCGGGGAAGCCCCAGGCACTGATGACGATCTGGAAGGCGCCGGCCAGCATCAGCGTCACGAGCGCGAGATAGAGGCCACGCAGGCGCAGTGCCGGCACGCCGAATGCCAGTCCCACCACCGAAGCGACGACACCGCCCGCAAGCAGGCTCAATTCGAACGGCGGATGAAAAGCGTGCCCGACGCGAAGCGTCACCCAGCCGCCGACACCGACAAGCGCAAACTGGCAAAGGGAGACCAGACCAAGCTGACCATAGAGAATGGCAAGGCCCGCAACGGACAGCGACAAAGCGACCGCGGATGTTGCGGCGGACAGCCAGAAGGAATTGGCAAGGCAGGCGACGAGGATCGAAAAGACCAACATCGTCACGGGCGCATGAAGAAGCTGCTTGGGCAGGCGCACCATCGATATGCCTTCGGCGGTTGGGTCGATTGTTTGCTGCTGAATGCTCATCGGTCCTTCAACGCGACTTTCGCGGTGCCTCCCAGGATGGTGACTGCGATAAGCGCGATGACAAACGGTGCCGCTGCGCGATAGGGCGATATCCAGGCGATCGGCGTCAGCACGGCTTCGGCGATGCCGATCAGAATGCCAGCAACGGCCGTTTGCCACAGCGACTGCAACTGGCCGAGGATCGCAGCCGCGATTGCAGGTATGACCAGCAAGGTCAGAAAGGTTCCCTGCAGCCGGACGAGATCGGCCAGCAACAGGCCGGCAAAGCCCGAGAAGATGCCGGTCATGATCCAGGCAGCGGTCTCCGTATAAAGGATGCGCACGCCGAGAATGGCGCTGAGATCACGATCATTGGCAAGCGCGCGCATGTCGAGGCCCAGGCGCGTGCGGGTCAAAAGCAGCGTAATGGCAACGACCATGACGACGGCGAGGATGATGGCGATGATGCGCGTGAAGGTGAGGCGCACAGCGAAAATCGACACGAACATCTGGTCGGTCGGAAACTGCAGGCGACGCGGCAACTCGCCCCAGATGACGCCCATAATCGCGATCAGGATCAGCGCAGGCGCCAAGGTGCCGACGGCGCGCACGACGATATCGCGATGCGACAGCATGGGCGCGAATATCCGGCCATAGAGAAAGCTGATCGCCGTCGAGACGGCAACGGCGGCGAGGATGGCGACGGCGAGCGGCATCTTCCACTCCAGCAATTGCCACGCGCAATGCGCACCGATAGCGCCAACGGCACCGAATGCGAAGTTGAGTACGCCGGTCGCCCGAAACAGGACGACAAGTCCGACGCCGGACAGCGCATAGACAGCGCCAATGCCCAGCCCGGAAATGACGAAGGGTAGAAGATTCATTGAATCGATCCTTTCGGGTCGCTCGGCTCCGCGACGTCCGCCGCGGAACCGATGGCAAGCGTCAGGGCTCAGTTGATGCCGGCGGACTTTTCGAAGGCGCGGATGTCCTTCAGCTCCGGATCAGGCGACGGAGCGCAATCGGAGACGACCTTCCACTTTCCGCCCTCGGCGACGGCCATGCGCGTCGTCGAATTGGCGTTGTGGCGCGGCTGGCCATCACCGAAGTACCAGGGAGCGCAGAAGATATCGCTCTTGAAGTCCTTGATCCGGCGCACGGCGGCAGAGGCGGTCTCGCGATCGATCTTGCCTGGATCGAGCGTCATCAGCGCCGTTTCGGCGATGCGCGCCGCCAGATAACCGGCCTGGGCAAAGGTGTCGCGCGGGTCCGACTTCTGGCCGTACTGGTCCATGACGGCGAGCCAGTTCTGATTGTCCGGCGTCGTTGCCTCGAGATCATTGAATTCCATGTTGACATAAAACTTGCCGTCCCAACCCGAGCCGATGGTCGATGGAACCGAAAGATCATAGGCAGAGGCGGCGCTGAGGAAGGTGATCGTCTGATTGAGGCCCTGCTCTTCGGCAGCCGTCAGCAGCGGCACGGTCACGCCCTTCGACAGGCCGAGCACGATGACATCAGGCTTGCTCGAAGCCGCCTGCAGGATGATCGACGTGGCGTCGGCCGAGCCCGGATCCATCAGGATCGTCTGCGCGGCAAAACCCTTTTCCTTGGCGAGCAGCATCACGCCGTCGCAGGACCAGGTGCCGACATTCGGAATGTTCGGGCCGATGCAGACGACCGACTTGGCATTCAGCTTGTCGAGCGCATAGCCCATCGCGCCGAGCATCGAGACGCGCGGTCCGGCATTGGTCGGCGCATAATTTTCAGCAAAATAGCACTCACGCGGCACACCGACGCCGGCGACGACAAGAATGCCCGACTTCTTGTAGAAATCGGCGTTCGCACCGCACTCGACATAGCTGGAATTGCCGACCATCAGCACGGCCTTCTGGTCGTTGACGAGCTTTGCCGCCAGTTGCGCGGCGATCTCCGGGTTCCACTGATCGTCCTCGACCAGATATTTAACCGGTCGGCCCTTGATGCCGCCATTGGCGTTCAGGCAATCGAAATAGGCCTTTGCCGCCTTGGTGGAATTGGAAAAATCGTCGGGTCCGGTCTTGCCGGTAATGGCGCCGATGACGATCGGCTCGCCCGTTGCCGGCTTGCCGCTATTATCGCCGCAGGATGCGGCCGCATGTGCGCTGAACGCAGAAACCAGCGTCAGCAAAAGGCCGATTGCCAGCCCTCTCAGATTGATACGCATTGTCTCCTCCAGTTTGTTGTCCCGCTCCCCACGGGCTCTTTGCTTCCCCAATTTCCGGCTCAGCTGGAAATCGCCTTTCCTGTCATGAAGGCAGCAGCCTTTGCCGCGATCATCATCGTCGGGGCATTGGTGTTGCCCGACACAAGGGTCGGCATGACCGAGGCATCACAGACGCGCAGCCCCTCGATCCCACGCACCTTCAGGTCCGGCCCGACAACGGCCATGCGATCGTCCGCCCGGCCCATGCGCGCCGTTCCAGCCGGATGGAACACGGTCTTGCAGGATTGACGGATGTAATCGCGCAGTGCTTCGGGATCCTTCTCGACCCCCGGCTTCGGCAGCACCCGGCGCTTGACCAGCTTGGCAAGGGCCGGCGCATCGAGAATGCGGATCGCCGTTTCGACACCGCGCACCAAAGTTTCAAGATCGGCGGGATCGGAAAGCAGATTGGCGTTGAAATCCGTCTGCTCGTTCGGATTGGCGCTCTTCAGCCGTATCCAACCGCGCGAGCGCGGCCGCAGATAACATGGTCCGATGCTGAGGCCGTGACCTGGCTCCGGATCGCGGTCGACGAAGCCGATCAGGACCGGCAGAACGTGGAACTGCACATCCGGCTGCCCCGTGCCGGCGGTGTCGACGAAACCGCCGCACTCGACGACGTTCGACGACAACAGCCCACGATGCGAGGTCAGATAGCGCAGCATGTGACCGGCAGCCCGAAGGCCCTTGTCATGACCGAGGATCGAAATCGGCTCCCGCGTCTCACCCTGCACCGGAACTTCCAGATGATCCTGATAATTGCTCCCTACACCGGGCAGGTCCGCCACGACCTTGATGCCGAGTGAGGAGAGATGCCCGCCATCGCCGATGCCGGACAATTGCAGGATCTTCGGCGTTGCGATGGCGCCGGCGGTGAGCGCGATCTCGCGGGATGCCTTGAATATCGTACCGTCGAGCAGCTCGACGCCGACGGCCTTCTGCCCCTCGAACAGGATGCGGGCGACCTTGCGCTCCGTCAGCACGGTCAGGTTCGGCCGCTTCTCCGCCTCGCGTAGGAAGGCTTGGGCCGAACTCCAGCGTCGGCCGCCATAGGTCGTGCTTTGGTAGAAGCCGACGCCGGCCTGATCCGCGCCGTTGAAATCGTTATTATGAGGAATGCCGATCTCAGTCGCCGCCTTGACGAAGGCCTCGCTTAGCGGATGGCGGTGGCGGGGATCGGAAACGCGCAAGCTGCCCTTGCTGCCGTGGTATTCGCCGTTCAGCCGCTCGTTGTTTTCCAGCGAGCGGAAGGCCGGAAGCACATCCTCGTAGGACCAGCCCTGGCAGCCCATCTGCGACCAGGTATCGTAGTCGTTGCGATGGCCGCGAATATAGATCATCGCATTCACCGAGCTGCCGCCACCCAGCACATTGCCTTGCGGCACGATGCTCGGCCGGCCATTCAAACCCTTATCAGGGTTCGAGGCATAGGGATGAATATCGATGCCCTTGCCCAGGACCTTGAAGAAGGTCGCGGGGATATGGATCCAGGGATCGGAATCCCGACGCCCCGACTCGATCAGCAGCACCTTATGCGCCGGATTTTCCGAAAGCCGGTTTGCCAGTACGCAACCCGATGAGCCGCCGCCGACGATGATATAATCGTAAGTCGTCATGGCTCAGCTCAACACCGTCTGGATTGTCGTGAATTCCTTCAGTCCTTCCACGCCGAACTCGACGCCGATGCCGGACTGCTTCACGCCGCCGAAAGGTGCGTTCGGCTGGATCGTGCCGTGCTTGTTGATCCAGACCGAACCGCATTCGAGCTGCACGGCATAGGGCTTCGCCTTCTCCGCATCGGAGGACCAGACGGAACCGCCGAGACCGGCCGGGTTCTGATTGGCGCGGGCGACGACCTCGTCGATGTCGCTATAGCGGATGATCGGCAGGGCCGGACCGAATTGCTCCTCATCGACCAGCCGCACGCCATGGTCGACATCGGCAACGAGCGTGATCGGATAGAAATAGCCCGGGCGATCCATTGGCGCACCGCCGGTCAGGATGCGGCCGCCACGGGCACGCGCATCCTCGACCAGTTCGCGCACCTTGTTGAATTGCATCTCGTTCTGTATCGGCCCAAGGATGCTCGCCTCGTCCAGGCCATCACCGACGACGATCTTGGAAGCGTAATCAGCAAGGCCGTGGCAGACCTCTTCATAGATGCTGTCGTGCACATAGAGACGCTTCAGCGCCGCGCAGGTCTGACCGTTATTGATGAAGGCGCCCCAGAAGAGACCTTCGACGATAGCCTTGGGATCGGCATCGGGCAGGACGATGCCGGCATCATTGCCGCCGAGCTCCAGCGTCAGCCGCTTCAGGGTCGCGACCGCCGATGCCATGACCTTCTTGCCGGTTTCCGTCGAGCCGGTGAAGATCATCTTGGCGACGCCCGGATGGGCGGAGAGTGCTGCGCCGATGCTGTTTTCGCCGGTGACGATATTGACGACGCCGGGCGGCAGGACCTCGTTCATGATCTCGACGAGGCGGATCGTCGAAAGCGGGGTCAGGGGCGACGGCTTGATGACGACCGTGTTGCCGGCACGCACGGCCGGAACGATATGCCAGCAGGCGATCATCACTGGCCAGTTCCAGGGCGTGATCGAACCGACGACGCCGATCGGCTTGCGATGCAGCTCGACACGGCCTTCATTATCGTCCTGCAGGACCTCAACGGGCAGGTCGAGCTCGGCGGTATGGCGGGTCCAGGCGAGCGCGGCGCCGATCTCAAAGCGTGAGCCGAGGCCATTGAGCGGCTTGCCCTGCTCCCGCGTGAGGATCTGGGCAAGTTCCTCGGCATGTTCGTCGATCTTCTCCGCCATGTCGCGGCAAGCCTTGGCGCGCTCTTCGCTCGAAACTTGCGACCACGTCTTGAAGGCGGTGGCGGCGGCCGCAACGGCCTGATCGAGGTCTGCTTCGCCGGCAAGCGGCATATGACCGACCACCTCGCCATTCGACGGATTTGCGACCGGTGCATGATGGGACGTGGCAACAGGCTCGCCACCGATAAGCAGGGTATACTGCTTCACGACATTCTCCTCCCGTGACTTTCGGGAGGACTATGGCCGTTGCCGCAAAACTCGTCTTGGGGAGAAACGCGCCTCGTCTTGGACTGGAGCGCAGAGTATGCCTCAGTCCAATTTATAGGCGGGTTCGGCAGAGCGAAGCAATTCGCTCGGCGCACAATCGAACAGCTCTTTGAAGCTGCGATTGAAGTAGGAAATGTCGTTGAATCCGGCCGAATAGGCGACTTCGGCGATGGTCGTCTGGTTGCGCTGCTCCTTGAGCTGCTCGATCTTTTCGCGTGCGAAGCGCAGCCGCTTGTCGCGGATGACGGTCGTGCAGGTCATGCCCATGCCCTGGAAATCCTGCTGCAGGGTGCGGATCGACACGCCAAGCCTCGTCGCGAGCCACTTGGCATTCAGATCGCTGTCGGTCAGATGCTTGTCGATGAGAATATCGACCATTTGCATACGTTTGCTGGCGCTGTCGTGCAGCGAATTCAGGCTCGCCGTCTGAATACCCGTCGACAGAAACGCTTGGCGTGTCGTGTCGAACATGAGTTGGCGAAGGAACGGCGAGGCTGCTTCGCTGTCCGGCGTGGTCATCATCTTGGTGATCAGCGCGCGCAGCATCATCGCCATCGGATCGGTCGCAATCAGCTTTCGCGCCACGTCGAAATCGATCCTGCTGTCCGAATACATCAATTGCCGCGGCAGGTGCAGAGACAGATGATTGGAGAAATGGCCCCGGAAATAAAATGTCGTCGGTCGCGTAGAGTCCACGAGAATGCATTCGCCGACATCGAGGATGTTCTGTTGACCGGAATGTTCCACGCCGCAAGCACCCTCGAGCTGCAGGATCAGGAACAGATGCTCGTTGGCATCGCGGCGAATATCGTCCCAATCGCGGTGAACATAGTCGAGATCATTTGAAACATGGGCGAACTCCATGCCGCACACGTCGATCCGGCTCGCCGTACCGACCACCCTGTCGCCGCGGCTCATCGTATGCGCGTTGAAATTCCCACAGATGCTTTGAAGCTCATCCACCCATTGATCGTAAGGCGTCGGTGACCAAGCCCGATCCACGAGGCTGCGGTTCTGCAACAGGTCCAACTCTGCCTCCCAACAGTGTCAGCATGGTTTGAGACTGCAGCAGCCCAGGCAGATCGTCAACCATTTATTTAACACATTAATTAAGGGAGCCTGTGCGATGCTTGAAGCACTCACTCTTCGCCGCCCGCATCTCCTTCGAGCTTGAGCGCCGCCAGCTCGTCCAGCATATCCAACAATTGTTCGACGCGCTGCGGACCGAAGCGCTCGCCTATATCGGCATAGACCTTCAAACTCTCCGGCATGACCGCATCGATCAATGCGCGCCCTGCAGGCGTGATCCGCATCAAAACCCGTCGACCGTCAGCCTTGTCCTTATGCTTCGTGATGAAACCGCGCTCCTCCAACGAGCGAATCATACGCGTCAGGCTCGGCGCCAAGATAGAAGCCTTGTCCGCCACTTCGCTTGCATCGAGTGTACCAGCTTCAAACAGCACGCGGATGACCCGCCACTGCTGCTCGGTTACGTCATGCGCCGCCAAGATCGGCCGGAAGTGACTCATCACCGCTTCACGGGCGCGCAACAGCCCGATCGTCAAGGATCTCCGCCGCTCTTGCAGCGACTGGCCCATCGATGACGAGGGTGTTTGGGATTCATCCTGCTGCCCATTCTTCATGCGGGTTCTATCTTGCATTTCGGCCGATCGCGCCATTGTGGAATTTCGATCCTTTCCGAGCTTCGTGAAGCCGTTGGAAATCATACGGATAAGTTCATCAACATAGAAAGGAGTGATCACAAGCTCAACTCAGAAACAAGCAGGCCATGTTGAAAGGCTGCGTTTTCGATCGCATCGAGACCAGCCGTAAACGGAAACAGTTTTTAAGTAGCCATCAGGATGATCGTTGGGAGTACGAGCCAGACCCACCTCCACATCTTGGCGACCCATAGGAACAAAAATCCCTTTGTTGCCGTTTTAGCGCAGAGGTAGATCATGTTAACGCATGAAACATGGCAGGAGCCCGTAAGCCTGGAACTACACCGGATCGGCGAGTTTCGAACGATCAGGAGCAGTTTGGAAGCACTCGATTGTCTGTCGACGGATTGGCCCGCCGAAGAAGATCAGGCTTATGAGGATGCGTTGATGATCTGTCGCGCCGCAGTCGAAGGCAAATCCACTCCTGAGCTTGCGAGAGACGCCTTCATCGTCGCGGCGTACGAAGCCCGCATCTACATGAAGCTCGGTTGTTTCATCCCAGATTTTGTCACTATCGAGCCACCGAAAGCGCTATTCTGAAATCGCGATCGGCGCCCGCCCTGCATATCGTCCTTGATCGGCGCTGCGAAAGTGGTCTTGCCCGTCCTCGAACGAACCTCATATTTTGCCTACAAGCGAAAGTCAGAGCGAGGAAACATGATCATGGCCAGCCTGCCCGTTACCACACGCATCGTCCTTGCATCACGCCCATCCGGAAAGCCCGTAGCGGCGAATTTCCGGGTCGAGCAAGAAACGCTCCGGGATCTCGCCGAGGGCGAAGTGCTTCTCCAAATTCTTTATCTTTCCCTCGACCCCTATATGCGGGGCCGCATGGACGATGCAAAGTCCTATGCCAAGCCGGTCGAAATCGGCGACGTGATGGAAGGTGGAACGGTTGCCCGGGTCGTCAGCAGCCGCAATGCAACATTCAAGCCAGGGGATATCGTCCTTTCGCATTCCGGCTGGCAGAGCTATGCGATTTCAGACGGTACCGCATTGCGCAAGCTCGATCCCGAGGCGGCGCCGATCACGACCGCACTCGGCATTCTCGGAATGCCTGGCTTCACAGCCTATGCAGGGCTCCGCAATATCGGCAAACCGAAAGCCGGCGAAACACTTGTCGTCGCTGCGGCGAGTGGTGCTGTTGGCTCCGCCGTCGGCCAGATCGCCAGGATTTTCGGGGCGCGGGCTGTCGGAATAGCAGGCGGACGCGAGAAGTGCGAATATGTGCGCGAAGAACTCGGCTTCGACGCGGTGGTAGACCATCGTTCTGATGATTTTGCGGCAGAACTCGCCGCCGCCTGTCCGAAGGGGATCGATGTCTACTTCGAGAATGTCGGCGGCCACGTCTGGAGCGCGGTCTTTCCTCTGCTCAACGACTTTGCGCGCGTTCCGGTCTGCGGGCTGATCGCACACTACAACGAAACCGCTTCCGCCTCGAGCGGACATGATCAACTCCCCGTCGTGATGCGAGCCATTCTGCGCAAAAGCCTCACCATACGAGGCTTCATCCAGCGCGAATTCGCCGACCAGCGCCCTGACTTCTATCGCGAGGCCGGAACATGGATCGCCGACGGCCGGCTCAAATATAAGGAAGACATCGTGGACGGGCTCGAAAACGCTCCCTCGGCTTTTTTCGGTCTTCTGGAAGGAAGGAATTTTGGCAAGCTGATCGTCCGTGTCGCGTCGTGAGCATCAAGGTTTCTCCCTGAAGCGCAACAAGCCCCGCATCTCTTGGCCGCTCTGCGGATCGCACGAGCGGCAGAATCACGCAAACAATTGTCCCTATAGTCTATAAATATAGTTTGTTATTTCTCCCGATAGCCCGCTTTTTACCGTTACCCTTTTGACGGTGATATCAAGGGCCGTGCGGCCCTGAACAAAGGGGCTCAAAATGAATTTCAGGAACTTGATTGCGGCGATCGCTGTCGGCGTCGGCACTCTTACAACGGCGATCGTTGCCGATGCGGCGGACAAGAAGGTCGTCGTCGGCTATCAGACCGATGCCTTGCCCTCTTCCGTTGCGATCGCAAACGGCGAATTCGCCAAGGATACGGGATACGACATCGACTTCCGCAGGTTCAATTCGGGCGCCGAGATCTTCGCCGCCATTGCCTCCGGCGACGTTCAGGTCGGTTATGTCGGCTCCAGCCCGTTTGCGGCTGCGGTATCGCGCGGCCTCGAGGTCAAGGCCTTCTATCTCGCATCCATCTCGGGCATCGACGAGGCTCTTGTCGTGCGCAACGGTTCCGGGATCGAAAGCCTGAACGACCTGAAAGGCAAGAAGCTTGCCGCCGCGCCTGTCTCCACCGACCACTATCAGCTCCTGGCGCTCATCAAATCGCTGGGCCTGACCGAGAAGGACGTCCAGGTTTTCGCAATCCCTCAGCCCGAGATCGTCGCCAGCTATAACCGCGGCGACATCGATGGCGGCTTCGTCTGGGATCCGGCTCTGACCGAACTCAAGAAGAACGGAAAGGTCCTCGTGACCTCCAAGGATGTGGCGGACAAAGGCGCGCCGACCTTCTCAGCATGGGTCGCGACTTCGAAATTTGCCGCCGACAACCCGCAATTCCTGAAGGGTTTCGCTGCGGTCATCAACAAATATTACGCGTCCTTCGCCTCAGATAAGGCCGCCTGGGGTCCCGACAGTGATAACGCCAAGTCGCTCGCCAAACTCCTCGGCGGAACGCCCGAGCAGCAGGCCTCGGCCTTGAAGAACCTGACGCTGCTCACGCCTGAGGTCCAGGCATCGGATGCTTGGCTCGGCGGCGGGGAAAAGGCGGGGGCCGGCAAGATCCTCAAGGACACGGCATCGTTCCTGAAGGAGCAGGGCAAGGTGTCCGACGTGCTGGCGAATTATGGAGCCTTCGTAACCGCAGACGCACTCGCCAGCGTCAGCAACTGATCCTCCCTGACGCCGGCGCGACAGTCGCGCCGGCGTCGAACCCGCGAGCGCCAACATGCTTAAAGTCGATCACGCCAGCGTTTTCTTCGCAGCCCGTGACGGGCGGACCGTCCACGCGCTCGATCGCGTTTCCTTCGATATTCCCGAACGCGGCTTCGTCGTCGCACTCGGAGCCTCGGGATGCGGCAAATCCACCCTTCTCAACGCGATTGCCGGTTTCCTTCCGCTTTCCGATGGCCGGATAACACTCGATGGCCGCGCAGTCGCACGGCCGGGTGCCGATCGCGGCGTCGTCTTTCAGAAAGACTCGCTGCTGCCATGGAAGTCCGTTGTCGACAATGTCGCGCTCGGCCTGAAATTCGCCGGCGTCAACCGGAAGGAACGGCAAGCGCGTGCCTTGGAACTGCTGCGGCTCGTCGGTCTCGACGAATTCGCCGGCGCCTTTCCCTATGAGCTGTCGGGCGGCATGCGGCAGCGGGTCGGTATCGCACGCGCGCTCGCGACCAATCCCGACATCCTGCTGATGGACGAACCATTCGGCGCGCTCGACAGCCTGACACGCGAGCAGATGCAAGAGCTGCTGGTTTCCGTCTGGAATAAGACGGCAAAGAAGGTTTTCTTCATCACGCATTCGATCGAAGAGGCCTTGTTCCTGGGCACGCAGGTCCTGGTCATGTCACCTCGGCCGGGGCGCGTCGTTGCGCGCTTCGATCTCGATTTCGTCCGCCGCTTCGCCGAAACCGGCGATGCCCGCGCCATCAAGGCGTCGCCGGAATTTGCCGAGCTGCGCGAGGAGATCCGCGCCATCCTCCATAGCAGCGAAGATTTCAGGAGTGCCGCATGAGCGATATAGTCCAAGCCTCGCCGGTTGCGGCGTACAGAGAGGATCGCCAGGTCAAGCTGGTGAAGATGGCGAGCTTCGGTGCCGGGGAGAGGCCCACAGTCTTGATCAGCACTGTTACCGCCCTGGCCATATTGCTGTTGTGGTGGCTCGTATCCGCGCTCGGTGTTGTTTCCCACCTCTTCCTGCCGCGTCCGGGCGAAGTGCTGACGCAAATCGGTGTCATCTATCGCGACGGTTATGCCGGAGCGTCGCTTTCCGAGCATGTCTTTGCAAGCCTGTTCCGCATCGTGGTCGCAGCCTTCATCGCCATCTCCGCCGGCATTCCACTCGGATTGCTCATGGGTTTGAACCGCTGGGCAAAGGGGGTGCTGGATGCGCCGATCGAGTTCTACTGGCCGCTGCCGCCCCTCTCTTACCTGCCGCTGATGATCATCTGGCTCGGCATCGGCGAAACGTCGAAGATCACGCTGCTGGTGCTTGCGATGTTCGCACCAATCTGCCTCTCGGCCCAAGCGGGCGTTCGTTCGCTCCCGATCGAACGCGTCAATGCCGCGCGTTCGCTGGGCGCAAGCCGGCTGCAGCTCTTCATCGACATCGTGCTGCCGTCCGCCCTGCCCGAGATTCTCACCGGCATCCGAATTGCGCTTGGCGTCGGCTGGGGCACGCTGGTCGCCGCCGAATTGATCGCTTCCACACGCGGGATCGGCTTCATGATCATGTCAGCGTCGCAGTTCCTGGCGACCGACGTCGTCTTCGTGGGCATTGGCATCATCGCAATCTGCGCCTTCGCCTTCTCGGCCGCCATTCGCTTTCTGGAAGCTTTCCTCGTGCCCTGGAAGGGCAAACTGTAACCAGGGGCGGTTTTCCGTCGCTCTATTGAGTGGCCTCGACAGGGCGACTGATGGCTCCGGAATAACCCAGAGCCATCATTTCAGTGCATTCGCCTTCGGACGGACGCGGATGATCCCTATTTCACCCTTACAATCTTACCACAGGCGATCGGCAGGGTGACATGCGAGGGGACGGTGCCGAGCGAGCCGACGCTTGCCGGCAAGGCATGGCCCTCGGGAACGCCATGTACCATGGGCCTTTCGGCGATGGCTGAGAGAGGCGGCCACCACTTTTGCCTCGACCGCCGTCGTCCTCACCCCATGCGTTCGGAGGCATAGGAGCCGGGGCTTGCCGGGAAGACGACCGTGCGGTTGCCGTTGATGAAGATGCGGTGGTGGATGTGGGCATGGATGGCCCGTGCCAGCACCTGGCTTTCCACGTCGCGGCCGATCGAGACATAATCCTCCGCCGACTGCGCATGGGTGATGCGTGCGACGTCCTGTTCGATGATAGGACCCTCGTCGAGATCGGCGGTGACGTAGTGCGCCGTCGCGCCGATCAGCTTCACGCCACGCTCGTAGGCCTGCTTGTAGGGGTTGGCGCCCTTGAAGCTCGGCAGGAAGGAGTGGTGGATATTGATGATCCGACCGGACATCTCCCGGCAGAGCGCATCCGACAGGACCTGCATGTAGCGGGCAAGCACCACCAGATCGGCCTTTGTGTCCTGCACGATCTGCAGCAGCCGACCTTCCGCGTCCGGCTTATTGGCCTTGGTGACCGGCACATGGAAGAAAGGAATGTCGTGGTTGACCACCAGTTTCTGGTAATCGAGATGGTTCGATACGACGGCGACGATGTCGATCGGCAGGGCGCCGATGCGCCAGCGATAGAGCAGGTCGTTCAGGCAGTGGCCGAAGCGCGAGACCATAAGGACGACCTTCATGCGCTCCTCGGCATCATGGATGTCGAAGGTCATGCTGAATTTTTCGGCGATCGCGGCAAAGCCGTCGGCAAGTGCTGACCTGTCCCTGCCTTCTTCGGACAGGAAAGAGATGCGCATGAAAAACAGGCCGTTCTCCAGATCGTCAAACTGCGAGCTGTCGATGATGTAGCAACCCTGGCTCGCGAGATAGCCGGAGATCGCAGCGACAATGCCCCGGGTGGTCGGGCAGGCGACGGTCAGCACGAATTTCATCGGAGGAGGTCCTTCAGATCACGAGAAAAGAAAGTCCCGGATCGCTCCGGGACCAGTTGCGCCCTGGGAGGGACGGATCAGACGTCGAGCGTGGTCTGGTGTTCCCAGCTCGTGAACTGCGAGCAATAGGCGTTCCATTCGCCATGCTTGAGTTTGAGATAGGCCGCGGAAAACTCCTTGCCGAGCGCGGTCTGGAGCCCTTCATCTTCTTCATAGGCGCGCAGCGCATCGAGGAGGTTGAGCGGTAGCTTGGGCGCATCCGTGACCGTGTGACCGTCCTTGTACATGTCGATGTCATAGTGCGCGCCCGGATCGGCGTTGCTCTTGAGGCCGCTCAGACCCGCCGCGATGATGATGGCCTGCAACAGATAGGGGTTAACCGCGCCATCGGGCAGGCGAAGCTCGAAGCGGCCGGGGCCAGGCACGCGAACCATGTGGGTGCGGTTATTGCCGGTCCAGGTCACGGTGTTCGGCGCCCAAGTCGCACCGGAAATCGTGCGGGGCGCGTTGATCCGCTTATAGGAATTCACCGTCGGATTGGTGACGGCGGCAAGCGCCGAGGCGTGTTTCATGATGCCGCCGAGGAAGGTCTTGCCCTTGGCGGAAAGGCCGAACGGCATCTCCTTGTCGGCAAAGGCATTGACCTTGCCGTCGAGGTCCCAGACCGAGATATGGGCATGGCAGCCATTGCCGGTCAGGCCCTTGAACGGCTTGGGCATGAAGGTGGCGCGCAGGCCATGCTTTTCCGCAACCGACTTGACCATGAATTTGAAGAAGGAATGCTTGTCGGCCGTCTTCAGGGCGTCGTCGTATTCCCAGTTCATCTCGAACTGGCCGTTGGCGTCTTCATGGTCGTTCTGGTACGGCTTCCAGCCGAGCGCCAGCATATGGTCGCAGATTTCGGCGATGACGTCATAGCGGCGCATCAGGGCCTGCTGGTCGTAACAGGGCTTTTCCGCATTGTCGAATTCGTCGGAGATCTTCTCGCCGTCCGCCGAGATTAGGAAAAATTCCGGCTCGACGCCGGTCTTCACGCGAAGCCCCATTTCCGCTGCTTCCGCGACCAGTTTCTTCAACACCACCCGCGGCGCCTGGGCGACCGGCTGGCCTTCCATGACGCAATCGGCCGCGACCCAGGCAACATCCTTCTTCCACGGAAGCTGGATAACGGAGAATGCGTCGGGGATCGCGAAGAGATCCGGATGAGCCGGCGTCAGGTCGAGCCAGGTGGCGAAACCGGCAAAGCCGGCACCATCCTTCTGCATGTCGGCGATCGCTTCGGCCGGCACGAGCTTGGCGCGCTGGGCGCCGAACAGGTCGGTGTAGCTGATCATAAAATATTTTATGCCGCGCTCGGCGGCGAAGTTTGAAAGATCCTGTGTCACGTAGTTCCCCTGTTTTTATGGATTGAGACACATGTTGAAAGGAAAATGGCCGCATCCCTGGGAGCAGGACGCGGCCATTCGGTGTTAGAACCCGCCCTTACCCGGGTACCAGTTGGTGCCGGCGAGCGGCACCTGGGCCATGGCCGCTGCTTCCATGGTCAGCGCGCAGAGATCTTCCGGCTCAAGGTTGTGAAGCTTGTTCTTGCCGCAGGCGCGGGCAATCGTTTGCGCCTCGAGGGTCATGACCTTGAGGTAGTTGGCGAGGCGTCGGCCGGCGGCGACCGGGTCGAGACGGGCGGCAAGTTCCGGATCCTGGGTGGTGATCCCGGCGGGATCCTTGCCTTCGTGCCAGTCGTCATAGGCTCCTGCGGTCGTGCCGAGCTTGCGATATTCCTCCTCCCACTTCGGGTCGTTGTCGCCGATAGCGACGAGGGCTGCCGTGCCGATGGCAACAGCATCCGCACCAAGCGCCAGGGCCTTGGCGACATCGGCACCGGAGCGGATGCCGCCGGAGACGATCAGTTGCACCTTGCGATGCATGCCGAGGTCCTGCAGAGCCTGGACCGCCGGACGAATACAGGCGAGCGTCGGCATCCCGACATTTTCGATGAAGACATCTTGGGTCGCCGCCGTGCCGCCCTGCATGCCGTCCAGCACCACCACGTCGGCGCCGGCCTTCACGGCCAGTGCCGTATCGTAATAGGGCCGGGCGCCGCCGACCTTCACATAGATCGGCTTTTCCCAGTCGGTGATCTCGCGCAATTCGAGGATTTTGATTTCCAGGTCGTCGGGACCGGTCCAGTCCGGGTGGCGGCACGCCGAGCGCTGGTCGATGCCCTTGGGCAGGTTGCGCATGTTTGCGACGCGATCCGAAATCTTCTGGCCGAGCAGCATGCCGCCGCCGCCCGGCTTGGCGCCCTGGCCTACGACCACTTCGATCGCATCGGCCCGGCGCAGGTCCTTCGGGTTCATGCCATAGCGCGACGGCAGGTACTGGTAGACTAGCGTCTGGCTGTGGCCGCGCTCCTCGTCTGTCATGCCGCCGTCGCCCGTAGTGGTCGATGTGCCGGCAATCGTCGCGCCGCGTCCGAGGGCTTCCTTGGCATTGCCCGACAGCGCACCAAAACTCATGCCGGCGATCGTGATTGGTGTCTTGAGGTGGATCGGCTTCTTGGCAAACCGCGTGCCAAGCACCACGGAAGTATCGCACTTCTCGCGATAGCCTTCCAGCGGGTAACGCGAGATCGAGGCGCCGAGAAACAGCAGGTCGTCGAAATGCGGAACCTTGCGCTTGGTGCCGGCGCCGCGGATATCGTAGATGCCGGTCGCCGCCGCGCGGCGAATTTCAGCAAGCGTGTAGTCGTCGAAGGTTGCGGACTTACGCGGCGGGGTGAACGGGTTGTGATAGCTCATGATTTTTCCTCGCCTCAGTACGCGTCAGCGTTGTCGATATTGAAGTTGTAGAGCTTGCGGGCGGAGCCGTAGCGCTTGAATTCTTCCGGTCGGACGCCGCTGACGCCTGCCTTGTCGAGAAGCTCAGAAAGCTTTTCGAGATGCTCGGGCCGCATCTCCTTTTCGATGCAGTCGGTTCCCAGGCTCTTGACGGACCCGCGCACGAAAAGCTTGGCTTCGTAGAGGCTGTCGCCGAGCGCCTCTCCGGCATCGCCGAGAACGACGAGATGACCGGACTGGCCCATGAAGGCGGACATGTGCCCGATGGAACCGTGAACGACGATGTCGATGCCCTTCATCGAGATGCCGCAGCGCGAGGCGGCGTTGCCCTTGATGACGAGCAAACCGCCGCGGCCGGTGGCGCCCGCATACTGGCTGGCATCGCCTTCGATCACGACGGTGCCGGACATCATGTTTTCGGCAACGCCCGGACCGGCTGAGCCATGGACCGTGACCGTGCCGCCATCATTCATGCCGGCGCAGTAATAGCCGACCGAGCCCCTGACCTCGACGGTGACGGGAGCATCGATGCCGACGGCAACCGCATGGCTGCCGCGCGGATTGACCACCTCGAAGGCGGTGTCGTTGGCGCCGGCACCGAGATTGTGCAGGGCGCTGTTGAGTTCGCGCAGCGGCGTGTGAGAAAGATCGAAGACAGGCATGGAGCTAAAACTTTCTTGTCGTGAAGGGCGGGGCTTCAGGCGGCCTTTTCGTGATCCCAGAAATAGACGGTGGCCGGTTCCGGCTCCCAGACGCGTGCGCTCTCGATGCCTGGCAAATTGACCAGCGCGCGGTACTCCGATCCGAAGGCGACGTATTGATCTGTCTCGGCCATGACCGCAGGCTTGCAAGCGATCGGGTCACGCACGACGCCGAAGCCGGACTTGGTGCCGACGACGAACGTAAAGAAGCCGTCGAGGTCGTCGAGCGCGCCGGTCAGGGCCTCGCCGAGGTCTTTGCCCTTCGCCATTTCCGCTGTCAGGTAGGCAGCCGCCACTTCGGAGTCATTCTGCGTTTCGAAGGTCATGCCTTCCCGAATGAGTTCGCGGCGAAGATTGTTGTGATTGGAGAGCGAGCCGTTGTGCACGAGGCATTGGTCAGCCCCGGTCGAAAAGGGATGAGCGCCCAGTGTGGTTACAGCCGATTCCGTGGCCATGCGGGTATGGCCGATGCCGTGCGAACCGCTCATGGCGCGAACGTTGAAGCGCTCCACCACTTCCTTCGGAAGGCCAGTTTCCTTGTAGATTTCGACGCTGTCGCCGGAGCCCATGACGCGGATATCCGGGTGACTGGCCGCCAGAAACGCACGCAGCTCGCCAGCGCTGCCATTGGTTTCGACGACCGCGTGCGTGCTTTTGACGGTGACGGTCGCGGACAGGCCGGCGCTCTCCAATTCGCCCCGAAGCCCGGCGAAGGCAGTCTCCGGCGATGCCGACTGCAGCGTAAGCTTCGTCCTTCCTTCGGATGGGGCGCCGTAGATCGCAATGCCGGCGGAATCAGGCCCGCGGTCGGTCATTGTTATCAGCATATCGGACAGCATCTCGCCGAGTTTCGGCTCGAGCGTCCGGTCTTTCAAAAACAATCCAACAATGCCGCACATAACTTCCAACACCCTCCATTCGTTTGCCAATGGAGGGCTATCATACGGTATGCCGTATTTCAACTTAAAAGAATAAATTTTTCTTTTTAAGCAAAATTACTCATGGTTCGCTTTTTGCGGATAGGAGATGATCGAAAGATAACGGGCCGGCAATTTGACCAATTCCTCCGGCCCATGCGGCGCGTCAGCATCGAAGAACAGGCTGTCACCCGGCTGCATGGAGTAGAGCGTGTCCGCGTGTCGATAAACGACCTCGCCCGCCAGCATATAGAGGAACTCCATTCCCTCATGCTGAAAGGTTGGAAAGACGTCTGATTCCGTGGTGAGCGTGATCAGATAGGGCTCGACCGTAACGCCGCTGCTATTGTTGTCGATATGGCCGAGAAGACTGTATTGATGGCCAGCGCGCGTACCGCGGCGCTCGATGTTGACGCCCTCACCTGCCTTGACGAAAATCGCGGTACGCGGCTCCTCAAAGCGTCGGAAGAATGCCGTGAGCGGTACGCCGAGTGCTTTGGAAAGCGCCTGCAAAGTTGATAGCGAAGGCGAAATATTGCCATTTTCGATTTTTGACAGCATCCCCACCGACATATCGGTTGCCGCCGCCAGATCGGTCACGGTGATGCCGAGCTTCTTGCGGTAGGCGCGGACCTCATGACCGATCGCCATCTCGAGATTGTTTTCGCGCGGCTCGCGGACAGCATGCGGATTTTGTGCAAGAGCTGCCTTGCTTGCTGCCGCTTCTTTTTGGGTGTTCTTGGCCATCATTTCTCTTCCCTGTCTGCCTGCGGATCGCTTTCTACGGCGTCCGGCGGATTGCTCTAGCGGATTTTGGCGTCAGCCCAAAATGTTGTCTGAAGGCTCTCGAAAAATGCGAGGCGCTGGAAAAACCAGTGGCGAAAGCCAGTTCGGAGATCGATAGAGGGCTTTGTTCAAGCAGCCGACGGGCATGATCGAGCCGAATCCGATGATAGCTGTCATGGAAGCTGACACCAAGCTGTTCGGCAAACAAGCGGTCGAGATGACGGGGGCTCAGTCCGACGAGCTTTGCCATCGTCCGGCGATCCATCGGCTGTTCTATGGTGGCTTCCATCTTTTCCAGAACCGTGATCAGGGCCGGATGATGTGTGCCGAACCGCTCGCTCGAAGAGCCGCGCTGCGGTGCTGTCGGCTCCGCCACAGCCGTGTGGAGATACCAGTCGCTAACCCGTCTCGCAAAGGCCGTTCCCAGCCTGCCTTCGATCAGGGCATGCATCATGTCTAGCGGAGCCACGCCGCCGCCGCAGGTGATGCGGTCGCCATCCAGCACATAGCGCGCCTGCCGCGGGGAGAGATGGGGAAAGGCCTCGCGCATGGCCGGGGCATGCTCCCAATGGATGGTGAAATCGCGCCCATCCATCAGGCCGGCGGCGGCAAGAAGATAGGAGCCGCTGGAAATTCCGCCGATGCGCACGCCCTGGCGAGCCAGTCTGCGAAGCACGGGATGCAGGCCTGCGGCATCCTTCCAGTCGCCGGGATTGCCGCCGGCAACGACAAAGATCGTGTGGCAGCTCGCACCGATGACCGAAATGTCTTCGCAGGGAATTGCAAACCCGGAGGAGGACGCGACAGCCCTGCCGTCGACCGAAAGCGGGATGACCTCATAGAGGCCGGTCTGGGCAATCAGGTTTGCAGCACGCAAGGGCTCGGTCGCCGATGCGTAGGACATCAGCGCGAAATTCGGGGTCAGCGCGAAGCCGTAGCGTTGGGTGGAGGACGAGCTGTTATCACGCATGTCTTCAATTTATCCTGAAATGGCCTAATTCTGCAATTGTTGATCGCATTCCTGGCCTAGCCTTCCTTCAGTCTCACAAATCGAGCGGACACGGATGCGGTATTCGGCACTTTCGATCTTCCTCAATGGTCTTCGTGGCAACAGGAATTGGGCCGCTCACTGGCGGCAGCCAGAGCCGAAACCCCATTATGACGTGATCATCGTCGGTGGCGGCGGACATGGCCTGGCGACGGCCTACTACCTGTCGAAGACCTTCGGAATCAGAAATGTCGCCGTGCTGGAAAAGGGCTATATCGGCTCGGGCAATGTCGGGCGAAACACCACGATCATCCGCTCCAACTATCTGCTGCCCGGCAACAATCCCTTCTATGAGTTCTCGCTGAAGCTATGGGAAGGTCTGGAGCAGGACTTCAACTTTAACGCCATGGTCTCGCAGCGCGGTGTTCTCAATCTCTTTCATTCCGACGCCCAACGCGATGCCTATACGCGGCGCGGCAACGCCATGCGCCTGCATGGCGTCGATGCCGAGCTGCTGGACCGCACGGCGGTTCGTGCCATGCTGCCCTTTCTCGACTACGAGAATGCCCGCTTCCCGGTCCAGGGTGGCTTGCTGCAGCGGCGGGGCGGTACGGTGCGCCATGACGCAGTTGCCTGGGGTTACGCCCGCGGCGCCGACAGCCATGGAGTCGATATTATCCAGAATTGCGAGGTGACGGGTATCCGCCTTGAAAACGGTAGGGCGGTCGGGGTGGAAACCAGCCGCGGCTTCATCGCCTGCAATAAGCTCGCGCTTGCTGCTGCCGGCAATTCGTCACGCGTGGCGGAGATGGCCGGACTGAAGTTACCGATCGAGAGCCACGTGCTGCAGGCCTTCGTTTCCGAGGGCCTGAAACCATTCATCGACGGCGTTGTCACCTTCGGCGCCGGACATTTCTATGTCTCGCAATCCGATAAGGGCGGCCTGGTGTTCGGCGGCGATATCGACGGCTACAACTCCTATGCTCAACGCGGCAATCTGGCCACGGTCGAGCATGTCGCGGAAGCCGGCAAGGCCATGATCCCGGCGCTCTCGCGCATCCGCGTGCTGCGGTCCTGGGGTGGCATCATGGACATGTCGATGGATGGCTCGCCGATCATCGACAAGGTGCATCTCGATAATCTCTATCTGAACTCCGGCTGGTGTTATGGCGGTTTCAAAGCGACGCCCGCGTCGGGTTATTGCTTCGCCCACCTGATTGCCCGCGGCGAGCCGCATGAAACGGCGAGAGCGTTCCGCCTCGACCGCTTCCAGCGCGGCTACATGATCGATGAAAAGGGCCAGGGCGCCCAGCCGAACCTTCACTGATTTTTCCGAAAGCGACATGACATGGCCAGCCGTATTCCCTGCCCTCATTGCGGGCTTCGCCCGAAGGAAGAATTCACTGTGAAAGGCGCCGCCCTGCCGCGCCCCGCCGCCGACGCCGGAGCGGACCTATGGTTCGATTATGTCTATCTGCGCGACAATCCGCGTGGCGCTTACCAGGAATATTGGCACCACACGTCCGGGTGCCGCCGCTGGCTTGTGGTTTCGCGCGATACGGCCACGCATGAGATCCATGATTGCCGTGATGCTGCTGAACGAAAGGAGGTGCTTGCATGACCTCCTATCGTCTTCCGAAAGGCGGCCTGATCAAACGGGAGAAGGCGCTATCCTTTACCTTCGATGGTAAGCCGATGACGGGTCTGGTGGGTGATACGCTTGCTTCGGCCTTGCTGGCCAACGGTCAGCAACTGGTTGGACGCAGTTTCAAATATCACCGCCCGCGCGGCATCCTGACGGCTGGAGCGGCCGAACCCAATGCGCTGATGACCATCGGCCGCGGCGGGCGAACCGAGCCCAATACACGCGCCACCATGCAGGATCTCTATGAGGGCCTGGAAGCGAAGAGCCAAAACCGCTGGCCCTCGCTGGAGCATGATATCGGTGCGGTCAATGGCCTGCTTTCACCCTTTTTGTCTGCCGGCTTCTACTACAAGACCTTCATGTGGCCGGGCAAATTCTGGGAGAAGGTCTACGAACCCTTCATCCGCAAGGCGGCAGGTCTCGGCAGGGCATCCCATGAAACGGATCCGGATGCCTATGAGAAATGCTGGGCGCATTGCGATCTGCTGGTGATCGGCGCTGGGGCCGCGGGCCTGATGGCGGCGCTTGCCGCGGGCCGGGCCGGAGCGCGGGTAATCCTGGTCGATGAAAATGCGGCGCTTGGTGGCTACGCCTTGAGCGAAACGGCGCTGATCGGCGGACTGCCGGCATCCTCCTTTGCCGCAGGCGTGATTGCGGAACTGGAGAGCCTTTCCAATGTCCAGCTTTTGACACGCACGACGGTATTCGGCTGGTATGACGGCCAGGTTTTCGGGGCCGTGGAGCGTGTGCAGAAACATGTTGCCGCACCTCTGGCAAATCTGCCGGTCGAGCGCCTGTGGCGCATTGCGGCAAAAAAGGCCATTCTGGCAACGGGTGCCGAAGAGCGGCCGCTGGTCTTCGGCGGCAACGACATTCCCGGCGTCATGATGGCCGGCGCCATGCGCAGCTATCTCAATCACTATGGCGTTGCGCCGGGCAGGAAGACGGCGGTTTTCACCAGCAACGACAGCGGCTATGCGCTCGCCGCCGATCTGGAGGCTGCCGGCATGGAGGTGGCGGCGGTCATCGACAGCCGCCGTGATGCGCATATCGCCTACACCGGCAAGGCCCGGCTGGTGCGGGGCGGCTTTGTCTCGAACGTGCATGGCGGCAAGGCAGTCGAAGCGATCGACATCTGGCGCGAGGGGCAGTCGGAGCGGCTCGCGGTCGACAGTCTCGCCATGTCAGGCGGCTTCTCGCCGATCATCCACCTTGCCTGCCATCGCGGCGGCAAGCCGCGTTGGTCCGACGACCATTCCGCCCTCCTCGCGCCCGAGGGCTTGGCGGATCTGGCGCTTGCGGGCTCGGCCGCAGGTGTCTTTGGGCTGCATGCCTCCATGGCGTCGGGGCAGAAAGCGGCTGCGGCTGCACTTTCGGATCTCGGCTTTTCCCATTCTGTCAGCGAGATCCCGGTCGTCGAGCGTGAAACCGTGCCAGCCCCGGCCAAACCGCTCTGGTCTATTCCCGGCATCACCGGCAAGGCTTTCGTCGATTATCAGAACGACGTGCATCTGAAGGATCTCGGCCTTGCGGTGCAGGAAGGCTATGGTCACGTGGAGCTTGCCAAGCGCTATACGACCAACGGCATGGCGACCGATCAGGGCAAGCTTTCCAACATCAACGCCATCGGCCTCCTCTCCGAGGCGCGGCGTGTTTCGCCGGCCGAGGTCGGCACCACGACTTTCCGTCCCTTCTATACGCCCGTTTCCTTCGGCGCCCTGGCAGGAGCCTCGCACGGGAAGCATTTCCAGCCGGTGCGCAAGTCGCCACTGCACGATTGGGCGGCGAAAAACGGCGCGACCTTCGTCGAAACGGGCCTTTGGTATCGCTCCGCCTGGTTCCCGCGGGCGGGGGAAAATGGCTGGCGCGAAAGCGTCGACCGCGAGGTGAAGAATATCCGGCTGAATGTCGGCATCTGTGATGTCTCCATGCTCGGCAAGATCGAAGTGTGCGGGCCGGACGCTGCGGAGTTCCTCAATCGCGTCTATTGCAACGGTTTTCTGACGCTGCCGGTCGGTAAGGCTCGGTACGGGCTGATGCTGCGCGAAGACGGCTTTATATATGATGACGGAACGACCAGCCGACTTGCCGAGGACCGCTATTTCATGACGACGACCACGGCCTATGCCGCAGGTGTCATGAACCATCTCGAATTCTGCGCCCAGGCGCTTTGGCCGGAACTCGACGTGCGGCTGGCGTCGGTCACCGACCAATGGGCGCAGATGGCGGTCGCTGGCCCCAAGTCGCGGGCCGTGCTGCAGCAACTCGTCGATGACGACATGTCCAATGAAGCCTTCCCATATCTGGCGGCAAAAGAGGTTTCGCTGCTTGGCGGACGCTTGAAAGGCCGGCTGTTCCGCATATCGTTTTCCGGAGAGCTGGCCTATGAATTGGCCGTGCCGGCAGATTTCGGCGAGAGCGTTGCCAATCTCGTCATGCAGGCAGGCGCTGCCCACGGAATTTGTGCCTATGGTATCGAGGCGCTGGCTGTCCTGCGCATCGAGAAAGGGCATGTCACCCATAACGAGATCAACGGTACCGTGGTCCCAGCCGACCTCGGCTTCGGCAGGATGGTGTCCATGGCCAAGCAGGATTTCATCGGCAAGCACATGGTCGCGCGCGAGGGGCTAGTCAATCCGGATCGTCCGCAACTGGTCGGCGTCGTGCCGCTCGATCCGGCCGTCAGCTTCAGGACGGGTGCACATATTCTGAAGAAGGACGCAGCGGCCACGCTCGAAAACGACCAAGGTTATGTGTCTTCGAGCTGCTTCTCGCCCCATGTCGGTTCCACCATCGGCCTGGCCCTCGTCAAGGGCGGCGCATCCCGCCATGGCGAAGAGGTGCAGATCTGGAACGGCCTGCGCAACGAATTTACCGCCGGCCGCCTCGTCAGCCCGGTCTTTGTCGATCCTGCAAACGAGAAGCTCCATGTCTGAACGCGCGGCATCTGAGGCAGCCATGACCGAATTTGAACTCATCCGCCGCCCGGCACTTCGCGTCGGGGAACCAAAGGTGCTCGGGAATCTGGCGCTGGAGGCGGTCACCGACGGTGTGATCCTGCAGCTATTGGCCCGCCCCGGCGCTGTTACCGAGGCCGGCATTCTGGCGGCGATCGGGCAAACAGAAGGTCTCAGCCTGCGAAACTCCGGTCCCGGACAATGGTTCTTGGTCGCCGATGGCGCTGTTGATGTTGATGTCATCGCAGACCATCTGGCGACCGTCGCCTATCTGGCGGACCAAACGCACGGACGCAGCCGAATCCGCATCAAGGGTCCGCAGGTGCGTCAGCTCCTGGCAAAGGGTACGGGCGTGGACCTGCATGCCGATCAATTCCCCATCAACCATGCCGTGATGACGCTGATCGGCCATATCGGCGCCAACCTCGCCCGCACCAGCGAGGATTGCTACGAACTCCTCGTCCTGCGCGGATTTGCCGACAGTCTGTGGCATGAACTTGAGATCATGGCCGCGGAATTTACGTAAGAGACGTTCGTGATCGGCGATCTGGGCAGCGCCTAAACTTGCAAACTTTAACATGACATTAACTTCTCGACGTCAAAATTGGGCAGCGCGCAAAAGACGAGATGACGATGGGTTGTGTTGCAATAAAATACCTGGGCGATTTCAAGGATCTCTCCGAGGTTCCCGCCCATAGACAGCTACGCGACAGCGAACTGCTGGAACAGCTCAGGAAGGCGGTCGATTTCCGCCACATCGCTGTCGGCGGGCTGGATCTCGCCGGGTATCAAATTGGACGAGGCCATTCCATCGATACGGATATGCCGCCTGCTTTTATCGATACTTACTTCGGAGAAAAGCTCGGTCTGTCGGACCCGCTGGTCATCCAGTCGCTGAACCGAACGACGCCGCTGAGTGACGAAGAAGCTTTTGACATCTCGCCCCCCTCGCAACGCCTTCAGTATTTGCTGCGGGCCTACAGGATCGGGCTACGCTTGCAGGTGCCATTGGCGAGAGATGGCGTCGTCTACGGTGGCGTCTGCTTCACAAGAGAAAAACAATTCACAGCAAGCGAGCGGGATTTGCTCCTCTTCTTTGCCGAACCGCTGCATCGGGTAATCACGAAGCCTTTGATGGATCGCTTCGCCGCCGGCGTCCTTCGTCTGACGAACGGTGAGTTGCGAAGCCTTGAACTCGCCAGCAAAGGGTTGACGAGTGAGGAAATCGCCGATGCTTCGGATTATCGACCGGAAACCATCAATAGCTATCTGAAAAGCGCGACGAAAAAACTCGGTGCGGCCAATCGCGCCCATGCGGTCGCCGAAGCGATTCGCCGGAACCTCATAAACTGAGGCGACGGACCTTCCCGATCCCGCCTCCTCTTCGGAGTGCGCTTAGCGCCGCATAGACATATGCCGCTGCGTCCCTGCATTCGCCAAATCATCCCATCCGAAAAGCGCAGAAAATATCCGATATACGAAGACTTTAGCGATGTGCCTTGAGGATCTGACTTTGGTTAACGCCAAATAAAGGAAATCGCCCAAATTTGGGGCTTATCGAAAGGGCGGATGGACGCCAGCGCCGACATGACGACGGGTTTCGATGTGATTGAGGTATGTGCCCAATCGCGGTTTAAGCCCATTGTTTTCGAGGTCGAGAATGTCGAGTCGCTCCATGCATGCCAACAACAGCTCCAATTCCGCAGGCAACGGTGACGCCGCCGGCGCAAAGACCCGGCGTCAGAACGTCGAGCGCCGCCTCGACTTCATGCAGCTCGATCAGGACGGTCGCGCTGGCATCCGATCCCTAAAAACTCTGATCGAACGCGAACTGCCCCATGGTCTGGACAAGTTCTATGCGCAATTGCGCAAGAGCCCAGAGGTCAGCCGCTTTTTCTCCACGGAGGAGAACATCGCCCGGGCGAAGGGTGCGCAGATGGGCCATTGGCACAATATCGCCGATGGCAATTTCAATGAGGAATATGTCGGCAAGGTTCGTACAATCGGCACTGTGCATGCCCGCATCGGCCTGGAGCCACAATGGTACATTGGCGGCTACGCCATCATTATCGACCATCTGATCAAGAGCGCCGTCGAGGAAATCTTCCCCAAAGGCGGGATATTCTCACGAAAAACAATGAAGAGTGCGGACTTCGGCAAGGCACTTGCCAGTCTCGTCAAGGCTGTGATGTTGGACATGGACTTGGCGATCTCGGTCTATATCGATGAAGCTGAAATCGCAAAGCAGAAGGCTCAGGCCGAGGCGATCGACGCGGAACGCCAGCTCGTCTGCGACAGCTTCGGCAAAGCGATGGCGGCAATCGCCGCCAAGGATATCAGCTACCGGATCGATGACGACCTGCCGGCGGCGTATCACGCTCTGCGTGACAACTTCAACAACGCTCTTGACCAGTTGTCGGCGACGATCGAGCAAATCAATGGTGCCGCTTCACAGATCAACTCTGGCTCACAGGAAATTCGGTCCGCTGCGGATGATCTTTCCAAGCGTACCGAACAGCAGGCAGCCTCCATCGAGGAGACCGCTGCTGCACTTGAGGAAATCACCACCACGGTCAAGGATTCCAGCCGGCGTGCCGAGGAAGCTGGACAACTGGTTGCAAAGGCTCGTATCGGCGCCGAAAAATCCGGTGACATCGTGAGGCAAGCGGTCGCCGCAATGGGTGCAATCGACGGCTCTTCGCGGGAAATCTCGAATATTATCGGAGTGATTGACGAAATCGCCTTCCAGACGAACTTGCTGGCGCTGAATGCCGGTGTCGAAGCGGCTCGAGCCGGCGACGCAGGTAAGGGTTTTGCCGTCGTCGCGCAGGAGGTTCGCGAACTCGCCCAGCGCTCGGCCAAGGCCGCAAAGGAGATCAAAGAACTGATCAACAATTCGGGCGAGCAGGTAAAGGCGGGCGTGACTCTTGTTGGAGAAACCGGAGAAGCGCTTACGGTCATCGCTGACGAGGTCAAGGAGATTGATCGGCATATCGGCGCGATCGTTCGAGCATCCACAGAGCAAGCAACCGCCCTGCAGGAAATTAATACAGCCGTCAACTCGATGGATCAGGGCACGCAGCAGAATGCCGCGATGGTAGAGGAATCCACCGCCGCCAGCCATGCACTCACGCTGGAGGTCGGTCGCATCGCTGCAATGCTCAGTGAATTCAACATCGGCAAGGCATCGGTATCCCGGGCTCGCTCAGCTAAGCAAAGCGACATGCCCACGGCATCTCCTGCACGGGCGCTGGGAGCCAAACTCGCCAAGGCCTACGCGACGCAAGGCAACCTGGCGGTCGCGGCTACCAATTGGGAGGAATTCTAATCCGGTGCGGCTTTGGCGGGATTTGAATAGTTAGCCGAGCAAAGAAACTGCCCCGTACGCCTTTGGTTACGGGGCAGCAACACAGCTAGATGCTTGCAGCGTTTACCAGACAGAGACGTCGCTGGACGGCACGCTCGCTACGAAACAACCCGGTTGCGACCGCCCTTTTTCGCCGCATAGAGATTCTGATCGGCGATCTCCAAAATCTCGCTCGGAGAATTGGCGGACAGGCTACCGGCGACGCCTATGCTGATCGTGACGAGCAGCCCGTTGCAGATTTGCGACCAGTCCCAGCGTTCAATCGTCGAACGCAGCCTCTCGCAGACATCGGCCGCCCCTCCGGGAGGGCCTGCCAGCAGGACGACAAACTCCTCGCCGCCAAAGCGGATCGCCTGATCGGTAATCCGCAACTGGTTGCGCAATATGGTTCCAATGGCGCTAAGCACCTGGTCGCCGATCATATGGGAGAAGTTGTCGTTGATCGACTTGAAGTGATCGACATCCAGCATCGCGATGGAATATGGACGCGTCTCGGACGCCAGCTCCTTGAAGCGGCTGTCAAGATATTTGCGGTTATAGAGCCCAGTCAGCCCGTCAAGATAAACGGCGCTGGCAAGGATATCGGTTTCCTCCTGCAATTTCTGATAGGAGGCTTCCAGCGTTTCGGCGCGCTTCGACTCTGTCTCCGCGACTTCCTTGAGCCGCTTGGTTTCATAATAGATTTCGGCGAGACGCGCGCGCTGTTGGGTTCTCTCGGCGCTGTTCTGCAAATATGCCTGGTGGAACTTCTTATGCGTCTCCAGCGCCAGGTCAAACTGCCCCAGCCCTTCATAAGCCTGCGACAGATAAAGATAGATCTGGATATAGGAATCGAAACTGCCGCCGTCGCCGATCAGATCCAGCGCCTCGAGCAACAGCGATCGGGCGTCTACAAAGTTCCCGCAATTGATATGGACCTGGCCTAAAGTGTAGAGATATTGCTGCCTGTCGCGAACATAGCTGTTCTCCTGAAACGCCTCATAGCGGACCATGCACTGAAGCGCTTTGTCATGCTCGCCCAGATGACTGTAGTAGTCCGCTTCGTTGCCGAGACAAATGCGAGCGGCCCAGCTATCCCCGATCTCGATTGAGATGTCGAGCGCCTCTTCCGTCAGCTCCAGCGCTCTCATCAGCATCTGGTGTCCCACTTCCGGCTCGCCGCGCGCTTGCGCGATATATCCGCCTTCCGAATGGGCACCGCCAAGATTGATAAGCCACCAGCATTCATAGGTCTTGTCGCCGATCGATCTGGCGAGCTCGACGGATCTCTCGCTCATCAGAATGGCCCGGTCAGGCTGCTTGTTGTACCAGAAGATAATTCCAATGACGTTGGTGGCCAGGCTTTGCACCTTTAGGTCTTCAGTCCTGTCGGCCAAATCCAACGCGCGGGTAGCCTCTTCGATCGCTTCCTCGGGCAAGCCCAATTCCAGAAACAACCATCCGAGATACGCCCGGGCATAGGCTTCCTGGATGGGCTCCCCACTCAATTTCCAGAAGTCTACCGCCCTGCGGACATGCGTTATCCCGAGTTCGGCCTTGCCAATCTGCAAACAATACCAGGCTATATCCGTGTCGCATTGGGCGGCAATGCGATCGTCGCCCCGCGACTTGGCATCGGCATGAATTTGGCTGGCAAGTGTAAGTGCCTCAACCGAGCGGCCCGTACATCCAAGATGCCACGCTTCCTGTAGGCTGGAATTTGCTTTTTGAGTAATTGCCTCGATATCAATAGTTTGCATATTGAACGCCAATATTTGTCTTCTGGATAGCGGTAGCACCAGAAGCTTAACAATGATGCTATAGCCAACAAAACATGCGACAGGCCCATTTTTATCATGGCATGTAAGTTAACGCCGTCTCAATGTTCCCAGTTAACCTTGCTTTGAGGATTGCCCGGGAAGATGGCGCCCCATATCCCAGCGCCTAACCCAGCCGCGGCGCGGTATTGCCGGATTGGGCGCAGGCGAATGATTGAAAAATGAGCATGATTTCTAATTGACTATAAAGTGAGCTTGTCATAGCGTTAAAGCAAGAAATGGCATTGATCGCCAACGGCAAATGAGCCCCGCTTTCCGCACACCCTGCGGACGGGGCTTTTTTCGTGCCGTTTGGTCGGTCGTGCCAAGCGTTCAAACCGAGATTTTGGCGTGATCAAGAATACCCCCAACGAGGATAGTCCTTTGTCTTTCGAGCGGCGTGCAATCGGCCGCTGCCCATTCGGTGGGTTGCGGAACATCCTATGATCCGAAAGCCCGTCCCTCTCTCACTTCTTTATTCGACGACGGGCACTTATGCGACGCTGGGCCGCGATGCGGTGGACGGAGCCTTGGCGGCAATCGCCGAACTCAACGGTGATTCCAGCTATTTCTTCCAATTCGACCCGCGTGTCGATGACCCAGCCGGGAGTGCGGAACGCTATGCCGAACTCGCCGAGGTCGCCATCCGGCAAAGGGGATGTCGGCACATCGTCGGCGCGATCACGTCTTGGAGCCGGAAGGAAGTGCTTCCAGTCGTCGAACGCCACGGCGCGCTGCTCTGGTACGCCTTTCCGCACGAGGGCTATGAGACGAGTGACAGCGTCATCTATCTGGGCGCCTGTCCGAACCAGCATCTGTTGCCGCTGTTCGACTACGTCTTGCCGCGTTACGGCCGGCGGCCGTTCATCGTCGGCTCGAACTATATCTGGGGCTGGGAAATTGGCCGCATCGCCCGCGAGCTGACCGAGGCGGCGGGTGGCGAGGTGCTGGCAGAGCGCTTCGTGCCGCTCGGTTCGGAAGAGGTCGATCACCTGATTGCCGAAATCCGCCTGAAGCGGCCGGATTTCATCCTCTCCAACCTTGTTGGCCGTTCCGCCCATGCGTTCATCCGGGCCTATGCGGAACTGCGTGAGGAGAACGTCGATTTTAGCGCCGAACGCCGGCCGCTCGTGGCCTGCAATCTTTCGGAAATCGATCTCACCGACCTGAGTTCGCAAGCCAAGGCTGGGCACATCGTCACCAACATCTATCTGGACAGGCTCGACACTCAGGAAAATCGGCGTTTCAAGACGCGATTGGCAGCTCGCCGTGGCGACGGCCGGCCGGTCACAGGGCCATTTGCCTTCGCCTATATGGCGGTTTCCGTCCTGGCCCAGGCGATCGCCGATACCGGCACGGACGATCCGGATTTGATCCGCAAAGTGGTGACGCAGCGGCGTTTCGATACGCCCGTTGGGCCGATTTCGTTTGATCCGCGCACCCATTACGCCGGTTTGCGGCCGTATATCGGCAGGTCTGACAGCGAGGGCGGTTTCGAGATTTTTGACACCGAAACCCCTGTTGTCGAGGCAGACCCCTATCTGGTGCGTTCGATTTTTCCCGGCAGGCCGAGCGTTTATGGGCCGGGCGCGGGACTGAAGGTGGTCAAATGAGCCGCTTCGAACGACCGATGTTTTCCACTTGGCGCGCGGTGATCCTGCATCGACCGCATCCGTCCGTCGAGGCGCTGACGCGCCAGTTGGAGTCGCTGCACATCCAGGTCAAGGCCGTCTGGCCGCAGCTCGATGAGCAGGATGCACAGGCCGATGTGGTGTTCTTCGATGCCGACATGGGACACGACCAGCAATTTCCCTGGCCATCTGGTTTTTCGCCCATGCCGCTCGTCGCGCTGATCGGCTCGGAAGCGCCGGGGCGGATCGAATGGGTGCTCGCCCAGGGCTCGAACGCGCATCTGCTGAAACCGATCGGCTCGACAGGCGCCTATAGCGCGCTGCTGATCGCGTCGCATGCCTACCAGAAAGCCCGCAGCCATGCCGATGATATCCGTGCGCTCGAGGACCGATTGCGTCAGCGACCGATCGTGGTGCGCGCCGTATTGCAATTGATGCAGCAGGGATATGCCGGCGAAGCCGCCGCTTTCAAACGCTTGAGACGCATCTCGATGGATTGGGGCATGACGGTCGAAGAGGCCGCGGACGCCATCTGCAAGAACGACAGGCGTACCCACGGCGGACATTAGGAAGACGAACAAGAAGGAGACGAAATATGGAGGTAATCGAAGGCTATGCGCCCTATGGCAGTTACAGGACCTGGTACCGGATCACTGGAGACCTCGCATCCGGCAAGCCGCCGCTGATCGTCGCGCATGGCGGGCCTGGCTGCACGCATGATTATGTCGACAGTTTCAAGGATATCGCCGCCACCGGCCGCGCTGTCATCCACTATGACCAAGTGGGCAATGGCAAGTCCACGCACCTGCCGGAAAAGGGCGGTGATTTCTGGACGGTCGCCTTCTTCAAGGCGGAGCTCCATAACTTGATCGACCATCTGGGCATCCGGGACGCCTATTGCCTGCTCGGACAATCCTGGGGCGGCATGTTGTCGGCTGAATTCTCTGTCGATCGGCCGGCCGGTCTCAAGGCGCTCGTGATCGCCAATTCGCCCGCGGCAATGAAAACCTGGATTTCCGAGGCCAATCGCCTTCGCGAAGCCTTGCCGGCCGACGTGCAGGCCACGCTGCTCAAGCATGAACTGGCCGGCACCACGGGCAGCCCAGAATACGTCAAGGCAACAGACGTTTTCAACGAGCGCCATGTCTGCCGCGTCGTCCCCATGCCGCCGGAGGTAAAGCGCACCTTCGATGCCATAGCCGAGGACCCGACCGTCTACTACACGATGAACGGCCCCAACGAATTCCATGTCATTGGCACGATGAAGGATTGGTCGATCGTCGGTCGTCTTTCGACCATCGATGTCCCGACGCTGTTGATCTCTGGTCGCTACGACGAGGCGACGGAGGCTTGTGTGCAACCCTATGCCGATGAAATCCCGGATGTGCGCTGGCGGATCTTTGAACAGTCTAGCCACATGCCGCATGTCGAGGAACGCGCGGCCTGCATGGCCGAGATTGGCGCATTTCTGAATGAGAAAGCGCCGTGAAAGCAAGAGACTGTCAACGGACCGGTCGTAAATAGCAGCGGTATCGAACCATTTATAATAAGAGGGAACAGACAATCATGATGACACGGACAACAACATTTTTCCGCGCGGGGGCAGCTTTCGCCGGCCTTCTGCTCGCCCAGACCATGCTTTCGGGGGTGGCTCACGCCGAGGACCGGGCCGCGCTTATGGCTCAGCATCGCGGTGGCACGATGACGCTCTCGGCCGTTTCGGCGGCCGGCACCATCGATCCGATGCTCAACTATACGGCCCAGTATTGGCAGATCTACCAGATGAGCTATGACGGCCTCGTCAAGTTCAAGCAGGCGGGTGGTACGGAAGGCTTCAAGATCGTGCCCGCGATCGCCGAGGAAATGCCGGAGATCAAGAATGACGGGAAAACCTATGTCTTCAAGATCCGCAAGGGCATCAAGTTCTGGAACGGCAAGGACGTCACGCCGGCCGATGTCGTGGCCTCGTTTCAGCGGATCTTCAAGGTCAAGGGCCCAACCATGGGCAGTTTCTACAATGGTATCGTCGGCGCCGATAAATGCATGGCGGATGGTGATACCTGCACGCTTGATGGCGGTGTGATTGCCGACGAGAAGGCTGGCACCGTCACCATCAATCTCACCGCGGCGGATTCGGAGTTCTTCGCCAAGCTTGCGGTACCGCATGCGAGTATCGTCCCAGCCGATACGCCCGCCAAGGATGCCGGCACGAGCCCCGTACCGGGAACCGGTGCCTACATGATCGAAAGCTACAACCCGAATGAAAAGATGGTGTTGAAGCGCAATCCCTATTTCAAGGAATGGAGCGTCGATGCGCAGCCGGACGGCTATGCCGACGAAATCGACTATAAGTTCGGCATGACCGAGGAAGCCGGCATCAATGCCGTGATCAATGGTCAGGTGGACTGGATGTTCGACACGCCGCCGACGGATCGCCTGCCTGAGATCGGCTCGAAATACGCCAAGCAGGTTCGCATCGATCCGCTCGCGGCCTTTTGGTACGCGCCGATGAACGTCAATCTACCGCCCTTTAATAACATCAAGGCGCGACAGGCCCTGAACTATGCGCTCGATCGTGACGCACTCGTCGGGCTCTTCGGGGGGGAAGTGCTGGCACAGCCGACTTGCCAGATCCTGCCGCCCGATTTCCCCGGCCATGTCGATGATTGCATCTATACCAAGGACCCCGGCCCGAAGTGGTCGGAGGCAGATATGGACAAGGCCAAGCAACTGGTCGAGGAATCGGGCACGAAGGGTCAAAAGGTGACGGTGATCGCCGAAGACAACGCCGTTGCACGCGGCATCGGCACCTATATTCAGAGCGTCCTCAACGAGCTCGGCTATGATGCCTCGATGAAGGCGATCTCACCCAATATCGAGTTTGCCTACATTCAGAATACCAACAACAACGTCCAGATCAGCGTTACCCAGTGGTATATGGACTATCCGGCCGCGTCGGACTTTCTGAATGTGCTGCTCTCCTGCAGCAGCTTCAACAAAGGCAGCGATTCCTCGATCAATATCGCCGGCTATTGCAACAAGGACCTCGACGCCAAGATGAAGGCGGCCATGACCCTTTCGCTGACCGATGAGAAAGCCGCCAATGCCGAATGGGCCAAGATCGACAAGGCCTATATGGCTGAAGCGCCGCTGGTGCCGCTGTTCACGCCGAAGAGCGTGAATTTCACCTCCGCCCGCCTCGGAAATTATGCCTTCAACAAGCAGAACCGCTGGGTCATCTCCCAATCCTGGGTGAAGTAACCATCAGGCGGCGGCGCGATCAGCGCCGCCGCCTGCATGCGTGCCTGTTGTATATGACCCGTGCGGGAAAGCGAGATGAACGCCTTGGCCGATACCCCATCTTCCGAGATCGAAAGGCTCGACGCCGTTGCGACGCGTAGCGGCGCCGGTCCCTGGCGGCGGGCCTGGAGGCTCCTGAAACGCGACAAGCCAACGATCGCCGCCGTTTTCCTGCTCCTCGTGATCGTGTTGTCGAGCCTTGCCGCGCCATTCTACGCCGCCGATATCGCCGGCACGGATCCGTTCCGCTCCAACCTGAGCGGCAAGGTCACGGTCGACGGCAAAAAGATGAAGATCATGCAGGCCTCTACCGAGGGGCTGGGCCTCGGCGTGACTCCGATCGGGCCGACCTGGGGAACGCAATATTTCCTCGGTGCCGATACGCAGGGTCGCGACGTTGCCGCCCGCCTCCTCTATGGCGGAAGGAATTCCCTGCTGATCGCATCGGCTGCGACGGCCGTCTGTCTCGTGCTGGCCGCAGCCATCGGCATATCCGCGGGTTTTTTCGGCGGCCTCGCAGATATCGTGCTGTCGCGCATTCTCGACATTCTCTGGGCGTTTCCCGTCTATCTGCTGGCGATCTCGCTTTCGATCGTGATGATTTCGAAGGGCGTTGTGATCGGCCCGATTGAAATCACTGCCGACAGTCTGCTCCTGCCGATCGGCATCATCGGCATCATCTACGTGCCCTATGTCGCAAGACCCGTCCGCGGCCGGGTGCTCGCGCTCAAGGAGAGCGAATTCGTGCTCGCGGCGGTCGGGCTCGGTATTCCAGCCTGGCGCATTCTGCTCAAGGACATATTGCCGAACGTATCGACCATGCTCATCGTCTTCATACCGCTGATGATGGCGCTCAACATCGTCACCGAGTCGTCGCTTTCGTTCCTTTCGATCGGCGTACAGGCGCCGGATGCGAGCTGGGGAACAATCATTCAGGATGGGCAGACGCTGCTCTATACGCGCCCGGCCGTGGCGCTCGCGCCCGGCATCGTCATCGCGCTCACCGTTCTCTCCCTTAACGTGGTCGGCGACAGCATCCGTGACGTGCTTGATCCGCGCACCAAGATTGTCTGAGGGGCCGGGATGTTTGTCGCAATCTTCCAGCGTCTCACCCAGATGATCTTCGTGATGTTCGGCATCTCGGCGCTCGTCTTCCTAATCTTCTTTGCGACGCCCGGCTCCGATCCGGCTGCCCGCATCGCCGGCCGCAATGCCTCTCAGGAAACTATCCAGGCCATCCGATCCGAATTCGGCTTCGATCGGCCGCTGCCCGTGCAATATGCGATCATGATGAAGCGGCTTTTCGTGACGCAGGATCTCGCCTCTTACGTCAATCGCGGCATGCGCGTAGTGCCGGAAGTCGCCGTCGCGGCGCCGGTGACCTTGTCGCTCGTCTTCGGCGCGGCAGTTCTCTGGATCCTGGGCGGCGTGGTGACCGGGGTCGTGGCCACCATGACACGGGGCAGCCTACTCGATCGCGGGCTGATGATGCTTGCGCTCGTCGGCGTTTCCATGCCGGTCTACTGGCTTGGCGAGGTAATGAATCTGATCTCTCAGAGCCGCCTTCACGATACCTGGCTTTTTTCCTGGGTGCCCGCACTCGGCTACAAGCCGCTTTTCGAAGATCCGCTGGGCTGGTTCAAGACGCTGATCATTCCGTGGATCACATTGGCGACGCTCTATATCGGGATTTACGGCCGCGTCCTGCGCGCCAACTTGGTGGAAGCCTATCACGAAGATTATATCCGCACCGCTCGTGCCAAGGGGCTGAGCCCGGCGCGGGTAATGCTCAGGCACGCGCTCCGGACGTCGCTGATCCCGTTCGTTACCATGTTCGGCCTCGATTTCGGCGCACTGGTTGGCGGCGCCGCACTGCTTACCGAAGTCGTCTTCGGCCTCAACGGTGTCGGACGGCTGACTTATCAGGCGCTGCTCAATCTGGATCTGCCGATGATTCTTGGCACGGTGATGTATGCCTCCTTTTTCGTCGTCCTCGCCAATGCATGCGTGGACATCATCTACGTGTTGATCGATCCGCGCGTGAGGGGGAGTTGACGATGACCGGTTCCGACAAGCCTCTGCTTCTGGACGTCAAGGGTCTTACCGTGTCATTTGCGACCGACAAGGGCCTCGTCAAGGCTGTAGACGACGTCTCCTTTTCGGTTCGCCAGGGCGAAATTCTCTCCATTGTCGGCGAGTCCGGCTCTGGAAAATCGGTAACGCTTCTGTCGCTCCTCGGCCTTCACGATCCGAAGACCACCAGGGTCGACGGCGCGGTTGCCTTTCAAGGCGAGCGCATTCTCGAACTGCCGGCCAGCCGGATGCGAAGCATTCGCGGCAAGGGCATCGGCCTGATCTCGCAGGATCCGATGACCGCGCTGACCCCGGTCTATACGATCGGCTGGCAGATAGAAGAGCAGATTCGCGCTCATGAAAAACTCTCCGCTCGAGCAGCACGCAAACGCGCGATCGAACTTTTGGCGGAGGTGGGCTTCGCAAATCCGGCGGAGGCCGTCGGGCGCTATCCGCACCAGCTTTCCGGCGGCATGCGCCAGCGCGCCGTCATTGCGATGGCGATCTCCTGCAATCCGGCGCTCATCGTCGCCGATGAACCGACCACGGCGCTCGACGTGACCGTCCAGGCGCAGGTGCTCGATCTTCTGCTGCGGTTGCGCAAGGATTTTGGATCGGCGATCATCCTGATTACCCACGATATGGGTGTCGTTGCCGAAGTGGCCGATCAGGTCGCGGTCATGTATGCCGGCCGTATTGTGGAAAGCGGTCCGGCGAAAGCTATCTTTTCCCATCCCCTTCACCCCTATACCTGGGGCCTGATGGCCTCGATCCCGCCATTGACCGGCCCAAGACCCGAGCGGCTGATCTCGATCGGCGGCATGCCGCCCACACCCGAAAACATACCCGAGGGCTGCGGTTTTGCGCCGCGCTGTCGATTTGCCCGCGCCGAGTGCAACGCGCGGCCGCCGCTCAGACGGCTTGAGGATCAGGCCGGGCTCTGTGTGCTCGACGGCGACGAGCGGGAAACCCTGCGCCGGACCGTTCTTTCCCTGGAGGTGGCTGCGTGAGCACCGACCAAATGCGAAAGCCTCTCCTTTCGGCTCACCAACTGACCAAGAATTTCGTCGTCGGTAAGACCATGATACCGGGCTCGGGCCGGATATTGCATGCCGTTGACCAGATCAGCCTTGACGTGTTTCCGGGCGAGACGCTCGGCTTGGTCGGCGAGTCCGGCTCCGGCAAGTCCACCTTGGGTCGTTGCATGACCCGGCTTTACGACGTGACTTCGGGCAGCCTCACCTTCGAAGGTATCGAGATCGGCAAGGCGAATGCGCGGGCGCTGAAGCCCGTGCGGCGCAAAATGCAGATGATCTTCCAGGATCCTTCCTCCTCGCTCAATCCGCGCCGCAGGGTCCGCGATATCCTCGGCGAAGTGCTGAAGGTCCACGCGATCCGCACTGGTTCCGAAGTCGAGGATCGCCTTGCCGAACTCATGACTTTGGTGGGTCTGAGGCCTGAATATCTCGATCGTTATCCGCATGAATTTTCAGGCGGACAGCGCCAGCGGATCGGCATTGCGCGGGCGCTGGCGGTCGAACCGCAATTGATCGTCGCCGATGAACCGGTCTCCGCACTCGATGTTTCGGTACAGGCGCAGATCATCAATCTGTTCGCTGACCTCCGTGAGAGGCTGAACCTCACCTATTTGTTCATCGCTCACGATCTTCCCGTGGTTCGCCAGGTTTCGACCCGCGTGGCCGTCATGTATCTCGGTTCCATCGTGGAAATCGGCGAGACCGACACGCTCTACGCCGCCCCGCGCCATCCTTATACCCAGGCGCTGCTTTCAGCCATTCCGCAGCCGCATAAAGGGGGCAGACGCGAGCGCATCCTGCTCAAGGGCGAAATTCCAAGCCCGCTCAACCCTCCCAAGGGCTGCAAATTCTCGACCCGCTGTGCCTTTGCCCGAGATATCTGCCATGAAAGCCGCCCGCTTTTGACTGAAACCTCGACGAACCATGGGGTTGCCTGCCACTTTCCCCTGGAGTGAACCAGCCCGGAGATCGGGTCTAAAGACGTTTGTGGATTGTCATATGCTTACTCAGCCTTCAGCTCCTGAGCGCTTCCTCGTCTCCGATGGAGTTTCTCCAAATGTCTGCCGATAGGTCACCGCGAATCTTCCGAAATGGAAGAAGCCCCACTTCAAGCATATCTCTTTGATCGACGTGCGGTTGGACTGATCCAGAAGATCTGCCCGGGCGGCTTGCAGACGAATCCCCCGCAGATAAGCCATTGGGGTTGTTTCCCTGAAAGCCCGAAAGCCCCCTTCCAGCGCGCGAATGGAAACACCAACAGCCTCGGCGACCATTTGCATCGTTATTGGCCGGTCAATGTTTGCGTGCATGAAGTCGATGGCACGTCGAACATGCCGGGGAGCAACCAGGTGGGGCTTCTTGGCTAATAGGTGAGATAGCTGATGTGGCGTCGTCCGCAATATCAAATCGGCGAGCGCGTTGACCATATACGACATCGCCATCGGAGATTGAATGAGCGGTCCGTTGTAGCGCATACCCGCAATGATCGTTTGCACGAGATTTCCGACCAATTGACCGGCTGACGTGGACAGATCCAGGATCGGCGTCAGATCAAGTGAGCCATTCAATGGCATCTCAAACATTGCTGCAACCGTTTGCTTCATGACCGCCCAGTCCAGTCGGAGCACATCGGACATATTCGGCGCACCTTGCAGAAAGAAACGTTCCGGCTGCTTGTTATTGACAAGCAGCACCTGGCCCGGCTTGACGTCAATCACTCGGCGACCAAGCGCTACGCCCCAGCCTCCGATGCGAGGTACCGCAATCGATAGCCACTCAGGCATTTCGGCCAGAGGACGTGCTTGCCATTCAACCTGGTAGTGACTGGTGACCAAGGTTGCTGCCCCTCCGGTATGGAAGTCGGCCTGCCAAAGGAAATCTGCCCCCCGGCCCAACTGGCTGGCCTCAAAGGGACCGAAGTTTTTCGTGTATATTTCGACCATATCGTCGAAGGTTGAGCCATGAAATCGCAGCGAGGATTTCACCAGGATATTGTCTGACATATGATTATTCGTTTGTGCGTGGACCGCTTGAAAGGCAATGGCAGGTCAAATGGCAACTTCGTCCAGATATTATTTGGTCGGCGTCGAGATTTCGGAAGTCTGCGTGGGCGCAAACAAACCGCCGAGCAGCAAACGGCACGGGGGCATCCGATATTCTGACGGCCGTCAAAGCCCGACGAGTGCCTCTGTGTCGGCCAACTCTCTGGAACACCAAGAATCTGCACCGCGAGTACCAGTAGCGCCTCCTTGAAAGAACGGAATGTTAAGGCCGGTCTCTAAGCGGTTCTTCCTGGCGACAGTTCGGACTGAATCTCGTCACGCCATAGCGATCCTTTAGTTTTTACTGCCGCGAAATGCGGCACTATTTCATGATCGCTCTTACCACCATGGGATCGCGCCATCGTGTCCAGTTTCCGCCAACATATCCAGATTGAGCAGCAAAGTTCACTTGAGGTTGTGAGAACCGAGGCGCATCCACGAAAATCCAATCTTTGTTAAGGGTTCGCGTCAATTCGTGAGTGCATAGGCGCAGTTGCTGAGACGCGGTTGTCTTCCAAGGACAATCTCCTGCTCTCCGGCATAATCGAAAGCCTATTCGCGCTGCGCAAATGATTTGTGGCGGCTTTTCTCCACTACCTTCAGAGGGCCGATGACGGCACCCCTGTCTCCTTCGTTCCCGGAGAACGTCGTGCCTAACCTCATTCCATTTCCAGCCCAGAACCGCGCTCGACCAGACGTCCAAGCCTCGGATACCTTTTCCACGGCGCCCGAAGCACCTGACCTCTTACAGTTGCTGGCGCGCAAGCGTGAGATGCTGAGCAACGCGGCATATTATTTGGAGGCTCTTTGCGCGTCTCTGAAGGGCGATGTGACTGATGCGCCGCATCTTTCAATTAACGCTGACATGCGGCCCACGCAGAACGCGTGAAGGCTCACTTCTTCTTTCGTCTCTAACTGAAAATCATTCAATACGCCCGGCTTCAAGGGAGGAGGCTGCCGGCGGTGAAGACACAAAGGATTCATATGTCTTTCTTGGCAAACCTTAAGATCGGTACGAAGCTTGCGCTTTCGTCGGGTATCGGAATTGTACTGATCATCGGTATTCTCATAAATCAGCAGATCGCCAGCGGTGAAATCAGTTCGGCGAATGCGGCCGTTTCTCGTGAACAAACGATTCTCAACGGCATTCAGACTGCCGCGGTATCTCTCGCGGAAATGCGGACAGCCGCTCATGAAATCGGCTCTGCTACGACGGCAAAGGAAGTTGAAGCGTCGCTCAGCCAAGCCAAAATCAGCGACCAACAAGCATGGGATGGCCTTGAGCAGCCCATCAGTATCGCTCTGAAGCCTGATGTCTTGAAGGACATCCGCAATGGTTTGCGGGAGTATGATGGCCTCATAACAAAACGTGCCTCCGCTTTGACCGAAGCCATGGCCAAGAAGAATGGCTCGCCATTGAGCCCGGCAGAAGTCGAAGCGGCGTTGGGCGTCGTCTCCGAGGTGGATATCAACCAGGTTATGGAGCGCACTCACACGGCAACGGACGCCTCGATCCAGAACGCTCGCCACTTTACGCAGGAGGCAAGAGCTGCGCTGGCGGCCTCGGTTTCAACAGCGGAAACGATCTCTTTGATCGTCGGCGCAAGCGTTGTTCTTGTCTTGTTTGCATCAGCGATCGCGTTGATGATCGGCGTTGCCAAGCCCATCAAGCTGATGACCTCAGCAATGCGCCGGCTCGCTGATGGCGACATGAATGTCGATATCGCCTCCGTGACGCGTCGAGACGAAATAGGCGCCATGTATGAAGCCGTTAAGGTCTTCCAACAGAATGCAGTCGCCAACCGGCGCCTCGAAGAAGAGGCTACCGCCTCTCGCGGCCATCAGGAAGCCGAACGCGCCGAACTCCAGCGCCGCACGGAGCGTGAAGCCGAACAATTGCGCTTTGCCTCTGACAATCTCGCCTCAGGTCTGAAACGGCTTGCCGCCGGCGATCTGGCCTTCCAGATCAATGAGGCCTTCGCACCGGATTTCGAGCCGCTGCGCCGGGACTTCAATCAGTCGGTCCAGCAGCTTGGCGCCGCACTTTCGACGATCGCGGACAGCATTGGCGCCATGAACAATGGCACGCGCGAAATCTCGTCGGGTGCACAGGATCTCTCCAGACGGACGGAACAACAGGCCGCCTCACTCGAAGAAACCGCCGCCGCGCTCGACGAGATCGTCGTCAACGTTGGTTCGTCGACAAAGCTGACGGAAGAGGCCCGCACTGTCGCCAGCCAGGCCAATCAGAGCGCGCAGAAATCCGCTGAAGTGGTTTCTCATGCCGAGGAGGCGATGCGGCGGATCGAGGAGAGCTCGCAGCAAATCTCCAACATCATAGGCGTTATCGACGAGATCGCTTTCCAGACCAACCTTTTGGCGCTCAACGCCGGAGTGGAGGCAGCCCGAGCAGGCGAAGCGGGCAAGGGCTTTGCGGTCGTCGCACAGGAAGTGCGCGAGCTTGCTCAGCGCTCGGCGCAGGCGGCAAAGGAGATCAAGGGCCTGATCCAAACGTCGACCACCGAAGTGCAAAGCGGCGTCAAGCTGGTGCGCGATACCGGCGAGGCGCTAAACGTCATCGGCGGCTTCATTGGCCAGATCAACAATCACATGAATGCGATCGCCGTGTCCGCAAAGGAGCAGTCGACGGGTCTTGCCGAGATTAACACGGCGATCAATTCGATGGATCAGACGACGCAGCAGAATGCCGCCATGGTGGAGCAATCGACCGCTGCGGCTTCCAATCTTACGCAGGAGGCCGCGAAGCTACGGGATCTCATTGGCAACTTTAGGCTTGAAGACGCCGTCGGCCCGCGTGCCGTCCGCGAAACGACCAAGCCTGTTGCCTCTCCGGCCCGCGCCCTCAGCAACAAGCTCTCCCGCGTCTTCGGCGGAAAGACGGCAACTGCCGCCGCTGTAAAGGAATGGGAAGACTTCTGATCGAAGCAACACCTTCAGCCGCCAGTCAGGCCACGACGCTGGAAATCATCGCCTTCCGTCTCAGTGGCTAGCGGTTCTGCATTGAGACAACTTCGGTCTGGGAAATCCGGGATGGGCAGCGGTCACGCCGCTGCCCATCCCATGTTCTCGGCGTGATGAACTTGCAAGGCTCCGAACAATTGGTCCCTTTGCGTCAAGTCTACCATTCCGCCCTTTAAAGCAAATTCATAGGCAATTGCGAAAGCGAAATGCGGGACGATAAGCCGGCCGATAACGAGTGATCAGGTAAGGCTTTCAGAACGAGCGCGCCGACTAGGCACCGCTCCATCATCTGCCTGGCAAGCGTCAGCCGGTCACACCGACTTCAGCCTCCGTCACCGCCAGCTCGGCCATGGCGAGTGCAGCCTCGCGGGTCCTGGCGGCGGCGATGAAGCGGCCGCTGTGGCAAAAGCTCGCGCCCTCTATGCCGCAAGCCGCCTCCAGATCGCGATCGGTCAAGCCCGCCCAAGAGGCAGGCAGGTCTGCCCTCAGCTCGAACCCCTCATCCGCTCGGCGGATGCCGGTCAGACACCAATCATTTTCGCGCGGGTGAACGACAAACAGCAGGTGATCGGCGCCTGCCTTCACGATGGCGGGGCGGAAGGGCATTCCCATTGGGAGTTCCAGAATGCGCCCCTTGCCTGCATCCATGATTGCCTGGTGCACGAGCGCCTCGGCCCGCAACTTTGCGGCGCTTTGGGCTATCCTCGCCTCGACGAAACTTCGGGCAATGGCAAGAGCGTTTTGGAAACCGCGATCTTCGGCCTCGGGGTTTGCCTCGTCAAAAACGGGCTTTAAGGTTTCCAGCAGCGCCGGCAACGTGAGCCCAGCCAGCGCTCCCGCAACGGAGGGGCTGAGCGCACCATTGTCAACGAGATCGACCGGCAGCACAAAACTAGCATCGAAGGAGGCATGTACCGCCTCGATATGCGCTTCGGGAAGACCCGAGGCGGCGAGGTAATCACGGCCATAATGCTTCCAGATCAAACCGAACGAACTGTATGGTTGGCCACTCTCCCGCAGCGGCGCACCGCGCTGATGGTGATCGAAGATCTGCGCGGCGGCGTCATATCTGCCGCCCACATCGTAGATGATACGGTCTGGGCCGGGGGTGGTCCATTCCGGCATCCGGCTGCGGATGAGACGCGCCTGCGGAAAAAGCCGGGTCAGGATGACGCTGGACAACAGTTCGTCGGCATGGAAACCGCCGGAATGGGTGACGAGGAAATCTGGGATCATGCGGGGGCTATGCCTTGTTGTTCGCGGAGTATCCGCTGGGGGTCTAGCAGCAGATAGCCGTTGCTGCATCCCATCTCAACGGGCCATTTGCTTATTTGGGCGGGCTGGTCCGGCCTCCTTCGGGGGATTCGCTCGCGAGCAAACTTTTGTACGCCTCGAAGTTTTGATCCTGAAACCCCTCGATCTCCGACCAAAGGCGTTCCCGATCCGTCACTGCTATGTCTGCCGCATCGAGAACATGCGACAGAATCGTGCAGAGTCGATTGATACGAACTAGCTGATTTCCCAGCTCTTCAGCGGTAACCGGTCGCGACAGCTTGTCAGCGTCAAGGACAACGCTGTCCGGGCCGAAATCTTTAGCTTGCCATTTCACCATCCAGCTCACCTTCTGTCAGATTTTTACTTCTAGCAGACACAATGAGATCGGCGAGCCAAAGAGCGCTATATCGCGGATGCAAATTTTCCAAGCTCCCGATCCTTTACGATCCCGCTCATCCCGACCAAGCGCAGGCGGACTCGCTTTTCGGCATCTGGCTCCTGCCAGTCGTCCTTTTGCCACCGGCATTCCTCATCATCCTGATCGGAGCCACTATCCTGCGCCTCTAGCGGGCGCCTGTGAACGTCAGCAGTCTATCAAGCAACAGATTTCCAATGGATAATCGTCGATTGAGCTTCTGAAGATGCTGCCCCTATAGTTGGAAAAAATAAAAGCCGGCGGCACTGACACTGAAGTCAATTTTAGCCAGTCAGTCTTGATACATCGAGATTTCAGATATAAAACGTAATTTCAAGAATACTGGGGAGCGTAATGGAACACTCGTTCTTGACCATCGACGCCAGCGAGAACGAGAATGCTATAAGAGCGCTCTCGGCGCCTGTACGCATACAACTCCTCAAGTTGCTTTGCTCAAAAGGGCCGATGAACGTTAATGACATGGCGCGAACGCTCTCTTTGCCTCAGTCAACGGTCGCCACCGGCATTCAGATCTTGGAAGAGGCGGGACTGGTTGAATCCCGTCTTGCCAAGGCACGCAAGGGCAATCAAAAAATTTGCTCCGCGATTTATAATGAAATTCTGATCAGTTTCCAGGACACGACCGTTCAGAAGGACGACTTCATCGAGGTTGCGATGCCGGTCGGTCTCTATACGAGCTGTGACATTCATGCGCCCTGTGGTCTCTGCTCCACCGAAACTGTGCTCGGCCTTCTCGACGTGCCCGACTATTTCTTGGATCCACAACGCATGCAGGCGGGTCTCATCTGGTTTGGCAGAGGGCATGTCGAGTATAAATTCCCCAATAATGCCAAGGTCTTGAACAAGACCGTGCGCGCCATCGAATTTTCGATGGAATTGTCTTCTGAAGTGCCGGGCACCAATCCCGACTGGCCCTCCGACATTACGCTCTGGGTTAATGGAATGGCGATTGGAACCTGGACCTCGCCGGGCGACTATGGCGACAAGCGTGGTGCTTTTACGCCCGCATGGTGGAAGCTCGAGGGTTCGCAATACGGAAAGCTGAAGACCTGGCGCATTTCCACCCGCGGCACCTTCATCGACGGCATGGCCGCCTCCAATGTCACCGTCAGCGACCTCGCCCTTGCCCAACATTCCTCCATCCGGCTCCGCATCGGCATCGCCGAAAATGCCAGCAACACCGGCGGGGTCAATATTTTCGGCCGCGGCTTTGGAAATTATGGCCGAGACATCGTCATGCGGCTGTATGTTTGAAGATAGATATCGGAAATCCTGATTACTAAACCGCATTCTCTTCCCGTTCCAAGCCACCCATCCGCAAGGAGAACTACTTGTAATTAAATAGATTTTTCAGGAATTTGCACGGGAAAAATCAAAAGCGCGGCACAATTGACACTGCCATTTATCGCTATCAAGATAGATACAAGAAAACAAGAAATCTGATGCATAAATGGGAGGGTTCGTTGAAGGCGAACGTCATTGTCCATCGCGATTTCCAGGTCGCGACCATCGATTCCAGACTTTACAGCTCGTTCCTCGAACATCTCGGCAGGGCGATTTACGGCGGCATTTACGAGCCCGGACATCCGACTGCCGATGAGCACGGGTTCCGGCGCGATGTCATCGATCTCGTTCGCCAGCTCGATACGCCCTATTGCCGTTATCCCGGCGGCAACTTCGTATCGGCCTATAATTGGGAAGATGGAGTAGGCCCGCGCTCGGAGCGCCCGGTCCGTCTCGACCTTGCCTGGCGCACCCGCGAAAGCAACCAGATCGGCGTGAACGAATTCGTCGACTGGTGCAAGAAGGCAAATACCAAGCCGATGCTTGCCGTCAATCTCGGCTCGCGCGGCCTGGATGCAGCTCGCAATTTCCTCGAATATTGCAATCATCCCGGCGGCACCTATTGGTCGGACCTGCGCCGCAAGCATGGCTGGACAAATCCCCATGATGTCAAATTGTGGTGCCTCGGCAACGAGATGGACGGCCCTTGGCAAGTCGGCCACAAATCAGCCTATGAATATGGCCGGCTGGCCGATGAGACGGCGAAGGCCATGCGCGGCTTCGACAAATCTCTGGAACTGGTCGTCTGTGGCTCGTCGAATTCTGACATGAAGACCTATCCCGATTGGGAAGCGCAGGTTCTGGACCAGTGCTATGACAGCGCCGATCATATCTCATTGCACATGTATTTCGCCAATCGCGAAAAGAACACGCTCAACTATCTGGCCAAGGCCGAAAAGCTCGACCGCTACATCGTCACCATCGGTGGCGTCATCGATTATATCAAGGCGAAGAAGCGGTCGAAGAAGACGATCGGCATTTCCTTCGATGAGTGGAATGTCTGGTACCATTCCAACCAGCAGGACAAGGAGATCCTTGCTCGTGATGAATGGCCGGATGCGCCGCATTTGCTGGAAGACGTCTATAATTTCGAAGACGTTCTGCAGGTGGGCGGCATTCTCAACACCTTCATTCGCCGCTCGGATCGCGTGCGCATCGCCTGCATCGCCCAGCTCGTCAACGTCATTGCCCCGATCATGACCGAGGATGGCGGCCCGGCCTGGCGTCAGACGATTTACTATCCCTTCTATTTCGCCTCGAAATATGGGCGTGGATCGGCGCTACAATTGATCACCGACGGTCCGACCTACGATTGCGACGAGGCAAACGACGTTCCGTATCTCGATGCGTCAGCCGTTCTTTCCGACGACGGCAAGACCCTGACCTTCTTCGCCGTCAACCGCCACACGCAGACTGCGCTCGATTTCGACGCCCGCCTGGACGGCTTTGCAAATGCCCGCATTGTCGAGCAGGTGGAGATGACCCACGGCGACCTGCAGGCGGTCAACACCGCCACGCGGCCGGAAACGGTCGTCCCGGTCCATGTCGAAACCGCAAAAATCGAGGATGGCAGGCTGCGGGCGGCGCTGAAGCCGCTGTCCTACAGCGTCATCCGGCTGTCGGTGTGACGACCATTTGCCGGCAGGGCTACCGGCCCTGACCGAGGCATATCCGGCGCGCGTTGCGAGGAGGCAACCGAGCCGGAGGAATGGTTCGCAGAAGCCCAGGACCTGACTTGCTCGGTCCTGACGCGGCTGCGAACCGACAAACTGCGACGTGCCAGGCGTCCCTGCGGCCGCTCTCTCGTCGCTCTCAAAGGGAGGAGATCATGCAGCATTGGAAGAAGCTTGCATTCGGCGTCGCCCTGGCCACACTTGGCCTGATGGCGGCAGCGAAGGCCGATGACTATACCTCCTTGCCGCGCAAGGAGACGCTCATCGTCGAGAATCCGGAAGGGACGATCAAGAATCCCGGCTGGTTCAATATCTGGGTCAATGGCGGCGGCGGCGTTTCGACCGGCCTGCAGCAACTGACCATGGATACGCTCTGGTATATCGATCCCGAACAGGGACTTGGCGGCTCGACCTGGGACAATTCCCTGGCTGCCGACAAGCCGCAATATAATGCCGACTTCACCGAGATGACCGTGAAGCTGCGCAAGGGGCTTTATTGGAGCGACGGCGTGGAATTCACCGCCGACGACGTGGTCTATACCGTCAAGACGCAGATGGACCATCCCGGCATGGTTTGGAGTGCGGCCTTCTCTGTGCAGGTGGCAAGCGTCGAGGCGACCGATCCCTATACCGTCGTCTTCAAACTCAAGAAGCCCAATTCCCGCTTTCACGCGCTCTTCACCGTTCGTTGGAACGGCGCCTGGATCATGCCGAAGCATATTTTCGAGAAAGTGGCCGATCCGGTTCGGTATGATTTCGCCAATCCCATCTCGCTCGGGGCCTATAAGCTGAAGGCCTATGATCCCCAAGGCAAATGGTACACCTGGGAGAAGCGCGACGACTGGCAGCGCACCTCGCTTGCCCGCTTCGGCGAGCCGGCGCCGAAATATGTCACCTATGTCGATCCAGGCCCGCCGGATAAACGCACCATCGCTCAGATCGAGCACAATCTGGATATTATCCATGACAACACGCCCGAGGGCATGTTCACGCTCAAGGAGAAATCCAAGACAGTCGATAGCTGGTTCCCCGGCTTCCCCTTCGCTCATCCCGACCCGACGCTTCCTGCCGTGATCTTCAACACGCAGGATCCCACCTTCCAGAATCCGGATGTGCGCTGGGCGCTCGCGCTGCTTATCGACATCAAGGCCGTGGATATGGCGAGCTACCGTGGCGCCGCCACTCTTTCGGCGCTTGGCGTTCCGCCAACGGCCATCGCCATGAAGGATTACCAGGCGCCATTGCAGGACTGGCTCAAGACGTTCGAGATCGATACCGGCAAGCGTAAGATCAAGCCCTATGACCCGACGGTCGGCCAACAGATCGCCGATATCCTGCGCAAGCAGCCGAAATTCAAGGACCAGATCCCGACCGATCCGGCAGCCATCAACACCGCGTTCGGCTACGGCTGGTGGAAGCCGGATCCCCAGGCTGCAGCCGAGCTTCTGGAAAAGGCAGGCTTCAAGAAGACTGGCGGCAAATGGATGACGCCAGATGGCCAGCCGTTCAAGATCCGCATGAGTGTCGAAGGCGACACCCGCTCGGTCTTCACCCGCGCCGGCACGCTGATTGCCCAGCAATGGGCCGCTTTCGGCATCGATTCCAAAGCCGTTCCGTCCACCAGCCTGTGGCAGACGTCACTCCAGCCGGGTGACTTCCAGGTGGCGATCGCCTGGAGCGTCGAAACCTGGGGCGGCGATCCCGACCTCTCTTTCTTCCTCGATAGCTGGCATTCGGAATTCGTTGCCAAGAAGGGTGAAAACCAGCCGCCGCGCAATTGGCAGCGCTGGTCCAATCCCGAGCTCGATAAGATCATCGAGAGCATTCGCAAGGTCAGCGCCGACGATCCCAAGGGCATCGAACTGGGCAACGACTATCTGAAACTGGTGGCCCGTGAAATGCCGACCATTCCGCTGATGTCCTACAACGTCTTCACGTCGATGGATACCACCTACTGGAAAGGCTATCCGACCATTGCTGATCCTTATACCGATCCGGTTCCCAATTGGGCGAACTCCCGGTTGATGATGGTCAAGCTGAAGCCGGCGCAGCCATAATCCTCCCGACCCTGACGCGGTGTCCGCCGCGTCAGGTACCTGTCGCCGGACACTAGGCAGGTCCGGCGAACTTTCTTGAAGCAAGTGCCAGCAGCAAGGAACACCGCGGTATGGCGTCTTATCCTGTTTTCTTATTGAGGCGGTTCGGCCAGTTCCTGCTCGTGGTCTTCATCGGCATTTCCGCGACCTTCTTCGTTACGCATCTGACACCGATCGATCCTGTCGAGGAAAGCATCGGCTCGATTCAGCAGATGGGTCAGTCCGACCCGCGCGCCGTCGAATTGATGCGACAGTCCCTTCGTGCGCTTTACGGTCTCGAAGGGTCCATATGGCAGCAATACCTGCATTTCTGGGGCCGTCTTGCGACCGGCGATCTCGGCCCCTCGCTCTCGGCCTTCCCGACGCCCGTCTCCACAATCATCCTGCGCTCCCTGCCCTGGACGATTGGGCTCATGACAGTTTCGACGCTGATCACATTCATTCTTGGCAATATAGTCGGAGCGCTGGCTGGGTATTATCGGAAAAACATGGCGCTCAAGGCCGTGAGCCTCATCTTCATCGCCATGCAACCGATCCCCTACTATATCTTCGCTTTCGTGCTGATCATCCTCTTCGGTTACGTGTGGCCGATCCTGCCGATCAACGGCGGTTATGAGATGAACACCAATCTCAACCTGTCTCTGGCTCTGATCCTGGACATTCTGAAGCATTCGATCCTGCCGGCGCTTTCGCTGATTCTCGTCGGCACCGGCAGTTGGCTGATCGGCATGCGTGCCTTGGTCTCCAACATCATCACCGAGGATTACGTAGTCTTTGCCGAACTCGGCGGCGTCCAGAAAAGGCGCATTCTCCGCTCCTATATCGCTCGCAATGCCATGGTGCCGCAATTCACTGGCCTTGCGATGTCGCTCGGCGCCATCTTCAACGGCACGGTGATCACGGAGATCGTCTTCGGCTATCCCGGCATCGGCAACCTGCTGATTTCAGCGGTGCATGCCGGTGATTACAGCCTCGTCCTCGGCCTCAGCGCATTATCGATCGTCGGTGTCGCGGCGGCCGTCTTCATTATCGACGTCCTGAGCCCGCTTATCGATCCGCGCATCAAGGTGGAATAGAGCATGTTTACGATCATCCGCGACCTCGCGCGGCAAAACGTGGAGTTCTTGAGCGGCCTGCTGCTTTTCGCCGTCATCGTCGGCCTGATAGTCGTATCCTATTTCTCGCCATACGGCCCCACGGACATCTATCTTCTGCCGCCAGACATGCCGCCCGATAGCCAATATTGGCTCGGCACGACGTCGCGCGGCCAGGACGTCTTCTGGCAGCTCGCCACTGCGCTGCGCAACACGCTTTATTTCGGCATCGGCGTCGCCTTTCTCTCGCGCATCATATCGCTGGTGGTCGGTCTCGTTGCCGGCTATGCCGGCGGCGCGGTCGACCGGGTGCTGATGGCGATCAACGACAGCGTCATGGTTATCCCGCAATTTCCGCTGCTGATCCTGTTCTACTTCGTGCTAAAGGACAGCATGACCTGGAGCGTTCTCATCGTGGTGATGGCCTCGCTTGGCTGGTCCTATGACGCAAGGCTCATCCGCTCGGTCGCAATCAGCCTGAAGACAAGACCATTTACCACCCAGAGCGTCTATTCCGGCATGAGCATGCGAAAAATCCTCGTGGAGGAGCACCTTCCCTATGTGCTTCCGATCGTCTTCGCCACGACGATGAACAATATGATCTGGTCGATCGGCATGGAAATCACGCTCTCGGTGCTCGGCTTCACCGACATCGAGACGCCGACCATGGGCATGATGATCTATTGGGCCAATGCCCATTCGGCGCTGATCGCGGGAACATGGTGGTGGGTAGCGGCACCCGTTGCCGTCATCGTGCTTCTTTTCCTGGCGCTGTTCCTGCTGTCCATGTCGATGAACGAATACAACGATCCGCGCAGCCGGCTCAATCGGATGGGAGGTTAGCCATGGATGCCCTGGTCGAAATCGAGAATCTGAAAGCCTACTACCGCGCCTTCCTCTACGGCGTCGACCGCGAGGTGCGCGCCGTCGACGATATCAGCCTGACGATCGGCCGCGGCGAGATCTATGGCGTTGCCGGGGAGTCGAGCAGCGGCAAGACGACCCTGATCAAGACCATCGCCGGCGCCATCCGGCCGCCGCTCAGGGTCGTCTCAGGCAAGGTGACGTTCCATTTCGCCGGCGGCACGCAGGATATCTATGCCATGAAGCCGGAGCAGCGCATGGCGCTGCGCTGGCTGCATCTGTCCTATATCATGCAAGGCTCGATGAACGTGCTCAACCCGGTGCGTCGCATCCGTCATTCCTTCACGGATTTCGCACTTCGGCATATGAAAGTCGGCAGGGACCAGTTTTTCAACAAAGTCGCCACCCATCTGCAGCGGCTGAAGCTCGATCCAAATCTGCTCGACGCCTATCCCCATGAACTCTCCGGCGGCATGCGCCAGCGTATGACCATCGCGCTCGCCACGATCCTGACCCCGGAATTTATCATCGCGGACGAGCCGACGACCGCGCTCGACGTCATCGTCCAGCGCGATGTCCTCTCGATGATCCGCGAAATCCAGCACGAGATGGGCTCGTCCTTCCTGTTCGTCACGCATGATATGGGTGTGCATGCGACCGTCTCCGACCGCATCGGAATCGTCTATGCCGGCCGCCTGGTCGAGGAAGCGCCGACCCGCAAGCTCTTCAACATGCCGCTCCATCCCTATACGCAGCATCTGGTTGGGAGCCTCCCGCGCATCGGCGACGTCCAGACGCGACCGTCACTGGAGGGACGTCCTCCCAATCTTGCCATGCCGCCGGAGGGTTGCCGGTTTCATCCGCGCTGTCCGAAGCGAATGGATATCTGCACGCAGAAAGTTCCGCCGCTGGTTACAGTGGAGCCCGGCCGGCGCGTGGCATGTTTTGCCGTTACGGGAGACCAGGTTTGAGCGCTCTTCTTACCCTCTCGCATGTAACAAAGATCTTCCGGCAGGGCGGCATCCTCGGCCGGCGCCAGATCACGGCGGTCAAGGACGTCAGTTTCGAGCTCAGCGAAGAGCCGGAAATCCTGTCGATCGTCGGAGAGTCGGGCTCGGGGAAATCGACGATCGCGGCGATGATCCTCGGACAGATGACACCGTCCGCAGGCGAGCTGGATTTCCGCGGCAAGGCCGTCGCCATCCATGGCGCAGCCGAGCGCCGAGCCTTCATGAGAGAGGTGCAGCCCGTTCTGCAGAATCCTTTCGAGGCGTTCAATCCGCTGAAACGGGTCGACCGCTATCTCTTCGAAACGGCCCGCAACTTTTCGGCAGGCTCGCAGCGACCGGATCGTCAAGAGATCGAGCGGATAGCCGATGCCGCATTGGCGCATGTCGGCCTTAGCCTTGCGGAGGTGAAAGGCCGTTTCCCGCACGAACTGTCCGGCGGCCAGCTACAGCGCACGGCCATTGCGCGCGCCCTCATCCCCCAACCGCGCCTTCTCGTCGCCGATGAACCCGTTTCCATGGTAGACGCGTCGCTGCGCATGTCGATCGTCAATTTGTTCGGGCAGTTGAAAAGCGAGCTGGGGCTTTCGATCATCTACATCACCCACGATCTCGCGACGGCCTACTATATCAGCGACAAGATCATCATCATGCGCAAAGGCGAAATCGTCGAGCAGGGCCAGGCACGCGCCGTCCTCGACAATCCGCAGCATCCCTATTCCCGCGCACTGAAAGACGCGGTCCTTTCTGCCGACTTCGGATCGACCACGTTGGAGGCCCGGCGAAGGTCCTAGCCGTGGTCTCTCGTTCGACCAGAATCGCTACGCAGCCGTCACCCCATCTTCAAGATTTTTGACTTCAGTTCCGCCAAGTTCAAAACGCGCAAACTGGTCATGCAGCCGTTCGGCTTCCCCTGACAAAGCTGCCGTGCTGGCCGAGGCTTCTTCCACCATAGCGGCATTTTGCTGGGTCATATGATCCATGGAACGCACAGCGGAATTTACCGATGAGATGCTGGCAAATTGCTCCTGAGAGGAATTGGCGATTGCCTTGACGCGCTGGTGCATGTCGTTGACGTAGCGATCGATCTCCTGGAGTGTCCCACCACTTTCCGTAACAAGGCTGACGCCGGCAGTGACATCCGCGTTGGATGTGTTGATCAGGGAGGTGATCTCCTTGGCGGCCGTCGCCGATCTTGCCGCCAGTTCGCGGACCTCCTGCGCCACAACCGCGAAGCCGTTTCCAGCCTCGCCTGCTCGCGCCGCTTCTACGCCGGCATTGAGCGCGAGCAGGTTCGTCTGGAACGCAATATCGTCCATGACGGAGATGATCTGTCGGATTTTTTCCGACGATTGCTCGATCTTGGCCATGGCAGAAACCGCGTTTCGCACGACATCCTGCGCATGCGACGTCGCGTCGGATGTTTTCGCGGCAATCTGCCCGGCTTCGTTGGCGCGGTCGGCGGAGGCACTTACGGTGGCCGTGATCTCTTCCAAGGCGGCGGCTGTCTCCTCAAGAGACGTCGCCTGCTTTTCCGTCCGGCGAGAAAGGTCATTCACCGCCAAATCGAGTTCGCGCGTGTTGGAGCGGATGGAAGTGGCGCTTCGTTCGACATCAGACAAGGCGACGCGAAGATGCGCCTGCGCCGAATTGAAGTCTGTGCGCAACCGATCCAGTTCATCACTGAATTTTTCATCAATGTCGATGGAGATATCGCCGGCAGCAAGGCGTCTGAGACCGGCAGCCAAGGCATTGACGGCCTTTTGAAGCTTCGTGGCCTCCAGTAATTTTTCACGCTCGCGGTTGTTACGCTCGATCTCGCTTTCGCGTCGATTTTGTTCGGCCCTATCCTCGAGGGAGAGTTTTTCGATTGCGGTCGCTCGCAGAACCTGGACAGCTTTTGCCATGATGCCGATCTCGTCCCCACGATTAATGCCGGGGATGAGGACGTCGTTTTCGCCGCTTGCAAGCTTTCGGATGACGTCTGTCATGGATTGGATCGGGCGGCTGATGGCGAAGTTGAGCATGACGGCAAGGCAGATGCCGCCGGCAATCGCAAGCAGAACTGTGACTGCGATTTTGAATGTGGCAGAACCGGCTGCCGTATGAGCGGTATTAATTTGCTCGGCATTGAGCGTATCGATTTTCAAACTGACCTCAGTCGTCAGCTTCGCAAGCTGTTCCCGCTCCCTTGCCAGATCGGCCTGCGCAACAAGCATTTCCCTGAACGCCTTGTCAAAGATCGCAATCGAGACAGGGATTTGCTTTACGTCGTCGGCAATGGAGGGAAGTGCGGTTGCGGCAGTCGCAATGGTCTTTTCCAGCGCGACGAGGCCCTTAAGCTGCCCCTCGACCGGCGCCGGATCGGTATCGCCGAACCCACCGAACAGGTTGAGCATTTCGGCGCGGGCAGCGAGCGCCAATCTGCCGAGCGTTTCGGCCTGGACTGCAAGTTCCCTGAATTTGGAAAGCTCCGCCGATGATGCTGATGCCTTGTTCATGGCGGCATCCACCAGCGGAAAGGTCTGCGCCTGGATGCTTTGGGTCAAAGCGAGGATTTCGTTGACCGTTTTTCCGACGATCGTTTGCGCGTCGAATTTCCTCTTAAAATCCTCGGTGCTGCCAATGTCGTCCAGCGACTGTTCAAGCAGTTTGCCTGCCTGGGCGAGTTTCGGAAGCACCGCCGGGTCCAAACCGTCTATTTGCTGTCCATTGAGTTTTTCCGTCTCGGCGACGATGCTTTCAGCGACAGTTTTCGCCTGCTGAAGAAAATCGCCCAGGAACGCGCCGCCGCTTTCCTGCTGGATGCTTTTGATCGAGTTCGCACCCTGCTGCAGTTTGACCGCGCTGCCGAGCAGCCCATTGGCGGCGCTCAATTCCTTGTTCGCCGCGTCTGCTGCGACCCGGATTCGGCTCTCTTCCTTGCCCACGGCATCATTGATCGAGGCCGCCAGCGCTTCCAGATCCGAAATGCTTCGCTGAAGCGTGGCAAGGCGCTGTTGCTGCTGATCTGTCTGTGCAATCACTCTGTCAAATGTGGAAGCGAACTCATCGACCGTCGCCTTGACTTCCGCGACCTTGGCCGTGACCAACGGATCGTTCTTTACCGCTTCAGAAAGCGTTTCGAGCGCCGCGTTGAGATCCTTGATCCGCTGGCGCGTGGCGCTGGCACTCTCGATGCCAGGATCGAACAAATATCGCTCTCGCTGAAGCGATGTCGACTGCATCTCGTTGGTGACCTCTGCAGAACGACCAACGATGCTGAAGCGCGATGACAGGTCGACAATTGCGGAATATCCAACCGAGCCGACAATCGCAGCCAAAATCAATATGACAAGAAAGCCGCCTGCAACCTTGAATCTGAATTTAAGTCCGGAAAACCATTTTAAAAATAATTTCATTGCGCCCTGCTCCCGCTCTAGCAATAAAATTGGCTGATCTCATGAAATGAAGGTTCCTGTGTCAGAGCTCACCCGTCAGGAACTGCGCACGGCCATAACCGAACGACCAATCCTCATCGGAATTCTCGATGAATGAGACCATCACGTCGGAGGCTGGCACATCGCATTTGTCCGCGAGTGCCGAACATAGGTTCTGATAGAAGGCGACTTTCGCTTCTCGGCCGCGGGGTCGCGAGATGACCTCCACGAGCACAAATTTTTCAGTCCGCGGGATTCCCAGCCCGGTGTCGCAGGCCTGCATATAGGGATGCTGGTATTCCGACACGACCTGGTAACGGTCGTCCCGAGGCACGCCAAATGATTGCACCATCGCGTCATGGGCGGCGTCCAGCAGCAAGGCTACTTCGTCAGCCGTACGCCCTTTATGGAGATGAAACTTCAGCAGCGGCATGAGACGAATCTCCATGACACGACGGCTGGAAGTGCACGCTTGATCATTTTGCATCCCGCTCCATGATCCACTCGACCTCCGGCGCGCAGGCGATACAGCGAGAGGCCGACGAACCGCCAGCCTGCCGATTGAGGCGTAATCTCATGGACTTGGCCATGACTGCCAAAGGGTTTGCGCAAAAGATCGGCCATGCTCGATCGCCCTCAGTCGAAGGTCCGCTGGTCGCGGGCGTTTCGATTATAGTGTTCGCGGGCGCGCTCAAGCCGCTCGGGGCCGCCGGCCTGCGGGACGGCAACGTCCCACCAATGTCCGCCCGCTCCCGTGCCGGGGACCGCATCCGTATCGATGACGATGACCGTCGGTATCGAGCGCAAGCGTGCGTCGGCGATCTTCTTTTCCAAATCGGCGATGTCAGCGGCTTTTTCCGCTTGGGCACCCATCGAGCGCGCATGACCGACGAAATCGAGCTCAGGCATGACCTCTATGTTGGAGTCCTTGTACATATTGTTGAATTCGGCCCCGCCGCACTCGATTTGCAGGCGGTTGATGCAGCCATAGCCACGGTTGTCGGTAAGAACGACGGTGAAGGGAACGCGTCGCATCACTGCGGTCGCCAGTTCGGAATTGGCCATCATGTAGGAGCCGTCTCCGACAAAGCAGATGACCTCCTTATCGGGCGCCGCAAGCTTGATGCCCATGGCGCCTGCTACCTCATAACCCATGCAGGAATAGCCGTACTCCATGTGATAGCCACCCTTGACGGACTGCCACAGAACCTGCAGCGCACCCGGCATGGTGCCGGCGGCGCACATCACCACGGTCTTGTCGGTGGCCACGCGTTGAACGGCACCGATGACCTGGGCATCGGTGGGAAGATGGTTGACCAGGTCGGCTTCCGGCGCCGCCGTGACTGCCTTCACGGTCTCGTGCCATTGAACCCTGCTTTCCGCATCGAACGACGGAGCCCGATAGTTGCCCAGCAGGACGGAAAGCTTCTCGAGCGTCACACGTGCGTCGCCGACGACCGGCGCCGCACCATGTTTAGTGGCGTCGTAGCCATGCAGGTTGATGGAGATGAGCTTTCGCCCCTCGTTCTTGAACAGCGCCCATGATCCGGTGGTGAAATCCTGAAAGCGGGTACCGACCCCGATCACGAGGTCCGCCTTCTCCGACAGGCGATTGGCGCATTCGGATCCGGTAACGCCGGGCGAGCCGAAATTGAAGGCGTTATCCCATGCGTTCGCCCCCTTGCCTGCCTGGGTCTCCACGAACGGGATGTTGTGGCGTTTCGCGAATGCGGCGAGCGTATCTTCCGCGTCGGAATAAAGCACGCCGCCGCCCGAAATGATCACCGGGTTCTTGGCAGCGCCAATCAAGGCCGCGACCTCTTCCACTTCCCGCGGATCAGGCTCCGGCCGCCGGATACGCCAAACCTTGGGCTCAAAGAAGCTTTCGGGATAATCATAGGCATCCGCCTGCACATCCTGGCAGAAAGCAAGGCATACCGGCCCGCAATTGGCCGGATCCGTCATGACCGAGAAGGCGCGCGGCAGCGCGGTCAACAAATGTTCGGGCCGGGCAATGCGGTCGAAATAGCGCACGACAGGCCGAAAGGCATCGTTGGCGCTAACCGTGCCGTCATCGAAGTCCTCGATCTGCTGAAGAACGGGATCGGGCCGCCGGTTAGCAAAGATGTCACCCGGGATGAATAGCACCGGCAGGCGGTTGACATGCGCCAATGCTGCCGCCGTCACCATGTTGGTGGCTCCCGGCCCGATGGAGGAAGTCACGGCATGAGCGCGCTTGCGCCTTTTTGTCTTGGCATAGGCGATCGCCGCATGGGCCATGGTCTGTTCATTCTGACCACGCCACGTCGGCAATGCATCGCCGATGCCGTGCAGGGCTTCGCCGAGCCCCGCAACATTGCCGTGGCCGAAGATCGCCCAGACACCCTCGATGAAGCGCTCGCCATCCTCCGTCATCTGGACCGAGAGCCATTTGACCAGAGCCTGTGCGGCTGTAAGCTTGATTGTCTTTGTCATGCTGCCTTCTCCCGTGCGGCCGTCCGTGCTTCGTCCCAGATCGAGGACAAGCGTCGATAGCGCCTTGCCATCTCTTCAACGGCGGCGGCGTCTTTGATTTCACCATTCATCCAGGCGCGTGCGACGTCGCCGAAGATGGTTCGGCCAACGGCAAAGCCCCTGACCAGACTAAATCCGGCGGCGACCTCGAAGCTCGCGGCCAGCTCCGCCTCCGGCGCATCGAGGCCGAGCACGACGATGCCACGTGTATACCGGTCGTTCTCCTCGATGGCGGCGATGGCGTTGGACCAGCCGATGGCGGTTTTCATCGGCTCGAGCTTCCACCAATCGGGGAAGACGCCGATCTCGTAGAATTGCCGGATCAGGATCGCCGTCGTCGCGTCATTGACCGGCCCGACCTTCGACGGAATGATCTCGAGCAGGAACTCCAGATTGTTGCGGCGCGATGCCTCGAACAGGCGCTTCACGGTTGCTTCCTGATCGGCGCGCGTTGCGGCGTCGTCATCGGGATGGCAGAAGCAGAGCACCTTGACGACGTTTTCGCGCGCCCATTCGGCCAGGCCGCCATAGTCGCTGCCGAGTTCGGGTTCCAGTGTCAGAGGCCGCGAACCCGGCCATTCGCAGGGCCGCCCGATCCACAGACCGGCGCCGGAGGCTGCGTGCAGCGCCTTTCTGCCGATCCGGTTGTCGCAGAGGATGCCGTAACCGGAACGGCCGGCTTGGACCTGCACCGCCGCCTGCAGGCAAAGCTCCTTGAAGGCACCGCCTTTTTCGAGCGTATAGCCCGGCATCTGCTCAAGCTGAATGCGATGGTCGAAGGCGAATATCCGATAATCCGACCAATCTTGCCCATGATTGCGATGGCGATTGGTCGACCAATGGATCTGTTCGACGGCTTGATCGTTTCGCAAATCGCTGCGCTTGACGCCGCGTTTCAGAAAGAATTCCAACTCCTCAAGCGAGGGGTAGGCCGGCGTGCATCCGTGGCGGGATACGGCGAATGCGCCGCAGGCATTGGCGTATTTGAGCGACGTCGGCCAATCCTCGCCATCCAGCCAGCCTTTGAGAAGACCGGAGAAGAAGCCGTCTCCCGCGCCAAGCACATTGAAGACCTCGATCGGGAAGCCTTCGCCCGAAATGCCGGCATCGAGATTGTCCGGAATGGCGCCCTCAAACGCCACGGCCCCCTTGGCGCCGCGCTTGCAGACGAGTGTTGCAGACGAGACGGCACGAACGGCCTTCAGGGCCGCGACGGTATCCGCGGTTCCGCCGGCGATATGGAATTCTTCCTCCGTCCCCACGATCAGATCGAAAAGATGCAGCGTCGACTGAAGTTTCTGCGTGACCTCCCGGCTTGCGACAAACCGGCTCTCCCCTTCGCCATGACCGGCGACACCCCAGAGGTTCGGCCGATAGTCGATATCGAGGGCAGCCCTGGCGCCACTTTCGCGCGCAAAGCCGAGCGCCTTGAGGACGGCCGCTTCGGTCCGGGGATTGGAAAGATGCGTGCCGGTTACGACAACTGCGCGCGCCGAGGCGATGTAATCCCGACGTATGTCGTCTTCGCAAAGCGCCATGTCGGCGCAGTTCTCGCGGTAGAAGATCAGCGGGAACGTGTCCTCGTCGCGGATGCCGAGCAGTACGAGCGCCGTCAGACGCTCCGGATCGGTGACGACACCGCCGACATCCACGCCTTCGCGGGTCAACTGTTCACGGATGAAGCGACCCATATGCTCATCGCCAACCCGGGTGATGAGGCCGGATTTGAGGCCAAGCCGGGCGGCACCGCAGGCGATATTGGTGGGCGAGCCGCCAATGTATTTGTTGAACGAGCCCATGTCCTCGAGCCGGCCGCCGACCTGCAGACCGTAGAGGTCGACCGAGGATCGGCCGATCGTGATGACGTCGAGTGATTTCATGTCGAAACGCCCCGCTGTTTAGAAACCAACTTGTGTTAGAAACGACCGGCTGGCCGCCAGGTCATCGAGGATGCAGCCGGCGTTGCGCGGGTCGCGCTCCTGCTCGATCGTGATGTAGCCGCCGTAACCGAGTTCGGTGAGAAGAGCCCGCACCGCGGTGTAATCGATGGATCCGCGTCCAATTGGGCACATGACACCTTCGGCGCAGGCATCGAAGAACCGGATGCGCTTGCCCATCACGTCCTGATAGATTTTGGCGTCGATATCCTTGAAATGGATGTAGTCGACGCGATCCCAGTAGCGGCGCAAGGTGGCTACCGGATCCATGCCGGAATAGACCATGTGCCCTGTATCAAGGCAAAGACCGGCCAGGTCGGCGGGGATGTCATTGACGACACGCTCCAGCTCGTCGGCAAACTCTATGTAGCCACCGGCGTGTGGATGAATGGTCGCGCGCATGCCATATCGGTCACGGGCGAGCGTGGCGATGGCGCGGATATTTTCGACCATTCCGTTCCATGCAGCCTCTTTGAGGCGAGGAGCCCGATCGCTGTGACCTGCAGCATAGTCGCGCTCGTCATGGCCCCAATCCATGACGGTGAGGTAAGGCGCGGCGTAACGTTGGCCCGTATGGTTCTGAGGCCCCGGCAAATGGGTGATCAGCGCGCAGATTTCATCGGTCTGCCGCAAAAGGTTCTCGCGATTTCCAGTCGAAACAAGGTCATCGAATATGGTACCCGCGACGACCGTTAGCTCGCGCTTGTTCAGCGCCTCGGAGACCAGGCCGAGATCGAGGGGCAGATAGCCATAGGGCCCGAGCTCCAGCCCGCCGAAGCCGGCCTGCTGCGCCTCGTCCAGCACCTTTTCCCAGTGCGGCAGATGCGGATTTTTCACATCATCGACACCCCAGCAGCAGGGCGCGGTGGTTATGGTGGTGGAGTTGCGCATTCAGGTTTCAGCCGTGATTGTCTCGAAGGTAAAGGAGCGGTGAAAGGGTTCGTAGAATTCCAGGAAGCGTTGCGTGTGCTCCTGCAAAAGATGCTCCGCATAGGCGGTTTCGTCTCTCCAGGCCTCGACGAAAACCAAGCGGTTGGGGTCATCGGTGCAGGTGAAGTAGTCGTAGGAGAGACAACCGGTTTCCGCCCTCGTCCTCGCCTGTACGTCCGGGGCGCGGGCGAGGATTTCGTCCCGCGTCCCCGGAACAAGCTCAATCGTGACGATGAACTTGTACGGTCGTTTCATCGGCTGATCGTGGCCCGGAGCGCGTCGATCGAGGATTGGATGCCAGCGTCCGTCGACATGGTGAAATCTTCCATTTCGAGGCTGACCCAACCATTGTAGCCAACCATGCGAACGACGGAGAAGAACTCCTTCCACCATTGCAGATCGTGGCCGGCGCCGACGGCGACATAGTTCCAGCTACGGTTCGCGACGTCGGTGACGTCCTTGAGCTCAAGTAGCCCATTCACGTCAGCCAAACCGCGTTCGATGCGTGTATCCTTGCCGTGGCAATGATGGATCGCGCCGCCGAGCGCGCGCGCCGAAGCAATCGGGTCCGCACCCATCCACATCAGGTGGGACGGATCGAGATTCATCCCGACCGTCGGGCCGACTTCGTTGCGAAGGCGGAAAAGGGTCTCGGGATTCCACACCAGCATAGCCGAGAAGTTTTCGAGCGCGTATTTTTCGACGCCAACTTCTTTGGCCAGCTTCACCAGATCATGCCAGAGCGGGAAGGCCCGGTCTTCCCACTGATAGCGGTCACGCTCGGGCATCTCGTCAGGCCAGCTCTTGGTATAGACGAGCCAATTGGGAACGCTGTCGCCGGGAGCCGCTTCCGGCAGGCCCGACATGGTGACGATGGTCTTCACGCCGATCTCGCCGGCAAGGCGGATGGTCTGCTCCATTTCCCTGCGATGGCGCTTGCCCATGTCGCCTGGATCAAGCGGGTTTGCCGAGCAGTTGAGCGCGGCGATTTCGAGGCCACGCGCCTCGATCTCCTTCAGCTTTGTCTTGAGAAGCTGCCTGTCCTCGAGGAGCTCGTCGGCGCGGAAATGCGGTGCGCGCGACCAGCCGCCGCCGGTCATCTCGATACCCTCGACACCGAGTTTGACGCATTTGTCGAGCATCTCCGTGAAGGAAAGGTTCCCCATCACATCGGTGCAAATGGAAAGTTTCATGGCCTTGTCTTTCTTGTTGCGAGAGGGTTGGGGGCGCACTTGGGAGGAGTTGGGAGGGATCAGCGCGCCCCCGGTTGATCACTTGAAATCGATCCAGGCAGAGCCAGCGTCAGCCGAACGCACGCAATTCTCCAGCCAGCGGACACCTTCGGTGCCGGCCTTGATGCCCGGATAATGGTGATCTCTGAGAAACGCTTCGTCGCCGCGTCGCTTGGCGTCGATGGCCTGGGCAATCCAAAGGTAGATATTCGACCAACTGTCCCCGAGACCTTCGGTATGCAGCGCGCCCATGCGGTCAACTGCCAGGCTTTCCTTTTCGAGATAAGGCATGCCGTGATGCAGGATGCGGTTCGGCTCGCCCTGCACGTCATAGAGCAACTGGTCGGGATGGCTGTCGGACCATTCCACGGAAGCCTTGGAACCGACGAAGCGGTAACGCTGCGATCCCATGTTGCCAGCGTTGACGGAGGACACCCATAGCCGGCAGCGCGCGCCGTTGTCATAGTGCATGAGCACGGTGGCATGGTCTTCGAGCGGCGCGCGGCTCGGGATGAACGCCTTGCGGTCACACAGAAGCTTTTCGATCTTCAGGTGCGGCAGCACGACCTCGGACAGGTAATAGAGATGCGTGCCGATATCGCCGAGAACGAAGGTCGGGCCGGCGGTCGCGGGATTGGTGCGCCACTTCACGGCTTCGGGCGCATTCACATCATCGCCCGCGTTGAAGCCGTGCGTGTATTGCAGATCGACGATGCGGATCTCACCCAGCATGCCCTTGGCAACCATCGCCGCCATCTGATGCACCAGCGGGTGGCCGGTGAAGCCATAGGTCACGCCGACGATCAGGCCCTTTTCCTCTGCAAGCCTTTCGATCTCCTCGCATTCGGCGATGCTGAAGAACAGCGGCTTTTCGCAGATCACGTGAAGGCCGGCTTCGAGGCAGGCCTTGGTGATCTCATAGTGCGTGAAGTTCGGCGTGGCGATCGAGACGACGTCGACGCCGTCCTCACGCGCCGTCTCCTTGGCGATCAGCTCCTTGTAATCAGCATAGCAGCGCTCCGCGTCGACCCCGAGGTTCACGCCGAAATCGCGACCGCGTTCGGCGTCGAGGTCGAAGGCACCGCACACCAGCCGATAGGTGCCGTCGCGCAGCGCGCCGGTTCGGTGTTTGTATCCCACCTGCCCGGTGCGGCCGCCGCCTACCATCCCCCAACGCAGGGGGCGTTCGATAAGTCTTTCTCCGTTCAGCATGTATGAACCTTTCAGGACGCTGATTTCATTCGCTGTTGCGAAAATTGCCCGTGATCGGGCCGATCGTTTTTGGAAGCGTAGAGAGCCGGTCGGGTGACCATATCCACCTTTTCAAGAGCGCCACTTTCCACGGCTCGAAGAGCGGCGTCGGCAACCAGCGTCGCGGCATAGCCGTCCCATGTGGAAGGGCCGGTCGCAGTCCCCTGCCCCGCCGCGACGATCCACTCGCGGAATTCCTGATCGTAGGCCTCTATGAAGCGCTCGCGCCAATCTATGGGCACGGCCTGACGAACACCGTGGATGTCCCGGATAATGCTTGCGGGGCGAAGCGGCAGGCTCACCGTACCGGCTTCGCAACTGACCTCTCCGCGGATGTCATAGCCATAGGCAATGTTCACGGAGATCTCGACATCAACAAGCGCGCCGGAGGCCATGTGCAGGAGCACCACGACTGGATCGCGAAGCTCCTTGCCTCGGCTTGAACGCCGGGGCACGCGGACCTCAACGCCCGCAACCTCATCATCGAGCAGCCAACGCGAAATGTCGGCGTCGTGGACGAGCGTGTCGTTGAGCGGCATCTCCGACGTATATAGTCCCTCTGGGACAGAGGCGTTTCGATGCGTCGAGTGGAACATCAACGGGGCGCCGAGCGCGCCGTCGTCCAGAGTTGCTTTCAAGCGGCGATAATCGGCATCGAACCGCCGCATGAAACCGACTTGAACAAGACGCCGGCCGAAGGCGACTTCAGCGTCCATCACACGGCGGGCCGCCGCCGCCGTCGTCACCAACGGCTTTTCGCAGAAAACGGGCTTTCCGGCAGCGATGCATTCCAGAAGCTGTTCTTCGTGTGCCGGACCCCAGGAGCAGACGACAACCGCTTCGACGCTTTCGGACCGAATGAGTTCACGCGCTGTATCGAATACCGTTGCTCCATCCGGCGCGACCGAGGCGGCACGCGCGGCATCAATATCGTTCACTGCGACGACATTGACGCCGGAGAGCACCTTCGTCAGGCGGCGGATGTGATCCTGCCCAATCATGCCGGTGCCGATCACTCCAACGTTGAGGCTCATTTCGCGCTCCAATACTTGTCGACGTAACGCTGCATTTCGGAACGCATGAACTTGCCGGAGTGATCGGCCTTGTCTTCCCAGGCAAAGACGCAGGCCGTCATGATGCCGTCGAAACCGATGTCTGCGAGGGTGCTGAAGAAATCGTCCCAGGGGACTTCTCCCTGACCGATATTCAGATGCTGATGTACACGCGCCTGCGTGCCGGGCGGATTGAGGATGTAGCGCAGGCCGGAAGACGCCTTATGGTTAAACGTGTCGCCGACATGGACATGCGCGAGCACATCCTTGGCTTCGCGCAGCATCGCCTTGGTGTCGTCCCCGAAATAGAAGGTGTGAGGCGCGCAATAGAGGAACTTGACGTTCTTGGAATTGACCGTGCGGATGATGTCGAGCGCCGGCTGAAGGGTCTCGCACCAATCCTCCGGATGCGGCTCGACATGGAGGTTGATGCCCTCCTTTTCGAAAATCGGCACAAGCTCTTCCATCGAGCGCCACCAGGCGTTTTCGCAGGCTTCGATCATCGAGCCGGTATGGCAGCAATAGCAGGAGCCCTTGTCGGGATGCGGGCCGCGCCCGAATTCCGAGTTCATGACATCCACTTCCAGCTCGACCGCAATCTGGATGGCGCGCTTCCAGTGCTTGACCGCGGCTTGGCGCTCGACCTCATCATTCGAGGCCCAGCGGTACATCGGCAGGAGCGATGCAATGCCGACGTCCGCGTCTTTCAACGCGCGTTTGAACGATTTGATGCGTTCGGGAAACACGCGCGGCGCCTTGAACCATTCAAGGAAATCGCCGCGCGGAGAAAGTTCAATCCAATCGTAGCCGAGTTCCTTCACCTTCGAGGGCAGGTCCTCGAGTGAGAGATGGCGGTGCATAAAGGGGTCGATAGCGATTTTCATGAATGGTCACCCGAAAAAGGTTGCACTTGGAGATCCCACCCGCGAGGGCGGGTGAGCCGGTTTCGTGTTTGTCGTCGTGTCTCGTGTCGGTAGCGGTTCAGGCTACCGAGGCGTGCCCGCTGTTTGCATGGGCTTCGATCTCGGCCTCCAGCTCGGCCATCGCCTCGCCGCCCGCCATGAGATCGGTAATTTCTTCGCGGCTTTTCTCACCCTTGCGGAAGTCGGCCGCCTTTTCGCCCTTGATCAGGACCGCGAAATGATCGCCAACCGTCATCGCGTGGATGACATTGTGGGTAATGAAGATGACGGCCAGGCCGCGCTTTCGTGCCTCAAGCACGATGCGCAGCACGTGCGCTGCTTCCTTGACCCCGAGCGCGGCCGTGGGCTCATCCAGGATCAGCACGCGGGCGCCAAAATGGACCGCGCGGGCGATGGCGAGCGATTGGCGCTCGCCGCCGGAAAGGCCGCCGATGAGGCGATCGCCATCGTCAATCCGGGTAATGCCGAATTCACGAACCGCTTTGACGGCAATCTCATTGGCGGTCTTGCGATCGTAGATCTTGAAGGGACCGAGCCCTTTCGTCGGTTCCCGCCCCACAAAGAAGGATCGACCGATACTCATCAGCGGAAACGTGCCGCCAAATTGATGAACGGTGGCGATGCCCATATCGGCGGCTTCACGCGGGTTATTGAACGACAATGGCTGGCCTTCGAATTTCACGGTACCGCTGGTCGGCTTGTAGACGCCGGCAAAGGTCTTGATGAGCGTCGACTTGCCCGCACCATTGTCCCCGAGAAGGCAAAGGACTTCGCCGGAGTGAACTTGCAGATTGATGTTATGGAGGACATCGATGGGACCGAACGACTTGTTGACGTTCTCGAGTTCCATGATCGGCGTTTTCATTGGCCCGACCTCACTTCTTTTTCGGCGCGTAGGTAAGCGCCATGTTACGGAAAGTGTTGTTCATCAGCACAGCAACGAGCAGCATGATGCCGATGATGAGGCTCGACCAATTGCGGTCGATGCTGGTGAAGTAGATGCCCTGGTTGACGATGGCGAAGGTGATCGTTCCAAAGAAGATCCCGATGGCCGAACCAAATCCGCCCGTCAGAAGCACGCCGCCCACCACGACCGAGACGACCGCGTTGAATATGTAGTTCATCCCGCCGGAGACCTGGGCCGAATTGAACAGGATGGCGCCGCACATGCCGACGAACGATGCGCTGGTCGAGGAGAGCACGAAGAGCCAGACCGTCAGGCGGCGTGTCGGAATACCGGCGTTGCGCGCGCTTTCCTTGTCGCCGCCCATGGCAAAGATCCAGTTGCCGAAGCGGGTTTGATGGAGAACCACTGCATAAATCGCAGTCACCGCCAGCCACCAGAGAATGATGATCTGATAGTTGCCGCCGAGCAGTTGGCCGAAGATCATCTTGGCCCAATCAGGAGCATTCAAAGGAACGCTGGCGTTGCCCGTGATCAGCACGGAGGCCGTCAGCACAATGCCTTGCATGGCCACGAGGGTACCGAGGGTGATGATGAGCGAAGGCACCGAGGTGCGAACGGCGAGAATACCGTTCAGCAGGCCGACCAGAATACCGATCCCCAGCGCTGCCCCGATGCCGACGACGATTGGCAATCCATAGTAGCCGGAGATGACCGCAATGCTCATGGACCCTGCCGGGATCATCGCACCGATCGAGATGTCCAGTTCGCCGGCGATCATGAGCAAGCCGACGGGAAGCGCAACGATGCCGAGATTGGCCGCAAAGTTCACCCAGCTTGCCGCGCCGAAGAGATTGCCGAGCTGGACACCTCCGAAGATCACATAGAAGGCGATGACGACGATAAGGCTGAGAATCGATCCGGCCTCGGGACGCCGCACCAGATTTCTGAAATCGGGTCTGTACATAGCTTCCCCCTCAGTTCTTTTTCTTTGCGGAGTAAGACAACGCCATCTTGCGGAAGGTGTCGTTCATCAGAACAGCAACCAGCAAAAGTGCACCGATGATCACGCTGCCCATGTTGGGGTCGAAGCTCGTGAAAAAGATGCCCTGGTTGACCATCGCGAAAGTGATGGTGCCCAAAACCACGCCGATGATCGATCCGAAGCCGCCGGTCAGGAGAACGCCGCCGATCACCACGCACATGATGGAGTTGAATATGAAGGATTGGCCCGCCGCGACTTGGGCGCTCTGGTAGACCATTGCCTGGCTTACACCGACAAAGGCTGCGCAGAAGCTGCTGATCATGAAGAGCGAGATCGTCAGGCGCTCGGTCGGAATGCCGGCATTGCGGGCGCTTACCCTGTCGCCACCCATGGCAAAAATCCAATTGCCGTAGGGCGAAATGTGCAGCAGATAGGCCAGAAGGGCCGCGAAGAGAATCCACCAGAAGATCGTGACCTGGAACATGCCCGCGATGAACTGCCCGAACAACGCCTTCGACAACTCATGGGGAACGATGGCAGTGCTGGTGGAGCCGGTCAGCAAGACCGCGAAACCCAAGGTCAGCCCCATAACGGCGAACATGATGCCGATCGTGACGATGAGCGACGGAACGCCTGTTCGCAACACGAGATAGCCGTTCACGAAACCGACGAGAAGGCCCATGATCAGCGCCGCAGCGATACCAACGCTGTCCGGTGCGCCATAGTAGCCGGAGATGATTGCCACGGTCAGAGACGAGGCCGGAATGACGGCGCCGACGGACAGGTCGAGTTCACCGGCAATCATCAAAAGTCCGATCGGAAGCGCAACGATGCCGATTTCGGCTGCAACGTTCAACCAGCTCGCAAAGCCCGCCGCCGAAACAAAGACTTCTCCTGCGAAAATCGCAAAGAAAACAAACACGGCGATCATGCCGAGAAAGGAGCCTACTTCGGGCCGACGCGACAGTCGTCCAATTGAAGCCCGGAACCCTACGCTGGCGGGCATCGTGGTGGCGACCTTATTCTGGGTGGCTAAAGCCATTACTTCCTCCCCGAAGGTTAAGGGTGAACTCGACCGACGCCGCACCGCCCGGCGCTTATGGCCGGGCAATGCAGTCGTCGATTGCCCGCGACGCGCTTAGCGAGCGCCGCCCTTCACTCCCGCAAGCGTGGCTTCGACGTTTGACGCGTCGACAATCCCAGGACCGGTCAGGATTTCGCGGGTCGGCACGGTCAGGCCATAATTCACATTGCCGTTCAGGATCGACACGGCCAGATAGCCCTGCAGATAGCCTTGCTGGTCGATCGTGAACATCTGCGTGCCGCTCTTGATATTGTTGAGGATGGTCTCGTCCATGTTGACGCCGCCGACCTTGACCTTGCCGACTTTGCCGGACTGCATGATGCCGTTGATCGCGGAATTCGCGTCGACGTTTCCGATCGTGTAGACGCCGCCAACATCCGGATGCTGGAGCAGATAGGCTTTCACGGCCTGGGCAACCGCTGTGGAATTGCCGAAGGATGTTGCCGGCAGCGGCAATGTATCTCCCTTGCCGCCCGCTTCCTTGACGCCATCGGTCATGCCCTTGCAGTGCGCTTCGATGTTGGCTGCACCCGGAAGCGTGTTGATGCAGACTAGGCTTTTGATGTCGTTCTTCGCGAAATATTTGCCGGCGGCAACGCCAGCCTTGTAGTCGTCGCTGCCAATGTAATTCATGGCGCCCAGACGATCCGCAGCGGCAACACCGCCTGCATTATAAATGATCAGAGGGATCTTCTTGTCGACGACAGCCTTGAATGCAGGGTCCATCGCTTCCGGGACCCAGTCGGGGCCGACGATGGCGTCCGCGCCCTGGGAGATGGCTTGGCGGATCAGTTCAGCCGCATCGACGCCGAGATTGTCGTAGTTCTGGGGGCCGAGCCAAGTGACGGAACCGCCCTGTGCCTTCACAACAGCACCGGCATCCTCTGCACCGCGCTTTACGATCGACCAGAACGGGTCGTCAGGCTTTCCGCCGACGACAAAGATTTTTGCAGCGAACGCTGTCGTAGCACCCATGGACAGGGCAACAGTCGTCAGCAGCGCTGCACCGATAAACTTCATGCGTTTCATATCTTCCTCCCGAGCCCCATCAATTGGGGACCACAATGCGACACGATGTTTAATCCTTGAGATGCCATTGCGAAACTGTAATACTGACACGTAGGTGATTTTGTTTCATAACGTGTCTTTCAAAAATGACACTTTGCGGGAGCTGTCATGAATAGACCAACCATCGCCGATCTGGCGCGAGCATCGGATGTGAGCCTTTCGACAGTGAACAGGCTTCTCCACGGGACGGGCTCGGTCAGGCAAGACACAGTTGACCGCATTTTGAAGGCCGCAGACGAAATCGGCTTCTACGGCCTAGGCGCGCTACGCGAACGAAAGCGGGACAACCTGCCCCATCGAACGCTTGCCTTTCTGATGCAGCAGTCTCACAGACCGCTGTATCAAATGTGGGCCGAGGCGCTGACGAATTCGGCCTTGCGTCACCGCGATGTGGTCATTGAGCCCAATGTCGTATTCGAGGACGATCTTTCGCCCGAGGCGGTTTCTGCCAATCTCCTGAAAATGGGAGAAACCGCGGACGCCGTCGCGATGATTACGGCCGATCATCCGCTGGTCAGCCAGGCGATAGACGAATTGCGGAGCAAGGGGGTGCCGGCGGTCGCATTCGTGACCGACATCTCCGCAGCGAGCCGTGCGGGGTTCGTCGGCACGGACAACTGGAAAATCGGCCGCACCGCGGCGTGGTTTATAAACCAGGCGGCACATGAGCCCGGGAAAGTATTCCCCTTGATCGGAAGCAATCGCTACCAGTGCCAGGACATAGCGGATGCAAGCTTTCGGTCCTATATGCGCGAGCACGCACCGCAGCTCCATGTCAGCGAACCGCTGCTGACTTATGAAGAGCCCAACAATGCCTATGAAATCGTGCGGAACCTCTTGGCAGTTGAAAACGAGCTTTGCGGCCTGTTCGTCAATGGCGGGGGGATTTCCGGCGTATTGCGCGCCGTGCGTGAATTATCGCCGGACAGGCAGCATAAGGTGAAGATCGTATCCCGCGATGTCGGACCGGAGACGAGGAAGGGGTTGAGCGAGAGGCTCATCACGGCGTCGCTCTGCCATCCCTCGGAAAAGATGGCAGAGGAACTGATCGACGTCATGTTGCGGCGCGTCGAATCGAGAGACACGCCCTCGATCGAGCAGCGGATTGTTCCCTTCGATATCCTGACGCCGGAAAGCATGTGGACTTGATCCAACTCTACGCAGCAAGGGCGTCACGCCTCGCTGCGTACATGCTTATCCGTCGCGAACGCTTCAGTGCTCGACCCGCTGTGTCTCGTGCGCCTTGATGACCGCGTCCGCCTCCTTGCCGTAAAGCTCCTCGAAGTGATCGAAGGCCTTGGAGAAATAACCGATGCCTTGCGTCGCCGAGCGCAGCGCCCGCGCCAGATCGTCAAGGGCGCTGCCCGGAACGAGCGCGCGGAAAATATCCCATCCCTTGGCGGCTTCATCCCGGTCGAAGCCAAGTACCTGACCTTTGAGAGCGGAGACGATCTGGACGAGATTGCCCGAATAGACCGATGGAATATGGATTTCGCTGCGGAAGATCGGCTGCATCAGGACAGTCGATCCTTCGGAAAGCGCCTGCCGCACTCCCATTTTCGACGCCGTCCGGAAAGCGTGTTCCGAACTGTCGACGGCATGATGCTGGCCATCCGATAGGGTCACGCCGACATCGATGACCTGAAAACCGAGCGGCCCTTTCTCCATCGCTTCGCGTGCGCCCGCTTCGACAGCGGGGATGTAGTTGCGCGGAACAACGCCGCCCTTGACCGTTTCGTTGAAGGTGAAACCCTGGCCGCGGGCGTTGGGGTGGATGTTCAGCTTCACATCGGCGAATTGCCCCGCACCGCCCGTCTGTTTGCGATGGCGGTAGTGAACATCCGAAGATTTCGCGATCGTCTCGCGGTAGATCGGGCTGGGCGTCCGGTCGGTCACGTCGATATGAAAGACATCGGCCAGGGTTCGGCAGAGATCGCGCAGATGCACCGGTCCCTGGGCGCGAACGAGCTGGGCGCCGGTGCCCTCTTCCTGCAAGACGATCAGACCGCGATCCGTCTCGGAAAGTTTTGCCAGCGTTTCGGAGAGCTTGTTTTCATCGCGTTCACTGCCCGGAACCAGGATCCTTTCAAGCATCGGCGTCGGTGGCTCCGTCCACTCGGGCGGGGCGACCGTCGCGTCCGATGTCAACAGCGAAGGAACGGGCAGGTGATCGGATTTGACCGCCGCGAAGACATCTCCCGGCGCAGGTACGACAGCCGAATTGGACTTTCCGTTTGCGGGACCCTGCACGGCGCCGAGGCTGGAGCCGCCCAGCGATGCGCCCTGCCGCAGCCCCTCGCCCAGCGCACGCACCAACACCGTCTTGCCGATATTCTGACGATGATAGGCATGGAAGCTCACTGCTGACAGCCTTCCTTCCTCGACGGAGGCGGCACGAGCAAGACGCTGGCGAAGAGCCGTGACCTGCGGCGCCTCATGACGCAACGCCTTCATCAGCCTCATCATGCCGTTTCCGTGACTTGCGGCACCGATCAGCACCGGGATAACCCTGTTTTCCTTCAAGACCCGCGATGAAATGGCATAAAGCGCGTCGCTCGCCGGTTCCCGGTCCTCGATCAGTTCCTCGAGGAGCCAGTCGTCGAATTCGGACAGATGCTCCAGGAGCTCGGTGCGCGCTTCCTGCTCGCGTTCGGCGGCACTTTCGGGGATTGCGATCAGCGCCGAAGTCTGGCCTTCCCGGTACTGCCATGCCCGCTCCGAAATCAGATCGCAGCTCCCGACGATCCTGTCCCCTTCGCGGATCGGGACCTGGCGAAGCAGGAGGGCGTGATTGGCGTAATCCTGAAGCGCTGCAATCACATCCCTCAGCCGCCCCCTCGGTTCATCCATCCGGTTGACAAAGAGGATGCAAGGCGTCCCCGAGGACTCGATCACGCGCAGATAGGGCGCGGCGAGCACAGCCTCCTCGGGAGCCGGTGAAATGCACAGGATGCAGGCGTCGCTGGCAAGAAGGGCATGCTGCACATGCGCCAGCGCTTCGTTGGGTCCCGGCGCATCCAGCGCACACCAGGTTTCGTTCGCAAAGGTAAATTCCGTCAGGTTCAGCCCGTAAGGGGAGCTGGATTTTCTCGGCGGCCCTTCCAGGGAGCTGAGCTTTTCAACGACCGTCGATTTTCCGGTCTGCGAGGGTCCAAGTACGGTAAAACAGCGCATCGGTATTCCTCCAACTGCCATAAAGTACAATTTTCGGCCATCACAGGATGCCCCGAACCGCGGCGAGGCGCCAGAGGCACATTTTTCTTATTAAGATGTAGGTGAGATTAGCTTGGGTTCGCTGCAATCGTCTCGAGGTCGATTTGGTCGGACCGGTAAGCAAGAGCCTCCGTTGCGCCTCGCCTGCGGCGACCGTGTCGGCCGCCCGCCCACCCCTCATCGGGTTGCCAATCAGAATGAATTGACGATGTCGCCGCCGGACCGCATTTGCTGGACCATTTTATGCGCGTGATAATGCATGGCACATTTGATGGCATAGATCTGCAGGATCACGGGAGAACGACGGCGCAAAAGGAGTTTCCAGAGGCGTTGGCGATAAATATTGCGCAGCTCCGCATCCTGGACCCGGCGCATCAATCTCGTGAAAATGCCCGCAGCTTCAAAGGCCCATGTGAGATTTAAGGCGATGAGGCGGATGGGATGGCGACGCAGATGGCGCAGGCGCGAGCGTTCCGGCTGAATACGGGCATCGAGATAAAGCGCATCAAGCCTGTCGAAATAGGCAGCGGGCTGGTGAAGATCGCTCAACACGGAGAGATAGCCGTCGCGCAGGGTTTCCCGGCTGAGGTTGAGGGGAATGACATTGGTGCCAAAGGCTGGAGGATCATTGTGATCCAGCCGTCCCTCCTTCTCTAGGCGCGTATAAAGCGGCGTCTTGGGTATGGCGGCCAGCATGCCGATCATGGCATTGACGATCCGCGCATCCTTGATGAAGACGCGTTGGGCTTCGAAGATCGTCGTGTCGTCGCTGTCGAAACCCAAGATCATGCCGCACCACACTTCCATGCCGGTCTGCTGGATGATGTGGATTTTCTCCAGCATCGTGCCGCCCTTTCTGAGATTCTGGAGTTTCTTGGTTTCGCGCAGCGCTGCTTCGTTCGGCGTCTCGACGCCGATGAAGACGACACGGATATTGGCATCGACCATGAGCTGCATCAGCTCGTCATCGTCAGCAAGATCGATTGAGGCTTCGGTGAGGAACGTCATCGGATAGTGGTTGCGTTCCTGCCAAGCAACGACGTCGCGCAGAACCTCCTTGATCGCCTTCTTGTTACCAATGAGATTGTCGTCGACGATGAATGCCGTATCCATTCCGGCGGACAACAATGCCTCCATCTCGGCTATGATCTGTGCGCTGGCCTTGATCCGCGGCTTGCGCCCGAACACGACGATAATATCGCAGAAGTCACAGGTGAACGGACAGCCTCGCGAGAACTGGATGCTGCCGACCGCATATTCATCCATTTTCAGCAGATCGAAACGCGGGATCGGCACCTTGCTCATGTCGGTCTTGTCGGATTGCGCGTAACGCCCGGCATGACGACCCTCCGCCCATTCGAGCAAGAACTGCGGCCAGGTCTCCTCGGCCTCGCCGATGAAAGTGACGTCGACAAGTCCCTCGAAATAGTCCTCCTTGACCGTGACCCACGGTCCTCCGACCACGGTGAAACAATTGCGTTCTCGAAGCTCGGTCAGGATTTCCTTCATCCGAAACCGCTGGACGATCATGCCCGTGAGCGCGACGATATCCGCTTGCGCGCACAGATCGTAATCGATCGGCTCGACATTCTCGTCCACAAGCGTGACGGTGTGTTCGGCAGGCGTGAGCGCCGCCAGCAGAGGCAAGCAGGCGACTGGAAGGTTCGCCTTTACGTCAAACAATGGAAGCGCGTGTTCCATGCCCCAATAAGAGGTTTCGAAACGCGGATTGATGATGATGATATGAGCCATTGAATCCACCGCTCCATGACTTGGAGGATCTAGTACGGTATTCTGCTAAGGCTATTTTCGGTTGGATTGGGCTTGATGCTTGTTCCGCTATCCCAACCCGAACGGGAGCCATATCTCTGGCGGCAGCACAGAATGCAGTATTAGCAGCCGTAAATGAGCTCAAAATTAAATTTCGATGAGCTAACGAAAGGCGGTAGCTTATCGAGCGTCGGCAATTTCAATTCATCAGAACAGACCGTTGGTACACCGAGAACCGCTTGATCCGCTTTCCTGACACGGAGGACTATCCAATGGCAGAACCCGTGAACATCGCGCGGCGCTTCCTGGAACTTGCAAGCCGGGCAGGCGTTGACGAAGATTCGACATTGAGGTGGTCTGCCGTGTCTTTCCTCGCGCGGCTCGCCCTGACCTTATCCATTGGCCTCTTCCCAAGCTTGGCCGCGGCGGACGACAGCGGTTTCCTTCAATCTCTGCAGGGAAAATGGAGTGGCAAGGGAACCATCATCAGGCGGCTGGGAACCTCGCCAATCGACGTCACATGTACATTTGCAGTGACGGCGAGCGCGCCGTCGCTTTCCATGCGCGGCAATTGTCGGGCTTTACTCGTGGTAAGCCGTGCGATCTCGGCGGATCTTCGAGTGAACGGCCAGCGCTACAACGGCGTTTACGTCGGCCCCTCGGGGGGACGCTCCGGCCTGTCTGGAGTGCGTCAGGGCAATACCATCGATCTCGTCGTTCATTGGGCAAAAGAGGTCAACGGCGACCGGTCCGCGAACATGCTAATACAAAAAATCGGCGGCAATAGCCTCAATCTGCGAACGATAGACCGTGATCCGAAAACCGGAAAATCGGCGATAACCAGCGATATCGCGCTTCGACGGATCTAGAACAGTGAGCGGATCGGGGTCGTTTCGCCAACGAAAAGCGGTCTAACCAAGCATCTTCTGACTGCTGATGCCAAGAATGTCGTTTGCAAGAGCGATTGCGATCCCAGCCGCCACGATGAGCACCCCGATTAGAAAAAGACGGCGGGCGCGGTCGTATTTGACGACCAGCAGCGAATCCCTTGCGAGCAAATCGGCGAAGACTTTCACCTGCACGGCAATGCCGACGACCATGACCGCCATCGGCAGAATATCGACGCGGCTCCAGTCGTTCGGACCGGAAACCCAGCGATTGATGAAACTCAACGAGAAACCGACAATAATCCCAACGGCGGTCAAGGATCCGTTGCGAAAGGTCGAATCGATTTTTTCCTGATCGTCCGTTTCCGGCGCCATGTCGCTTTGTGATCCCGTCAATGACGACCAGGTCGTCGAGATAGTTGGTTCAGCCAAGCACCCCTGCTGCTTTCTGTCCAGACCTACCGAGCCTCCCGCTTACTCTGGCTCTCTGCCTTATGGGATTTGCCGAGATATTCTTCGTGCAACCCCTCGATCCGGCTCAGCAGATATTGCACGAAATCGTCGGGCACGGCTTTCGTGAAGGTAAGCTTGGTTCCCGACTTGGCGTAGTTGACCACGGCAAGCGTCAACCCCTTGGAAACGACGTCTTGAACGAGATCCGCAGGGGCTGGGGCAACCCTTTTTGTAGGAGAGACCGCATTCAACACGGCGGCAAATTTGTTATCGCTGGAAAGAGGCTGAATGTCCGGTTCCGCGAGAACACGCTCCGCAACCCCTGCGGCATCGGCATTTGCACTCCAACGCTCCGCCAATTGCGCCCAGCGCCGCCGGCCAGTTTCCGGAGCGGAGCCAATACCCGCTAGCACGGTTTTTGGGAAGCTTCTTGCGACCTGCAGCATCTCGGAGACGTGCGACTTTCCGGTCGCCAGCGAGGCACAGATCACTTCGCGCTTAAACCCTGCCTCTTCCTGGCTGAGGGCGAAAACGCACTTCTCGATAAAGGACAGGTCATCACGGTTGGCATTTTCTTCGCCCTGGATGACGATCGCCTGTTCGTCCGAAAGATCACGGACGATCGCTCTGAACTTAATGCCGAGAAGCTTTGCCGCCGCAAGACGGCGCCGGCCGAAGACGATCTGAAATTTGCCGCCCTCCCCGTCGACTGGCCGAACCAGACCGGGGGTGGTCTGTCCGTGCTCACGCATCGACTGTACAAGGTCCTGGAGCCGGTCGGCTTCGTAAGCACCGTCGAACCGATCCCGTATCTGCGACGGCAAAACCACGTCCACGTCAAGTTCGATAATATGATCCGCATTCCGTAGCAGCTTATCGGCAAGTTCGCCGCGCTCCTGAAGCTGGCGAACGCCGGCTGCGACCTTGAGGAGATGCGGCGATGGCGATGTCGCCAGCGGCGGCGTAGACGCCTCCTGGCCGAGCCCGACCAAGAGGTTGGCGAACATGCCTTTGGAATCTTTTCTGCTCATTCGCGCCCCCATGCTCTCCAAAAAAGCTCTTCGATTTCGGCATTCGCGGCATTGATTGATTCAATTGCGCGGTCATAGGTCTTCGGAGCGGAGAATCTGGCGCGCTGCACTTCGTAAAGGCTCTGCTTCCAAGTCAGGGCATCGGCGACAGCGGTTGACTTGATCACCGAATTCAAAAGAAGATCGTCGCCAAACACCTGCCGCATCAGCGCCGTCATATTCGCCTGCGGATGATCGTTCGGCTCGAATTTGGTGATCAGGAACTTGGCGAAATCCCATTGCGCCGAGGTGCCCACCTGCTCAAGGATCTGCATGTAGGATCCGGCAAGCTCGAGGAATTTTGCCGTCGAGTCGACATCGAGCATATGGGCGGGAACAGGGATCAGAACGCCCGTCGCCGCCGTGAGGGACGACAGGGTGAGAAAGTTCAGCGACGGCGCCGAATCCATCAGGATGATGTCGTAGCGATCCGCGATCTGCTCCAATGCCTGCGAAACGCGTAGCAGGAAGCTCGTGCCGGCGGATTTACGCATTTCCAGAGCGACGGCCGTTTCGAATTCCGTCAATTCGAGACCGGCGCAAATAACATCGAAGCCGGCAATATGCGTCTGATGGATCACCTGCTCGGTGGGCACGGGATCTTCGAAACGAATGGCCGAATAGAGCGTATCGCCATCGCGGTAATCGAAATCGGGCAGGCTTCCGTGAAGGCTGGTCAACGACGCCTGCGGATCGAGATCCACCGCAAGCACGCGATAACCTTTCAAGGCCAGATAATGGCCGAGATGGATCGTGGTCGATGTTTTGCTGGAACCGCCCTTGAAATTCGTGACCGCCAGGATCTGGCATTGTTCGGCGCCTATCCGGCGCGGGTTCATCCGCTTCTTCCGGCCATTTTGCGCAAGATGCATCCTGAGCTCGAGGATCTGCTCCATCGTGTAGAGACGCCGACCATTTGCGACTTCCGGCGACGGCCCCTGCTCTTTCAGCGAAATCTGCCTAATGTAGGCCTCGGTAACGTTGAGCAGCTCAGCGACCTCGGAGGAGCTGAATTTGCGCATCGTGCGGCGGGCATTCGGAGGAAATTGCGCGAGGCTAAGATTGCCCAGCGCAACGTCGAGTTTCGCAGAGAATGTCTGCATGAAGGCGAGGCTGCTCAGATGTCGTGTCACGGCACTCTCCCATTTTGGCCGGCTTACTAAGCGCCTCGATGGTAAATGTTTAATGAAAGATCTCGTAGTTACGCAGAATGCCGATATTACTCACATTTTGCGTAGATAAAGAGGTAGCGCGATTCTATCGGCGGGAGCAACCGCGCGGGTTCCCCGCGGGGAACTTTTACCCTGATATGTCAAAATAAGGGAGTTCCCCACGGGGAACATTGCGGTGCGGCAGGCGAGCTTGGTAGCGTAGTGCTGTTAAACGGCGCGCGCGCACCATCCTTTGTAACCAATTGTATCCGGAGCGGTAAAAGTTACATCCCCATTCAAACCCGAGGGGATCGCGACACATCGCGGATACATGGAAGCGGTTTCTTCATGACGACCCAAGGCCCTACTGGAGAGAGATCAATGTCCGAAGACATCAACCATCACCGCCGCCGCTTTTTTGGTACCGCGGCCATAACCATCGCCGCCGCTCAGCTTGGCATGTTCGGAATCGCACAAGCACAGTCCGCTGAGACCAAGCCCACGGCCCTGCCCGCGGTTAAGCCGGGGACGAATACATCCTTCGGCCCTCTCAAGCAGATTGATGCTGGCCTGCTGAATATCGGATATGCCGAAGCCGGCCCCGCCGATGGTCCGCCGGTCATTCTTCTGCATGGCTGGCCTTATGACATCCACAGCTTTGTCGACGTTGCTCCCTTGCTGGCGCAGCAAGGCTATCGTGTGATCATTCCCTATCTGCGCGGCTACGGCACGACGCGCTTTCTTTCAAAGGATACGGTCCGCAATGGCCAGCAAGCGGTCGTCGCTGTCGATATCCTTGCCTTGATGGATGCCCTGAAAATCCAGAAGGCGATCCTTGGCGGCTTCGATTGGGGTGCGCGAACGGTCAACATTCTCGCGGCGCTGTGGCCGGAGCGCTGCAAGGCCATGGTTTCCGTCAGCGGTTATCTGATCGGCAACCAGGAAGCCGGCAAGACTCCGCTGCCGCCGAAGGCCGAGCTTCAATGGTGGTACCAGTACTATTTTGCCACGGAGCGCGGGCAGGCGGGTTACGCAAAATATCGGAGCGACTTTGCCAGGCTTATCTGGCAGATCGCTTCGCCAAAGTGGAACTTCGACGACGCGACCTTCGAACGCAGCGCCGCATCCTTCGACAATTCGGATCACGTTGCCATCGTCATTCACAATTATCGCTGGCGACTGGGCCTCGCGGAAGGCGAGGCGCAATATGACGATCTGGAAAAGCGGCTGGCAAAGGCTCCGATGATCAGTGCGCCCACCATCACAATGGAAGGCGATGCGAACGGTGCGCCGCATCCCGAACCCGCCGCGTATCGCAATAAGTTTACGGGCAAGTATGAGCATCGGACCATCGATGGCGGCATCGGCCACAACCTGCCGCAGGAGGCCCCGCAAGCTTTCGCCCAGGCGGTCATCGACGTCGACAGATTCTGATCTTCCGAGCAGGGGGCCGGCACTGGTATAGAATACCGCTGCCGGCAATATTCTGTTCAGGGGCATCGAGCTACCGTTCAAAAATTGCTGCTGCGCCGTTGCGGACAGAAGAGGGCACCCAATGATGGATCACATCGACCACATCCTGATCGTTGATGACGATCGCGAAATCCGTGAGCTGGTGTCGAGCTATCTAAAAAAGAACGGGCTACGCGTCACCGTCGCCGCGGACGGCCGGCATATGCGGGCGTTTCTGGAAACAAGCTCCGTCGATCTCATCGTCCTCGATGTGATGATGCCGGGCGATGACGGCCTGGTTCTCTGTCGCGAGTTGCGCGCCGGCAAGCACAAGTCGACACCGATCCTGATGCTGACCGCACGCAACGATGAAACGGACCGTATCATCGGCCTGGAGATGGGCGCGGACGACTATCTGGTAAAGCCGTTTGCTGCACGCGAGCTCCTGGCCCGCATCAAGGCAATCCTGCGCCGCACCCGCATGCTTCCGCCCAATCTTCAGGTGACGGAAGTCGGTCAGCTCCTGTCCTTTGGCGATTGGCAGCTCGACACGACCGGCCGGCATCTGCTCGATCGCGAAGGAACGGCGATCGCGCTCAGCGGCGCGGAATATCGTCTGCTCCGTGTCTTCATCGACCATCCGCAACGCGTCCTTAACCGGGATCAGCTCCTGAACCTGACGCAGGGGCGGGACGCCGAATTGTTCGACCGGTCCATCGACCTGCTGGTGAGCCGGCTTCGCCAGCGCCTGGGCGATGATGCGCGCGAGCCTGCCTATATCAAAACCGTCCGCAGCGAAGGCTATGTTTTCGCAATGCCGGTCGAAATATCCGAGCTGCGCCGATGAGCGCCGTCGCGCGGTTTCGAGGATTCCGGCCCTGGCCTCGTACCTTGGGATCAAGGCTGTTTCTGATCCTTCTCGCCGGGCTGCTGCTGGCGCAGGGGCTTACCTTCAGCGTCCAGTTCCTCGAACGCTACATATCGGCCAAGACGGTGATGCTCAACACACTAGAGAACGATGTGGGGACCTCGATCGCCGTTCTCGACCGTCTGCCGGCCGCCGAGCGGGCCGATTGGCTGGACCGCCTCGATCGCGGAACCTACCGTTTTGTCCTCGGGCCAGGTCTTCCCGGCGTGCCCGATATGACGGAGCAGGGCAGGCAGATCGCCGGAAAAATACAGGATGCCGTCGGCAAGCGTTTCCCCATCCGCTTCGAATCGATACCGGGTGACGGCAAACGCCTCCAGGCCCATCTGACCCTAAGCGACGGCAATCCGCTGACGATCGACGTCAATCCCGCACCCATCATGCCGCTGGCCCAGTGGCTGCCTTTCGTTCTTCTCGTGCAACTCGGTCTTCTCATTTTCTGCACCTGGCTCGTCGTCCGGCAAGCGATCCGGCCGCTAGTGAACCTCGCCCATGCCGCCGACGCTCTTGATCCGAACAAGAAGACGCCGCGCCTGGCGGAAGCGGGGCCAACCGAGGTCGCCCATGCCGCCCGCGCCTTCAATGCGATGCGGGATCGCATCGCCCACTATCTTGAGGAGAGGGTGCAGATTCTCGCCGCGATCTCCCACGATCTTCAAACGCCCATCACGCGCATGAAGCTCCGCGCCGAAATCGCGGAAGATTCCGCAGAGAAGGAAAAGCTGGTTCAAGATCTCGCCGAAATCGAACGACTTGTCCACGAAGGGGTGGCCTATGCCCGCAGCGCCCATGGAAATACCGAGAAACCCTCCCGCATAGACATCGGCTCCTTCGTCGAGAGCCTTGCCTATGACTACCAGGACACCGGCAAAGCCGTGATGGTCGCCGACAAGATCGATGGCGCAATCGTCACGCGGCCTCATGCTCTGAGACGAATCCTGACAAACCTCATCGACAACGCGCTCAAGTTCGCGGGCACCGCGGAGATTTCCGTACAGAAGGACAGTACCGGGGCAGTCCTCATCAAAGTGCTCGACCGCGGTCCCGGCATTCCCGAGGATCAGCTCGACGCCGTAATGCAGCCCTTCTTCCGGCTCGAACAATCCCGCAGTCGCGGAACCGGCGGAACGGGCTTGGGATTAGCGATTGCCGGCCAACTCGCCCTTGCGATTGGCGGTTCGCTCACCTTGCGCAACCGCGTGGGCGGCGGGCTGTCGGCGGAAATCTCGGTCCGCTAAGAAGCGGAGGGCCGCGATCGGTTTGTATCCGAACGTAGCGGCTCCCCCTCATCAAACACTTCGTTACATTTTCGCCCGATCGGGACACATGCGGGATACGTCCGCTCCCCCTTATGCGGCCAGTGGCTGCTCGTCGGCCATTGCGCCTCGGCGCCCGATCAATCCCTTCAAAGGAAACGAAGATGACGCTACTTGTCATTGCCTATCTCGGGGGCATGCTGACAATCCTCAGCCCGTGTATTCTTCCCGTTCTTCCCTTTGTCTTTGCCCGTGCCGGGCAGCCCTTCGTTAAAAGCAGCCTGCCAATGCTCGCCGGCATGGCAATGACTTTTGCGGCAGTTGCGACCCTTGCAGCCGTCGGCGGTGGCTGGGCCGTCCATGCCAACGAGTATGGCCGCTACGCCGCCGTCACCTTGCTCGCCGTCTTCGGCGTGGCGCTTGTCTCGCCGCAAGCAGCCAGCATCCTGACCCGGCCGATCGTCGCCTTGGGAAACAGGCTGATGAATTCGCCCGGCCAACGCTCCGGCTCGACAGTTGGGAGTTCTCTGGTTCTCGGCATCGCAACCGGGTTGCTGTGGGCGCCCTGTGCCGGCCCTATCCTTGGCTTGATCCTGACAGGCGCCGCCCTTCAGGGGGCGAATGCCCGCACGACATTGCTGCTGCTGGCCTATGCGGCGGGTGCGGCAACATCACTCGCTGCTGCGCTTCTGATCAGCGGCCGGGTCTTCACCGCCTTGAAAAGCTCGGTTGGTTCCGGCGAAAGAATTCGCCAGGCGCTCGGCGCGGCGGTCCTCGCCGGAGTCGCGGCGATTGCGCTTGGCTTCGACACGGGATTTCTGGCCCGCCTGTCCTATGCCAGCACCTCGACATTCGAGCAGGCCGTTCTCGATAATTTCAACGCGGACCACCAGGAGCCGGCAGCGACGATGGTGGCCAGCAACACACCGATGATGGCCGCCGCAAAGCCTCGCCTCAAGAGCAAGCTTCCCGTCGAAGGCCGGCTTCCCTCGCTGGACGGCGCCGTCGAGTGGCTGAACTCGCCGCCGCTTACCGCTGAGCAATTGCGCGGCAAGGTCGTGCTGGTGGATTTCTGGACCTATTCCTGCATCAACTGCATCCGCACCATCCCCTACATCAAAGCCTGGGCGGAAAAATACCGGGATCAGGGGCTGGTCGTGATCGGCGTACATGCGCCAGAATTCGCCTTCGAGAAGAAGATCGAGAACGTCAAGGGAGCCCTCAAGGACTTCCAGATCGACTATCCCGTCGCCATCGATAACAATTACCGGATCTGGCAGGCGTTCCAGAACAGCTATTGGCCGGCTCTCTATTTCGTCGATGCCAGGGGGCAGATCAGGCACCATGTTTTCGGGGAGGGGGAATACGACACCTCCGAAAAGATCATTCAGGAACTGCTGGCCGATGCCGGCAGCCAGGTCTCCGAAAACAATATGGTCAGGCCGAACGCGCCCGGCGCCGAGGCAGCGCCCGATCTCGGCAATATCAAATCCGGCGAGACCTATATCGGCTATAAGGAGGCTTCGAACTTCGTATCGCCGGAAGGCCTGAGCGGGAATGCCGCCCAGGACTACACGACAGGCGAACCCGGTCTCAACGAATGGGGCCTCTCCGGCAACTGGACGATCGGTCCCGAACAGGGGACGCTTAACAAGGCCGGCGGCAGCGTCACCTATCGATTCAGCGCTCGTGACCTGCACCTCGTTCTGGGCCCCGGCGCTGACGGCAAGCCCGTGCGGTTTCAGGTGACGATCGATGGCAAGGCGCCTGGTGCAAGCCACGGCGCCGACACCGACGCCGAAGGCAACGGTACCGTTACTGAAACACGCCTCTATCAGCTCGTGCGCCAGCCCGGCGATGTCGGGGAACGGACTTTCACGGTCCGCTTCCTCGATCCCGGCGTAGAAGCCTACGTATTCACCTTTGGATGAGGAACGGAATGATGCAGATGAAAACGCGTTCGAAGTCTATCACCCGTTTCGGGATCGTCCGTCCCTTTCTGATTACCGGAGGTCTGCTCGGCTTTCTCGGTGCTGCGCTTCTCGGCAATTCATCGGCCGCCGAAGAACCGCGGCTGGTTCCACCCGCGATTCATGACGTGGCGGACACAACCAGCCAGCAAACCGCCGTGTTCGCCGGCGGATGTTTCTGGGGCATGCAAGGTGTGTTCCAGCATGTCGACGGCGTCATCAGCGCAACGTCCGGTTATGCCGGCGGCAGTGCGGAGACCGCGAACTACGAGCAGACGGAAACCGGAACCACGGGCCATGCCGAAGCCGTGCAAATCGTCTTCGATCCCAAGAAGATCAGCTATGGCAAGCTGCTGCAAATCTACTTCTCGGTCGCGCACGATCCCACACAGATCGACCGGCAAGGACCTGACAGCGGCACGCAGTATCGCTCCGCTATCTTTCCGGCCGACGCGGAGCAGGGGAAAGTCGCCTCGGATTATATCGCTCAGTTGGAAACGGCCCATGTCTTCAAGGCGAAGATTGCAACGGCCGTCGAGCCCGGCAACCCCTTCTACAAGGCCGAGGTCTACCATCAGAACTACATGGCCAACAATCCTGGCCAGCTCTATATCGTGATCAACGAGCAGCCGAAGGTCGACAATCTGAAGAACCTCTTTCCCCAAACCTATCGGGAGAAACCCGTTCTGGTCTCGGATAGCCAGGGCTGACAGTGCGTCGAAGCGCCTACTCTGCCTTATAAGCTTCTGACTGTCTGCCGAAACAAAACTCCTCTGGCGCCAAGCCGGAGGAGTTTTTCATTTCAAGAAGTGCCGGCCGGCTTGCTTTGTACGGCAATGTACACAGCCGCTGCTATCCCACACTCCGTTACACTTCGGCTCAATCAGGACACATGCCGGATACGTCACCAGCGCTTTATGCGGGCAATGGCTGGTCAGCAGTCATTGCGTCCCAAGAGGACGCTATCAACCGCTTCAAAGGAACCGACATCATGACCCAGACCGATAAGGTACTCTACACCGGCAAGACCCACACCACCGGCGGCCGCGACGGCGCGTCGCGCAGCTCCGATGGCCGTCTCGACGTCAAGCTTTCCTCTCCTGGCACCTCCGGCAGCGGCACCAATCCGGAGCAGCTCTTCGCTGCCGGCTGGTCAGCCTGCTTCGAAGGTGCGATTGGGCTTGCTGCCCGCAAGATGAAGATCGCCGTCCCGGCCGACGCAGCCATCGACGCCGAGGTAGATCTGTGCCTCGTCGACGGCGCCTATTTCCTGCAGGCCCGTCTCAACGTCAGCCTGCCGGGCGTGGAGCGCGACGTCGCACAGGCCCTCGTGGACGCTGCGCACCAGACCTGCCCCTATTCCAAAGCCACCCGCGGCAACATCGATGTCGTAATCAACGTGGTCTAAGCGAATCCGCCTTACAGACGCTGCGCCTCCTTCATTGGGATCATTATCGCACGCCGGCACGAGAGCCGGCGTGCGGTTGAATAAGTCGTCCTGGCGGACATCAAAGCTCTCCGCAGCTAGAGCCTCGCATCCCGACTTGAACGCAAGCCGACGCCCATCCATCTAATCTAAACGACAGCGTCATGGCGAACAGGCATCCCTGTGATCGCCGACGGCAGCGGCGATAGGCGCCGCTGTTTGAGGATCAAACGATGGGTTTCATAGATAAGGACATAGTGCCCGCGGACGACGGGGCACTGATAGATGCATATTCTCAATCGATAGCTGGGGCAGTGGATACGGTTGGCCCGGCGGTCAGCCGGATCGAGCGGGTTGGCGGCAGGGGCGGGCATGGTTCCGGCTTTGCCGTCTCGCCGGACGGGCTGATCGTCACCAACAACCATGTTGTCGACGATGCCAAGATTGTCCGCATCACCACACCTGACGGTTCCATCACGGAAGGGCGCGTCCTTGGACGCGACGTGGACACCGACATCGCTCTCATCCGAGCGAATTCCGGCGTCGGCGCCTGGGCCCGGCTCGGGGACTCCAAGCGTCTGCGCAGGGGCCACATCGCGATCGCCATCGGCAATCCGCTCGGCTTCGAGTGGACGGTGACCGCCGGCATCGTATCGGCACTCGGTCGCTCGATGCGGTCCGCGAGCGGGCGGCTGATGGACGACGTCATTCAGACCGACGCCGCGCTCAATCCCGGTAATTCCGGAGGCCCGCTGGTGTCGTCGAGCGGCGAGGTCATCGGGGTCAATACGGCCGTCATCCAGGGCGCGCAGAGCATCGCATTCGCGGTGGCCTCCAATACGGCGAACTTCGTGGTTTCGGAAATACTGCGGTATGGCCAGGTCCGGCGCGCTTTCATCGGGATCGCCGGCGATACGATCGAGCTGCCGCGCAGGATCGCCCTTGAAGCTGGCACCGGCCAGACAACCTCGGTGCGCGTCAGACGGGTGGAACCCGACGGTCCTGCCGACCGCGCAGGCTTGCGGGACGGCGACTACATTTTGGCGATCGACGGTACCCCGGTCGGCGGTGTCGACGATATCGTCAGATTGATGAGCGGCGAGAGAATCGGCCGAAACACCGATCTGCTCGTCTTCTCGGTCGCAGGCCGAATTGAGAAACGAAACTTGCTGCCGGTTGCCCGGTCGTAAATATCCGGCGAAAGCGGCCGTTCGAATTGGCAGCTCAGGTGCGAGCGGCACAGCGACGCGCGGGTGACGAGGGGCGTCCGCGCTTCTCATAGCGACCTCGACGGGGAACCGTGACGTGTCGCCGTCGTTATGACACAGGTATAGCGATGGAGAAACACCATGGAAATCGCAGGAAGACCGGGCTCGCATGCGCTCAGTGCATTTTTTGACGACGAGTCCGACGCCGAAAAGGCGTCCGAAGAGCTCATAGAGGCCGGCATCCCGAAAGACGCCATCACCATGACACCGGGAAACCGGCCCGACATACCGCCGATCGACCATATCGGCTTCCTCGACGCGCTGACCGGGTTCTTCTTCACGGAAGAGCAGCGCAAGAACTATGCGGAGGCGCTCCGGCGCGGGGGCGTCCTGCTAACCGTGCAGGAAGTGAGCAAGGCGCAGCACGACGCCGCGCTGAATATCCTGACGGAAAGGGGAAGCATCGATATGGATGAACGCGTGGAGGAGTGGCGGCGCGAGAATCGGAAATAGGTGGATCCGATAGCCGGGCATCCCTTCACCATCGCCTAACGCCGCATCAGCCGCGTGAAAGCTGGCGACCTCATCTCCGTTGCCATACGCGAACCCTTCGTTCATCCGTTCGATGAGACCGGATCCGCCGTAACCTTCATCGCACGTCCAAGAATAAAAATGATAGGACATGTCGAAATCACGCTGGCTCGAGCGTCTTAGGGAATGGATGGTGCTGCGGAGCGGGGCCGTCCATGCCAAGATCGATCGTGCAAAATGGGGTTGAGCGGATATGGGCGTTTCTTATCGTTGGGTCATCGTGGCCGCCGGCGCGCTGATGACCTGTGTTGCGCTGGGCGCAATGTTTTCACTGGCTATTTTTCAGGTGCCGATCGCTACCGCCACTAATTGGTCGCATGCCGGCATTGCGAGCGCGATGACGCTCAATTTCCTGGTCATGGGTCTCGGCGGTTTCCTGTGGGGCGCGGCAAGCGATCGCTTCGGTCCTCGTATTGTCGTACTGACGGGCGCAGTCCTGCTAGGCCTCGCGCTTGTCCTGGCAAGCCGGGCGGGATCGCTTCTCGAATTTCAATTGACCTACGGCATTCTCGTCGGCCTCGCCGCCAGCGCATTCTTCGCGCCGATGATCGCGGCCACGACCGCATGGTTCGATGAAAACCGCAGCCTCGCCGTTTCACTGGTCTCTGCCGGCATGGGGGTTGCGCCGATGACGATTTCGCCATTCGCCCGTTGGCTCATTTCGGCTTACGATTGGCAGACGGCCATGATGCTCATCGGTTTTCTCGCCTGGATACTGCTGGTGCCGGCGGCACTGCTCGTGCGACGCGCCCCTGCGGCTGCGGCGGGTCCGGATACCGATCCCGCGGCCGAAGGCCCCAACGTACCGCTCGGACAGATATTCCGATCGCCGCAATTTCTCGTTCTCGGCGGAACCTTCTTTGCCTGCTGCGCGGCGCATTCAGGGCCGATCTTCCACATGGTAAGCTATGCGACGATCTGCGGCGTGGCGCCGATGGCGGCGGTGAGCATCTACAGCGTCGAAGGGCTTGCGGGGCTCGGCGGCCGGCTTCTATATGGCACGCTTGCAGACAGGCTCGGCGTCAAGCCAGTCTTGGTCGCGGGCCTGCTGGTGCAGGCGGCGGCGCTCGCGACCTATCTCCTCGTCAGCCAGCTTAGCGAATTCTACGCGCTCGCGGTCATCTTCGGCAGCGCCTATGGCGGGGTTATGCCCCTCTATGCGGTGCTTGCGCGCGAGTATTTCGGACCACGCGTCATCGGCACTGTCTTCGGCGCGGCAACCATGCTGTCGAGTATCGGAATGGCATTCGGCCCACTGGCGGGCGGCTGGATCTTCGATACGTTCGGGAATTATTCCTGGCTCTTCATCGGATCGTCCATGGTAGGCCTCGGCGCAGTCGCCATCGCACTCGCCTTTCCACCATTGCAGCGCGTCAGGCTTCAACCGGCATAACCCAGGCTTGCAAGAAGACGCATTTACAGCGGATCTCCTGAGCCGGAGACAATGGCGTCAGGGGATCTTAGTTTCTGCGTTTCACCGCCTTACACACAGTTTTAGGCAGCGGACGCAAGTTGCTGGCATTGCATTTTTCAATTTTTGGTCAACACTTCTCCTGGGCATCAGGTGCGTGACCTCAGGGGGGAGGAAATCCGGAGGCGTTCACCAGCGCAGGTTTGCCGCGCCGATCGGCCGGAAAATCAAGCGCTATGCCAACATGGGAGGGTATGGCATGGCTCCCGCCGTCCATATCCTTGGTGCAACTGGGAGGAATAAAAATGGTAAGCACCTCTGTAGGTGAAACTTCTGGTCGGGGTATGACCAGGGAAGAGAAGAAGGTGATCTTTGCATCTTCGCTCGGAACTGTTTTCGAATGGTATGATTTCTATCTCTATGGTTCCTTGGCCACATTCATCGGTGCGGCCTTTTTCAGTGATTATCCGGAGGCGACCCGCAATATTTTCGCGCTGCTCGCTTTTGCAGCCGGCTTTCTTGTCCGGCCGTTCGGCGCGCTGGTCTTCGGACGGATCGGCGATCTCGTCGGCCGCAAATATACGTTTCTAGTCACGATCACGATCATGGGTCTGTCGACCTTCTTGGTCGGCGTCCTGCCCGGTTCGGCCAGTTGGGGCATCATCGCCCCGGTCATTCTAATCGGATTGCGCCTGTTGCAAGGCCTTGCGCTCGGCGGGGAGTATGGCGGCGCGGCGACCTATGTTGCGGAACATGCGCCCAACAACCGGCGCGGCTATTACACATCCTGGATCCAGACGACGGCAACGCTCGGGCTCTTCCTGTCGCTCATCGTCATTCTGGTCGTGCAGAATTGGCTTGGCAAAACCGCCTTTGCCGATTGGGGCTGGCGTATCCCCTTCATCCTGTCCTGCGTCCTTCTGGGCATTTCCGTTTGGATTCGACTGTCGCTCAGTGAATCCCCGGCCTTCCAAAGGATGAAGGAAGAGGGCAAGGGCTCCAAAGCACCCCTATCTGAGGCTTTTGGCCAGTGGAAGAACGCCAGGATCGCTCTGCTCGCGCTGCTCGGCCTCACCGCCGGCCAGGCGGTCGTCTGGTATGCGGGCCAGTTCTATTCGCTGTTCTTCCTGCAGAACGTGCTGAAGGTCGATGGCCAAACCGTCAATATCATGATCGCCATAGCGCTCTTGATTGGCAGCGGCTTCTTCGTCGTGTTCGGTTGGCTGTCCGACAAGATCGGCCGCAAGCCGATTATCATGGCCGGTCTCGCCTTGGCGATCCTGACCTATTTCCCGCTGTTCAACGCATTGACCCGCGCGGCAAACCCGGCTCTCGCCCAGGCGGAACAGACGATCCGCGCCACCGTCACCGCAGCACCCCACGATTGCACCTTCCAGTTCAACCCGGTCGGCACAGCGAAATTCAACAACTCCTGCGACATTGCGACTTCATTCCTGTCGAAGAGCTCCGTCCCCTATGCCATCGTCGATGGCCCCGCCGGCCAGCCGGCAACGGTAACGGTCGGCGATACGACCGTCACCTCGTACAATGCCGTCACCGCCGGCGCGGACGCTGCCGCAAAGAGCGCAGTATTCACGCATGATCTGAATCTTGCCTTGCAGAAGGCCGGCTTCCCGCTCGCGCGGGATCCCGCCAAGGTGCCTGAGGTCAAGCTGGATGGCTTCATTGCCGCAAACCCTGAACTCGGCCTCAATGCAACGACGATCCGCGCCGGCGACAAGACGGTCACGCCGGTGGCTGACCTCGTCAAGGCCAAGCTGCTCACGGCTGACCAAGCTGCGGGGGCGACGGAAATGCCGGTTTACACCATAGCGAACGGCGGCGCATTCAAGATGGTCGCCGATCCCAATGCGGTAAACTGGCCCCTCACCATCGCCATTCTCACCATTCTTGTTATCTATGTGACCATGGTCTATGGTCCCATTGCCGCGATATTGGTTGAGATGTTTCCGACCCGCATCCGCTATACCGGCATGTCCTTGCCCTATCATATCGGCAATGGTTGGTTCGGCGGCCTGCTTCCGGCAACGGTCTTTGCAATGAGTGCTGCCACAGGCGATATCTATTATGGTCTCTGGTATCCGATCGCGGTTGCCGCGATGAGCCTTGTCATCGGCCTCATCTTTATCCGCGACACCAAGGGCATTGATCTCAACGCCATCAAGTAGCAACATATGAAAAGCCCGGCGCAAAACCACATCGCGCCGGGCTTTTTTGTGCCGGACGTCCGGCACTTTCACGATTGGCAATGTTTGGGCAAGTCCTGTTCCACCCGCCATCCGTCTTGCCCGCCGAAGACGAAAATGAAGAGGGAAAGATGATCAAGCCGCATCCGCTGAAAGGCCCGAACCGGCTGAAGCTTGGCGTATTCTCCGCCAATGCCGATGGCGGGCTGGCGATCACCGATGTGCCGGAACGCTGGGCCGCTGGCTGGCAGGACAATCTGACCGCTGCGCAGATCGCCGATCGCGCCGGGCTGGAATTCTTTCTGCCGATTGCCCGCTGGCGAGGCTTCGGCGGTAAGAACCGGGTGCGCGAATGGTCGTTCGAGACTTTCACCTGGGCGGCGGCGCTGGCGGCCGCGACCGAGAAGATCGGCCTATTCATGACGGTGCATGTGCCGTTGGTGCATCCGCTTTATGCCGCCAAATCGCTGGCGACGGTCGATCATGTCAGCCAGGGGCGAGCAGGCCTCAACATCGTCTGCGGCTGGAACCCGAAGGAATTCGGCATGTTCGGCATTCCCCTGGTCGAGAAGGGCTACGACCAGGCGGCGGAATGGCTGGAGATCCTTGAAAAGGTCTACGCCTCCGACGATCCAGTCGACTATGCCGGCACCTATTACACGCTGAAGGAAGCCGTGAGCCGGCCGGCAAGTCTGCAGACGCCGCGGCCGGTGACGATGAACGCCGCTTTCGGCGGTCCGGGCCGCGATTTTGCGGCGGCGAGCTGCGACTATCTCTTCACCACCTTCACCGAGATCGCGGATGCAGGAAAACATGTCTTCGATATCCGCGAAAGGGCGGAGAGAAAGGGCAGGGATGTCGGCGTCTACACCGTCTGCCACGTCGTCTGCCGCCAGACGCAGCAGGAGGCGGAGGACTATTACACCCGCTACGCCGTCACCATGGCCGACCACGCCGCCGTCGATCAGCATATGGCCGGCAAGAAGGAATTCTCGCAATCGCACGACCGCGATGCCTATGACCGATACCGCCAGCGCTTCGCCGGCGGCGCGGGCAGCTATCCGTTGATCGGCACGCCGGAAAAGATCGTCGAGGATATGATCGCCATATCTGCCCAGGGCTATGCCGGCATAGCTCTGTCCTTCGTCAACTATACGCAGGAACTGCCCTATTTTTGCGATCGGGTCATCCCGCTTCTGAAAAAGGCGGGACTTCGAGTCGAATGAAGGAAAGGCGTCAATCTATTTCAGACGACGCTATCATCGCATGCGTTAGGCGCGCTCCGCCCAGAGTTTTGCCAGTTCGACAAGCGTCTTGACGCCCTTCTCCATGTCTTGCCGGCTGACCCATTCGAGCGGCGAGTGAAAGGCATGGCCTCCGGCGAAGATGTTGGCGCAGGGCAGGCCCATGAACGACAGTCGCGAACCGTCGGTGCCGCCTCGGATGCTGCCGCGCACGGGCGTCATGCCAGCGCGCCGGACGGCCTCGATGGCGTTGTCGGCGATCTCCGGATGGCGGTCGAGGATGGTCTTCATGTTGCGGTACTGCTGCCTGACCTTGAAGGAATAGGTGGAGCCGGGATATTCCGCCATCACCTCCTTTACGGTCGCCTCGAGCATAGCCTCCTTGGCAGCGAGACCATCATCGTTGAAATCGCGAATGATAAAGCTGAGGGCTGCCTTTTCCATCGAACCGGTCACACCGGTTGGATGGACAAAACCATCCCTGCCGTCTGTCGTCTCCGGCGCCATGTCTTCCGGAAGCCGGCTAATGATCGCGCCGGCGATTTTGATGGCGTTCTCCATCTTGCCCTTGGCAAAACCTGGGTGGATGGCAACGCCTTGAATGGTGATTTCGACGCCGTCGGCGGAAAAGGTTTCATCCTCGATATGGCCGGCCGTTTCGCCATCGACGGTGTAGGCGAACTCTGCGCCGAGCTTCGTCAGATCGACCTTGTCGACCCCACGTCCGATTTCCTCATCCGTCGTGAACAGAAGCTTGATCGTTCCGTGTTCGATCTCCGGATTGTCGACCAAAAACTGGGCCGCCGTCATAATTTCCGCAAGGCCGGCCTTATCATCGGCACCGAGCAGCGTCGTGCCGTCGGAGGTGATGATGTCATTGCCGATCTGGTCGCGCAGAACCGGATTGTCGCTGACGCGAATGACCTGTTGCGGATCGCCCGGGAGCTGAATGTCGCCGCCACCATAGTTTCGCAGGATTTGCGGCTTGACATTGGTGCCGGTGAAATCGGGCGCCGTATCCATATGCGAACAGAAGCAGATGACCGGCACTGGCCTGTCGACATTGGACGGGATGGTTGCATAGACGTAGCCGTGCTCATCGAGATGTGCATCGGAAAGGCCGATCGCCAGCAATTCCTCCACCAGGAGTCGGCCAAGATTCCTCTGTTTTTCCGTAGACGGCTGCGTCGATGACGTGGGATCCGATTGGGTGTCGATAACGACATAGCGAAGGAAGCGATCGATAACGGTATCAGTCATGAGTTCAGGTCCACGTATTCATCGACGATGGACAGCTATAGCCCTCGCGGACGCGGCCGTGAATGCATTTTCGTTTTGCCGAAGCGTTTTGTCGGTATAGCAAGAGATAACCTTAGGTGGTATAAAATACCACAAACATCCGAAGGGTGTGCCCTGCCACCAAGACCGCCGGCGGCGCGTTGTCTGGGACTGAAAATGCGTCAGCCAGGTAGTTGAGTAACCCAGCAAAGACAATCATTTGCACGATGACCACGTTTTAAAAGTGTCCCATCATGCATCCGTAGTCGCACCCTATGCGTACCCCTCCCTAGAGAAGATACGCACGGGGCGGAACTGGCAAATGAAGATACGCTTAGTCTATCGTGGTCAGCGTCACCGACGTACCTGTAGCGGCGACGTTGAGCCCGAGCTGGCCGGTTACACTGATTAGCTGCAGATGCACGGAGCCGGAGCTGCCACCGAGAAGAACGTTGGCACCAACGCCGGCACCAAGGGTCGCCTCCGCGGTAACGCCCGTATAAAGGCCGCTTAACGCACCATGATGATAGCCGGCTGTCGGAGCAAAAACGAGCCAGACAAGACGGCTGCGGGTGGTGAAGCCGAGATCGACGCCCAGTTTTCTGATCGCACCGCTATAATGGTCAATGCGCTCCTTTCCGACGGTCGAGCGGAAAACGCAGTCGGCCTCTTTTGCAGAGCCAAGCACATAGCCGACACCGCCGCCGACGTCGCACGTAAGATAGCCGATCTTTACCCCATTGCGCTCGTCCGGCTCCTGGTAGGTGGTCTGTAGGTCGGCCGCGCGTACCCCCGTCCCGCCGATGACGATCAATGCTGCTACTGAAAATGCCGTGGCGAGTAATTTATTCATCTTTCTCTCCTTGTCAGAGTATTCAGGGTGCAGGGCACCCGGTCGCCGAGCCGTTGAGTCGGCCCAAACTAACGTCCGTGATCGCAGAACGATCCCACGAAATTGAGGCGGCTATCGTCTTTCCACTCATCCTAATATACAAGAGACAACAGCCCTCGACACTTCACGTTTTGCGATCAGCTTTTTCGCTCCGCGAGGTCCAGAAAATGGACCGGGCATGATCTCGGAAACATATCAGGATCGTGCTTTGTGACGCGCTACGCTATTTCCATTCGTCGCAAAGGCGAAGACATCGACCGGTTCACCAAGACCCTTGAGGGGGAAGGCACCGAGGCTTTCCATCTCGATCTCGCAGCCTGCCATATCGACGAAGGCCTTGGACAACAAAACGGGCCGTTTGACCTCCTTGGTCAATGTCTCCAGTCGCGAAGCGACATTGACCGCCGGCCCGATGACGGTGAAATCGAGGCGGGTGCGCGAACCGATATTGCCATACATCACATCGCCGACATGCACGCCGACGCCGTAACGCAAAACCTCACGGCCATTCCGACTATTTTCCTCATTCAAGGCGCCGACCGCAGCCTCCGCCTCGCTGATCGCCTGAAGAAGGTTAGCGCAGGCCATGGGATCGCTCAGCGGAAAAATAGCCAGCAATCCATCCCCCATGAATTTGAGAATCTCGCCGCCATGTTTCTCGATCGGCTCCGACATCGCGTCGAAATAGCCGTTCAGAAGGTCGATCACGTCGTCGCGCGGCCACATGTCCGAAATCGTCGTGAAGTCGCGCAGGTCGCAGATGAGGATGGCCGCGCCGACGGTCGTGCCGCTGCCGCGGGTGGTAGCACCCGCAAGGATTTTCTCGCTGGCATGCGGCCCTACATAGGTGCGCAGAAGCGTCCGGGCCAGGATGTTCTTCAGCCGGATCTCGCTCACCAGCGTCAGGGCCGGCAGTAGGTCCTTCAGGAAGGTGACATGCTCTTCGGTAAAGCCGCCCGGTATGTCGGCGGCAAAGGTGACGATATGGCGCTTGCCGAGCGTATGGTAGATCGGCCAGGCGATATAGTCGGTCAATCCTTCGGCATGCATTTCCTCGTAGAGCGGATAGGCGGGCCGATCGGCCGTATCCAGCTTTTCGAGGTTCTGGCGAACCTCGGCGGCTCCATTGAAGATCTCGTTGATCGGGCTAGCCAGAAACTGCGGTGTCGTCTCCACCCCGTAGCTGAAGGTGCTGATGTTTGCCTCCTCCATCCCTATACGCCAGAGGATTCGTGCACCGAGCCATTGCGGATGAAGCGTTCTGAAATGCAACGTCGCCCGTGCGACCGGGATACCCGCTGCCCGCAGTCTCCTGCACAAGTCCACGAGGATATTGTCGATGAAGCGTTCGCCGCGGGTATCATGCATCAGCCAATCGAGGATATTACTCCGTCTTGCCGGCCATATACCCTGGCTCTCGACATGCGAGCGGGACGCCGCTTCCGATGACAATTGCATTACCCGTACCCCACAAATACCTGGTCTCTGTCGTCGCGCAACGATCCACGCCGAAGTGCGAATATACGCCAATTGTCATTTACCTGGAACGACAATCGGCTTCAGCCCATGATTTTATAAACCGAAGCGCGAACCTATACCGCGCCTCGTGCTACCTGGCCAAAGATAGATAGGTCGAATTCCGTATTCTTTAAACGTGAGGCGAACCGTCGCAGGCCGTCAAACGCATGGCAGACGATGAGCATGTCCCCGGGTCACAAATCAATTGACAGGCGGCACATATCTTGGGCCGTCTGCAAAGGTGACTATACTCGTATGCTGCTCGTCGTTATCTCTGGTACAGATCCGCTCCCGCCGGCATCGCGGCGATTTGTAAGACCTTCTGAAGGAGACTGTTCATGAACCCGTCCGAAGCATCGCGCATCATTGCGGATGAGGCCAAGAACTGGCGTCGCGAGATACATCAATATCCGGAACTTCTATTCGATCTGCCACGCACGTCGGCGATGGTGGCGGAGAAGCTGAGGGCGTTCGGCTGCGACGAGGTAGTGACCGGGATGGCCAAGTCCGGGGTCGTGGCGGTGATCTCGGGCAATCGAGGCAATGGCAAAACGATCGCGCTTCGCTGCGACATGGATGCGCTGCCGATGTCCGAACAGACGAACCTGCCCTACGCCTCGAAGATACCGAACATGATGCATGCCTGCGGACATGACGGTCACACCGCCATGCTCCTGGGTGCCGCCAAACGGTTTGCCGCCGATCGCAATTTTGCGGGCAAGATCGTTCTGATCTTCCAGCCGGCGGAAGAGGGCGGCGGCGGCGGGCGCGTGATGCTGGAGGAAGGTTTGCTCGATCGTTTCGGCATCGAGGAAGTCTATGGCATGCACAATCAGCCGGGCCTTCCCGTCGGCTCGTTCGCCATCCGCAGCGGCCCGATGATGGCTGCTGGCGACCGTTTCGTCATCACCATCCACGGACGCGGTGGCCACGCGGCTTCGCCGCATCTTGCCCGCGACCCCGTGCTGGTCGCTTCGCATGTCATCGTCGCGCTCCAGTCGATCGCATCGCGCTTCACCGATCCGTTCGATCCCGTTGTCGTTTCCGTTACCTTCATTAGCGGCGGCGACCGGAAGGCGCTGAACGTCATTCCGCCCGCCGTCGAAATCGGCGGCACGGTCCGCACGATGCTGCTGGCGACACGCCGCGCCGTAGAGCAACGGTTTCGCGATGTGGTGACGGGGACGGCGAAGCTCCATGACACGCAGGCCGAAATCGATTGGCGCCCGGGATATCCCGTGACTGTCAACAATGCCGAGAAGACCGCGGTTGCGATCGCCGCCGCCAGAAGCGTCGTCGGCGCGGAGCGCGTCAACGGCAACTGGCCGATGACGATGGGTTCGGAAGACTTTTCCTATATGCTCGAAAAGCGTCCCGGCGCACTCATCTGGGTCGGCAATGGCGACAGCGCCGATCTGCATAATCCGGCTTATGACTTCAATGACAATGCCATCGCCTACGGCATCGACTACTGGGCCGCCCTGGTTGCGCAGCAATTGTCATAGCTGAACGGAGAAGGCATTCGTGCGCGGGTTTACCATTCGATCGCCGCGGATTGACGCCTCGCAGGGCAAGGCCGCTTCATTTTCGGGCGGTCTCGATTCTGATCCAGTCCAGCTCCAACGTGTCCGAGGACGGTATATAGTCGCGGTATTGGCCGATCTTAAACTTGGTCATCGGCGGAGATAATGGATCAGGCTCATACCCGATCTTGCCGGTTACCCTGGCGATGAACCGGCCATCCTGGTGAATTTCGATGAAAGCGCTGCCGTCACGACCGGCCTGCACGCGATAACGCATCTCGACCCATTTCCCCGCCGGCGTCGACAGGATGGGATTGCGGCCATATTCCACCTTTAAATCGGGCGTACAGGCTTTGCCGTCGCTGTCCTCCGGCCGGATAGACTGGCAATAATGCGGCGTTCCGTTTTTCCAGGCGAGCTTGCTTCCCTTGGCTGGCGCCGAGGCGATCAAGCACCTACACATATCGTCCTGAACCGTGACATGCAGGATGCCGTCATCATAGCGCTGGGCGAGAAACGGGCTTGGTGACCAGCCCGCAAACTCCTGCGCGTACTTGCTATTTATAGCCTCCTGTTTCCATTGCGCCGTTATCCAGCGAATGGAATCCTTATCGTTCAAAACCTCTTTCGGCATGCGGAAGCGGAAGGAATAGACGAGCGGCACATCGGACCTTCGAAAGAAGGTCTTTTGCAGGCGAAGCTCTTCACGCTGAATGCATTCGTCCTCCTGGTGAGCTGCCTTGGCCCGGCTCCAGGCGTTGTCGTCGCAATAGGGATCAGGTTGGTTCGCCGTCGGCGCCCATGTCGGCTTCACTTTCGCAAAGAAGTTCGTGCCGAGAAACTCCGGTCTGCTGACTTCGGTCATCAAGAAGTGTTGCGCAGTCAGGACCTCCTGCGGCGCCTTGCAAGCAGGTTCGCACTTCTTGCCGCCGAGTGAGGATTCGTTGACGGTAATCCCGGCTATGTAATCCCTCCTTTCGGCTGGATCGGCCGAGAATGTTACCGGTGTATTTTTGTTATCGATCTGGCAGGAACACCATTGGCTCTGATCTAGCGTCGGCGACCTGAAATCATTGTAGAGAAGCTCGGCTGCCGACGCGCTGGATGTGACCGCGACAAAAAGCAAAAGAAACATAGTAGCAGGCGTCAAACGCCACATCTTCGTATCCCAATAGGCGCGCATCGCACCCTGGAGAAGGTTTAAACACAGAATCTCGTCGATTGAAATCCAGCGAAAAGGACGAGGACCCTGTCCCTTCGCGTTGCATCGCCGTCGTGTTGCCGGGCGTTTCAATCTGTCGCCAAATGACTGGAATTGTCAGGATGCAGGTTACTGAAAATAAGGCTAGGCGAGCTCATGCCTATAGAGTTGCTGCCGGGGTCTCCCGCTCCAAAACCTAGCCATTTTCTCCTTTTGCGGATGCAAATTATCCTATGTCTAAATGGCTGTTAAATCTAAGCTAAGCTGCCAAACGGAAGTAATTTCGGCTTTAACTTCCGTCACTCACTATACCCTTTGGAAGGGCTCAATTTCGATCAAAGGAATGTCCGGGAGGGGATAATCCGTCGCAGGCAAAACTGCTGAATTCGGATCGATTTGACGAGTAGGAGGTTACTACAATAACGCCGGAACGCAAAGTGAAATAGGTGACGTGATTGATCTTTTGGTGTCCGCGTCGTCTCCAACAGGGTCCTAACGACGGTCGCCGGAAATTTTCCTCCGAGAGCTCGCAGTTGTTCACGTAAGCATCCTTCCCATGTTCAAGTTCCGGCTCTTTTCTTGAGACAAAGTGTACGGGGTCTCGGCCTCGATCATCTTTACCATGAGGTAGGCTCTCGTGTCTGGTCATGCTCAACGATACGACGCTCCGGCCAAAGCTTGAGCAAGCGTACAAACTCGAGATCGTTCGCAAGGATCTTGTTCAACACCATTTCCTCCGGTCTTGCGCAGGAGGAAATGTTTCATGCCGCATTTCGTCCTGGCAGCCTGTGTGACCGCGCCAAAGCCATCAACATTGGGCCAATAGCGAATTCACCACATTGCGCTCTTCGCGTCAGATTGCGCAGATAACCTCCTGCCGAATTGATATGCTCCGCCCTCTGCAGCATGCAGGCGATGACGGTTGCTGCATTTTCAGGTCCCATGACGTTGCAAGCGTCCTGGTAAGCGGATGGGCTGATGCCCAACATGGTACGGATGACGATTGCCGCCGTCATGAGGTCTCGCCAGCTCTCGACCTTACCGGCATGGCCGTACGATACGACTTCAGGGCAAGCCTGGATCACAAGATCAAGCGGGAAAGACTTCAGCGGCTGAACAGAAGGATTACTTGGTCTTTGGGCTATGGCCACTCGATATACGTTGCCTGTGGGTATGGGAAGGTGATGCGAACTCTCCTGCCTGTCGCACGCATCAACGGTGTCGTCCTGGGTTGCGCCTCGAGCTGGTTGCGCGCGGGAGGCTGGTTCAGATTCAAGAATGTTTTTTAAATCTGTATTCTGTATATGGCGCTCAGTTTGGGATTCGGTGGCGCTTTGTTTTTGTGTTTCTAGCTGCTTTTCCAATCGGATAAGGATTTCATCCCGCAACATCTCCAGCTCGTCGAGCACTCCGCTTAAGTCGCCGACATGCGGCGCGCGCGGGATAGCTGCCAGGATCGACTGGAATGTCTTTTGGATCATCATCCAGTCGCCCGGGGCTTGTTCCTGCAGGGCGATCTCGATCAGCTTTGCGATGTCACGGCGGCAAATCGACAGACGTTCCTTGGTGACGCGCAGTCGCTGACGATCGGCGACGATTCTCGCCGCGTGGGCAAAGATTTCATCGGCGCGGGCGATGAGAGACGCCACGCTGAAGCCGAAGGCCTCGTCGATTTCGCCTTTCCGGTCACGCCTTGCATAGCGTTTGCCGTTCGGGCTGTCTTTGCGGATCAGCAGGCCTGCCGCCACCAGAGCAGCGAGATGGCGTCTCAATGTCGCCGGAGCAATGCCATGCGCCCGCAACGACAATTGCGCATTGGACGGAAAAACCACCAGGCCGTTTTCCTCCGACAAGGCATTTTCCGGATAAAAGCTCAAGAGTGCGTTCAATACGGCAAGGGCGCGGTCGGAAATTCCGAAAACGCTTCTGGCCTCGCAGAGAGCGCGAAACAGCTTCCACTTGTCGACGGATTTCCCGGGTTCGATATCCTTGGCGTCATACTGATTTGACAACATGCCAAGCGTCATCGACCGCCGCCCAAACGGCGTCGTTATGAAATTCGAATTGTGCATATCTTCGCCTCTGATCTCAGGCAAAGCGAATACGGCCACCGAAACGACTTCGATGCATTGACAACTGATTCGGGGGGAGCTATTGATATCTTCGCTACAAGAATGCAAAGGCTCTCGAATGGTTCGCCGTTTGGGGGCCTTTTCTTTTTGCCGTCGCTTACCTTTCTCTCTTCGTTTCAATCATGGTTTCTCGGTGTTTGACCGAGCGATTTCCGCTGATTAGCGGATACCAAACAGATCGAAGGTCGCGGCAAAAGAGCAATGATATCTTCGCTACAAGAATACAAAGGCTCTCGAATGGCTCGCCGTGAGGGCTTCATCCGTTGATAAGTTTATTCCAAATCCGCGCGGGGGCGCGGCGATAAAACCCTGTCAACTGACAGGGTTTATGAATCATCCTGTTTATCTGCGGCATCGAACTTCGCGATCAGCGCCGGTATTTCGCCTTCCAGGAAGGCTGCAAATCGGACACCTCGGTCGGTCTCTGGCACAAGCTTCAGTTCTTTCTTCGAAATCTGAAGCCTCGCCAGGGATTTGCCGCGTCCATCACGAATATCTCGACCGGGCAGGCGGGCCGCAGGAGTTTTCAACATTCCCATGGCCTGACTGAACCGCTCATTCGACATCAAGCGCAAAACCCTGTCAGATGACAGGGTTTCTCTGATCGCCCTAAGTGCATCAGGTTTCGCTTTTAACGATGCGCCGAATTCGACCCATCGCGGGCGCCCAATTTTAGGCGCCCTGCCAATGGCCTCGATGACGTCGAGAGGGACGACGCGATAGACGGAACGCATACGTGCAAGCTCTGCGTCGTCGATCCCAAGCGCTGCATAAATATCTCTCGGGCGGATGCCGGCTTCGTCCATACGCCATGCAAACAGCGCCCGTTCGATCCAGCTCAAATCCTGACGCGCAGCATTCTCGATCCCCTGAACGACAACAAGATCTCGATCGGACATGTCCAAGGTCAACGCCTTGATGGGGCGCTGAAGCTCACGGGCGGCGCGCAGGCGGCGATGGCCGTAGATCACCTGATATCGGCCTGCCAACGTCGGATGAAGGCGGACCTGGATGGGGATCTTCTGCCCATCTTCCTCGATGCTCTTCTTGAACTCCGCAAAAGACTCGTCGTTGTCGTCAGGAAGCCGGTCAGGAAAGGGCGACGGATCGATCAGATCGGTGTCGATTTCGGTCGAGCCGCCGGAGCCCGCCTCCAGCATGGCAAGAAGCCGGTCGCGCTCGTCCCTGATGTCACTGATCGCCTTATGGGTCGCGCCAATGACGCCGGCGCCCACACGGACAGGCGCCGAAGCGGACACCTGCTGCTCAACGCTGTTCTTCGTATCGGCATTGATATCGGCTGCCAGCAATCCGAAGCTTGCGGCAAGCGATGATCTTTTTGGGGACTTCGTCATCGCCTCCCCCAACTGCTTTTGATCAAATCCAGGATGGCATCGTTTACGGCATCCATTGCATCGCGGGCACGGCGATGGGTATCGCGGCCGACCTGACCCATCTCCAATTCGTACAGGCTGCGCTTGGCAAGACCTGCGGCCTCGACTGCCGTGCTTTCGATCGCCGTCGGCAAGATGACGTCGTCGCCAAAAAGATGGCGAAGCATGGCCACCACCTGCGACTGCGGCTGATCGTTCGGATCGTGGCGGGTGATGAGGTAGCGGAAAAAATCCTGCTTCAACACGGCACCGCTCTCGCCCAAAACCTGGATGAGATCTCCCATCATCAACAGGAACTGGCTCATCGACGAGACGTCCAGCATTGCCGGGTGGACAGTTACAATCATCCCCGTCGAAGCGTGAATGGCGCCAAGCGTCAGGAAACCCAGGGATGGCGGAGTGTCCAAGATCACCACATCGTAACGATGTCTGACTTCGTCCAATGCGAGCTTCAGCCGTTCGAAAAACATCCCCTCGCGACTGCCCAATCGCTGCGCCAGAATGCGAGGCGTCTCATGCTCGTATTCCATAACCTCGAGATTGCTCGGAATGAGATCGATGCCATCGAAGTAGGTTCGATGGATGATCTCTTTCATCGGCCGGCGTTCGTCGTCATACCGCAAAGCGGCATAGATGGTCTCGTTGGCTTGCACGTCGATCTCGGGCTGGAAACCGAACATCGCAGAAAGCGAGGCCTGCGGGTCGAGATCGATCGCCAGAACACGATAGCCGTGGAGCGCGAGATATTGTGCAAGGTGGACGCTGGTTGTCGTCTTGGCGCTGCCGCCTTTGAAGTTTGCGACCGCGAGCACCTGAAGATGCTCCCTGCCCTGCCGATAAGGAAGAAACCGCAATGCGTCCGAAGGCTTCTGCTCGGCAAACATGGCACGCAACTGATTGATCTGCTGCAGCGTATAGGCGCGATGGTTATTCTCTAGCCGGCTAGGAACCGGGCCGCGGCCCTCATTGGACAGCAGCTTCAGGGTCGAGTCGGGAATGGAGGTCAATTTCGAGACCTCATTCGTCATGAAATATCGCAGGCTCTTTTCCGCCTTCGGCGGATACATGCGGGTTCGCAGAGCCTGGAGCTGGTTCGAAAGCATGCCAGCATGCCGGACGATCTTCGTCGCAGCATCCTCGGAAAAAGCATTCTCCTGCTCGATTTGTTCTGTTAGCGCCATCTGTCCCTCTTGGCGGCCTACACTCGTTCTATCGGCCGCCACCCGCTAACAAAGGCCATGATTCTGTGTTTTCGTCCAGCAAAATAAGGTTAGAGCAATCCTAACGCCGTTTCCCGGCTAAGCAACGAATCACGATTCTCCCTGTTTTCTCCATCGGTTAGCCGCATTGCCCGATGAAGCGCCCATCTTGATTAGCGCTTTGGCATAAAGAGAAATGGTTGCGTTCGAGCGACCGAATTCGCCTTCGAGCCTCCAAACATTATGATGAGTCGCGACTCATTTTCGTGTCGATCGCCCGCTAACATTCTTCGTTTCCTGTTTAAACCGCGCTGGTCACGAGCCCCGATCTTCCAAGGTCTTCAGAAACTCCAGAAGCACCACTGCATGGTTGTGAACCGGATCCTTCGCGCCATACAGCAGTGTCACCGGTCCATCCTCAAAATGAAGCAATGCCTGCACCGCCGGATTCGACGCCAGTTCCTGCCGGTATCTTTCCCGAAAGTCCATGAACCGCTCCGGCCTGTGATCAAACCACTTCCGGAGCTCCGGCGATGGAGCCACTTCCTTGATCCAGTCGCTCAGTTCCGCATCTTTCTTGGATAGACCGCGTGGCCACAACCGATCGACAAGCACCCTGCGACCGTCTTCGTTCGAGGGTTCGTCATATACGCGTTTCAGTTTCAGAAGCGAATGAGCCATTCCGAAAGCCCTCGCTATTTCAGAGCCTATTGCCGATTACATAGCCCGCAACCATCACACCGGCAATCCGAGATGCTGCCATCTCCATACCCTCCACGTCCGTTGAGAATCGACCCCTATGCGAGTTTCGGATCGGCCTTCCTTGAAAAGAAAAGATGCGCGGTTAAATTGAATCCATACCATTCCATGGGGAGATTTAACGATGCTCAAAGTCTCACTCGCCACTGCAATGCTGGTCCTGTTGACGCTATCGTCTTGCGCAAACACGGTAAAGGGAATGGCGAAGGATGCAAAAGAAACCGGCCAGGCGATGGATTCGAGTACGCATCGGGTGCTGAAGGCGTCGAACTAGCCTAGTTCTCTGACGCCGGCCGCAAATTGCTCTGCGGGAACGAGCGCACGGCCGTGTATCAATGCGAAGATTCCCATGATAGCGTCCCCCAACTCGTCGGTCTTGACCGGCGGACAGCACTGGAGGCGGGCGCAATGCGTATTATTTTCCGATGTGACCCGGCTTTGGCCGAATATCTGCCGCGTCCCGTCCTTGCTCGCAGTGCGCTGCCGGACTGGCTGCGCACTATGCCCAACACCGCCTATTCGGCAATTCACGGTCGCGACGTGCGCACTTTGAAGCAGTGCCCTCCCGTGGTCGATGCGATGGCGTATGGATTCACGATACTTTTGCCGTGCGATGTGCTTGTGGATAAGGGTGCCTTTTCCTGGAATTGGGATATTCCGTCGCCAGCCACCGAGCGACATCCTCGATCGCCGCTCAGTTTTCATACGCCTGGGCAATTGACCGGCAGCCCGTTTGAAATCGCCGGGCAGGCGGCGGTCAAATTCAACAGTTTCTGGACAATCCAGCTCGATGATGGCTGGTCGCTCTTTGCAACACATCCCATCAACCGTGCCGATCTTCCCTTTCGGCTTGTCACAGGCCTTGTGGATTCCGACCGGTTTACTGACGGCGGGATCAATTTCCCGGCAATTTGGACTGAACCTGAATTCTCGGGGATCCTGGCCCGCGGAACGCCGGTCGCACAGTGTTTTGCGGTTCCACGCAGCATGCCCGAACTTGTTTTTGAGGAGTTGGATGAGCAACGGCAGGAAGCGTATACGCAGACGGTTGCCACCGTGCTTTCAACACCGGGCGTCTACCGCAAGCGATTTCGGGCCAAGCGCGGTCGCTCCGCTAACCAATGATTGACGCAGAACCTCCTCGTCGAGCCACAGCCGACCGCACGGCGCCGAGGTAAGAGCCATGGCAATGACGCCAAACGTGGATGCGTCCAGCGCATAAGCCGTCGAGAAGGCCGCCATCGCCTCGTCCATTCTGCCCGCCTCTTGCAATACGACACCCAAGTTGACGGCCGCCTCCGGCGCATCTGCGTTCATTTCGAGCACACGTTGGTAAGCCTCGGCTGCGCCGTCCAGGTTCTGCAGATCGTGCCGCACGAGTGCTAACTCAAACCAAATTTTTGGATGGTCTTCGAGGGCAACGGCGCGTTCGAGCAGTTGCTCTGCTTCAACGAGGGCGCCACGTCCTCTCGCTAGCGAACTGAGCCGATTCAAAGCTTCCAGGGATGTCGGCTTGGCATTGAGAACCATGCTCCAAGCATCGCGTGCAGCCGACTTGTTGCCCATCTGGTCGAAAATTCGGGCTTTCTCGACAAAAATCTCCAGCCGGACTTCCAGGCTTGCCGCTTTCTCAAGCTGCATCAATGCCGCTTCCAGTTTATGCTCTGCTCGATAAATTTTACCGGCGAGAATGAGGGCGGGGGCGTTCCTTGGTTGAGCTGCAAGACTCGTCTCTATTTTTTCCCGAGCACCGGAAAAATCTTCTTCTGCAAACAGAATAGCTGCCAAAAGATGAGAGAGCGACGGATCCGATGGAAACTGATTTAAACCGGCTTCGCAAAGCTGCTTTGCCAGCTCACGATTGCTCTCATTGAACGCCGCTATCGCGTTCGCAATGATCGCCAAACGCTCACTTTCTTTCATGCGCAGCCATCCAGATGCTCCCGAGCGCAATACCCCGTATCGCCATGACGGAGTTATCCGCCGCCGATATCGAGCCGTCAATTGTGGAATTTCATCCGCCCGATTGCGCTCAAACGGTCGGCCTTTGCCCTGTCAACGCCTTGTTGCGCTTCTACGATGAACCGCGACTCGCTATTCGAAGCGATAAACGTGCGACCAAGATGGATGAGGGAAGTAAAACATGACGGACGCCAAGAGCGGCATTTCTGGCCTAAGGCCAAACATTACTGTCATTGGCGTAGGAGGTGGCGGCGGAAATGCGATCAATAACATGATTGCTGAAAATCTGGCGGGTGTGGACTTCATCGCGGCAAACACGGACGCCCAGGTCCTCGCGACATCGAAGGCAGCTCGCCGCATCCAGCTCGGAGCAAATGTAACCGAAGGTCTCGGTGCAGGTTCGCTGCCGGAAGTTGGCCGCGCGGCTGCCGAGGAATCGATCGATGAGATCATGGATCATCTGAGCGGTTCGCACATGTGCTTCGTCACCGCCGGAATGGGCGGCGGAACGGGGACGGGTGCGGCGCCGGTGATCGCACAAGCTGCCCGTTCGGCTGGCATCCTAACCGTCGGCGTGGTCACCAAGCCGTTTTCGTTCGAGGGCAATCGCCGCATGAAGACAGCGGAGCTCGGCATCGAGGCGCTGCAGCAGGCAGCCGATACCGTCATCGTAATTCCCAATCAGAATTTGTTTCGCATAGCCGATGCAAAGACCACTTTCGCGGATGCCTTCATGACCGCCGATCGCGTGCTTTATTCCGGCGTTGGATGCATCACCGATCTCATCGTCAAGGAAGGCCTGATCAACCTTGATTTCGCTGACGTGAAATCGGTCATGCGAGGTATGGGCCGAGCTATGATGGGCACGGGCGAAGCGACCGGGGAAAACCGTGCGATGAGAGCGGCCGAGGCGGCAATCGCGAATCCGTTGCTGAACGACGTTTCAATGAGAGGTGCGAAGGGTGTTTTAGTCTCGATCTCCGGCGGCTCGGATATGACGCTCTTTGAGGTGGACGAGGCAGCGAGCCGCATTCGCGACGAAGTGGAAGGCGATGCGGAAATCGTCATCGGTGCGATCTTCGACCGCAATCTCGACGGTAGGTTCCGCCTCTCTGTTGTGGCGACCGGATTGGATGGCCGCAGAATGCTTGAACCGATGGACGCCTTTGTTCGGGATTTGGATCCGAAGCATACGCTACAGTAGCATGCGAGATTTTCGATGGGGCGGGAGAGAATTGGACGCCGAGGTGCCGGTCGGTCGCTTCGGCAGGCGACGGTCCTGCGAGGTGATGCTAGGATCAGGGCGGCAAAGATAAGGGAACTGAGATGCGCAAGTTTAACGTTATCGTCGCGAACGAAATCGAAGCTGATACCGCCGAAGAGGCCGCCCTGCTCATGTACCAGGAGCTGACGAAAGGGCAGCCACCGCTTCATTTTTCGGTCATGGATGACTCAAACTCCACTACCAGCATAACGCTGGATCGTGAAAAGGCAGATGAATTTGCCAGCATCGACCATACCGCAGACCCCGGCAACTGGTAACGAGATAGGTTCAAGAGGAGCGATCGAATTAAGATCAGTCGTCCATACGAAGCGACGAGCGCCCGTTTGTAAGATCATTTATGAGTTGTGCGACGGCTTGGACATCCTCTTGAGGCAATTGGATTGTCGCGTCGCAACCTTCGTCGGTGAAGTGCTGTTCGACAATGCGAACCTGATCGAGCGAGGCGAGGCGTGCCTTTACGAGAGCCAGATCGCTAAACTGAATTTTCGCTTGTCCGGCGATCATCGGCGTAAAAGCGATGAGCTTCGCTGCCCGCAGGCAGGCTGCGGCGCTCCCGCCATAGGCTCGCACGAGACCTCCCGTCCCAAGCAGAACGCCGCCGAACCATCTGGAAACGACCAGAATCACACGGTCAACTGACTGCCCGTCGATTGCAGCCAATATCGGCTTTCCGGCTGTCCCGCTCGGCTCGCCATCATCCGAAAAGCGGTAGGCTTGTCCGATGCGCCAGGCCCAGCAATTGTGATTGGCCCCTGTTGCTGTGGCGACGGTCTGAAGAGCCAGTTTCGCGGTCTCCTCGGTATCGACCGGGATTGCGACGGCGCGAAACGTGCTCTTCTTGATGATCTGTTCGAAACTGCACTGCTCTTCAAGGCGAAACATCTTAATCCCAGCGATATGGAGTGCGGTGCTTGGTTCCAAATCCATCGCAGGAACCATGTGCAGCAACCATAGTTTCTCCATAAATGATGGAGGCGCAAATGTATCGCGATTTAAATGGGTTCTATGGAGGAGGAGGGAGCCCTCGGAAGCCGGAAAGAAAGCCTCCGCACTTGACGCCGGGTCAGCAGAAATTGCTGATGTGGGCGCTCGGACTTGAACTCCTGCTCCTATTTTTAGCCCCGATCGGCGGCGTCTCTGTTGTCAGCGCGTTACTGTACATAGCGCGATGATCGGGCACGCCATTCCCAATCCCCTGGCATGCTTTAGCCCTGCCTTGCCGCGGCTCCGGCCGCGACCGTCAGGATGAAGTCGTCGAGCTCCCGCTCCAGACTTTCGACCGGCAGGCCGACGAACCGCCCTTCGAGGCTGATGCTGACGACGCCGTGAACGGCGCCGAACAAGGTTCGCGCACGGATGGCGCGCGCCGTCTCCGACATGGTCGGCTGCAGTTCGGCAAGCGGCTCGGCAATGATGCCCATCAAAAACATGTGCTCTTCCAGATGCCATTCGGGGCTCGGGCGATTATCCGGCGGCCGATGGTCGAAGAGCGCCTTCCATAGATTGCGATGAGCGACCGCGAACCGCAGATAACCGCGTGCGAGGTTGCGCAGGCGGTCCGTCGGCGTGTGATCCTTGACCTCCGCCAGCGTCAGCGAGGCTTCAAGCGCCTTCAGCGTCGACGAATTGACGTGAATGACGAGATCGTCGAGATCGGCAAAGACCGTATAGAGACCTCCAAGAGCGCAGCCGACATCCTGCGTGACGTCGCGTGCCCTGAGGTTGGAAAGGCCGTCGGCCGCGATGCGATTTCGCGCCGCCTCGATCAGCCGCAACCTCAGATCCTCGCGCTTTTCCAGGGTTTTTCTCGCCATTAACCATTCCAATCCGATTTTTGAACGTCGTTCAAAATTATTCTTGAACGTCGTTCACGATTCTGGCATACATCGTTTCATGAACATCGTTCATAAACGGGAGACGACAAATGTTCAATTCAATTCTGACGCTCATCCGCGGCCGGGCCTACGATGCGGAGCAGGCGTTCATCGATCGCAATGCCGTGCCGCTGCTTGCGCAGCAGATCCGCGACGCGGCGAGCGCCATCCAGTCGGCGCGGCGAGCAGTGGCGGTTGCCATTGCGCAGAATGAGCAGGAAAAGAGCCAGCACATGGCGATCACCGCGCGCATCGCGGATCTGGAAACCCGGGCCATTGCCGCCCTGCAGAAGGGCAGTGACGAGCTTGCCCGGGAAGCGGCAGAAGCGATTGCCCAGCTCGAGGCTGAGCGCGATGCCTCCGAGAAGGCACAGGCGCAATTCATCCAGACGATCGGTAAGCTCAAGGCAACCGTCCGCGCATCGGAAGCGCGTCTGCAGCAATTGCAGCGTGGCGAGCGGCTGGCTCGTGCCACCGAACAGACACAGAAGCTTAATGCCGTTAGCGACGCCGCCGCTGGCCTGGTTACGCTCGACGAGGCCGAGGAAACGCTTGCCCGCCTCCAGGCCTATCAAAATCGCTGCGAGATCACCGCATCGGCCATGAAGGAAATGGACGCCGCGAGCCGGCCCGAAATCGCCATCGAAAAACTCGCCAGCGCCGGCTTCGGCGCACCGCTTGGCCCCTCGGCCGATGGCGTGCTCGCCCGCCTTCGCGAACGCATGAATTCAGCAGCCTGAAACCAAACACATCAAACACATAAGAGAGGATACGATCATGAACGACAGCTTCCAGAAACACTCCCAGGCTTGGGTCAGCTTTTCCTACATCTCCTTCGGCGCCGCCGCCTTCATGCTGTTCGTCGGTCTCTACATGATGCCGATCGATCTCTGGGGCAAAGGCTATCTCGCCATGGGCATCCTGATGCTGGTGCAGACGGCGGTCAACGTGACCAAGACGATCCGCGACAATGCCGAGGCTGACAGGCTGATCCGCAAGGTAGAGGATGCCCGCACGGAAAAGCTGCTGGTTAAGTTCAATCGTGACGGTCAGGACTAAACTTTATTAACGACGCCGCAGAGTTGTATCCGCGCTCAACCTTTGCGTAATAACTCTGTGGCGTCTTGTTGGCTGAATGAGGGGTACGCCATGCAAAAGCACTTAATGAGATCGAGGAAGTTCGCGCCGCTGTTTTGGACGCAGTTCCTCACCGCTTTCAACGATAATTTTCTCAAGCAGACTCTGGTTTTTGTCATTCTAGCGCAGATGGCGACGGAGGGTGCGGCGCTGGTGACGCTTGCCGGCGGCATCTTCATCGTGCCGTTTCTGCTCTTGTCGGCGATTGCCGGCGAACTCGCCGACAAATATGACAAGGCGAAGATGGCTGAGCTTCTGAAGCGATGTGAGCTTGGCGTGGCAGCGATCTCCGTCGTCGGCATCGGCTTCTCGTCCATCTGGATCCTGATGCTCGCCCTTTTCGGCTTTGGCGTCATCTCCTCGCTCTTCGGGCCGATCAAATACGGCATCCTGCCGGATCATCTGGAAAGCCGGGATCTTCCCAAGGCCAATGCCTGGATCGAGGGCGGCACTTTCATCGCCATTCTCACGGGCACCATGGTTGCGGCAGTCGCCTTCCGCGAGGGCGAGAATGTCTGGATCTTCGGCCCGATGATGATGGGGCTTTCCATCCTCTGCTGGTTTGCTGCACGCATGATCCCCTCGACCGGTTCCAAGGCGCCGGATCTGGTCGTCGACACCAATGTCGTGCGTTCCAGCTACAGGCTCGTGAACGAACTTCGCGCCGATAGCCGCATCTGGCGCGCCTCGCTGATGAACTGCTGGTTCTGGTTCGTCGGCTCCTTCATCATGTCGATGCTGCCGGTCATGGTGACCGACATCCTCGGCGGCTCGGAAATTGTCGTCCCTGCTTATCTGGCGATCTTTGCCATCTCCGTTGCCATCGGCTCGGCCATCGCCGGCTGGATGGCTGCAGGCCGCATCGTGCTGCTGCCGGCGCCCGTGGGCATGCTGATTGTTGCGCTCTTCGGTCTCGATCTCGCCTGGAACCTGTGGGGCCTTCAGTCGACCGCCCACGCCGAAACCATTCTTGCCTTCTTTGCCGGACCGAAGACCATTCGCGTTGCCATCGACCTCGCCGGCATGGCAATCGGTGGTGCCTTCCTGGCCGTTCCGACTTTCTCGGCCATGCAGAGCTGGGCACATGAGGATCGCCGCGCCCGCGTCATCGGCGCATCGAATGTCCTGTCCGCTCTCTTCATTGCCGTCGGCCTGGCGCTCGTCGCTGTCCTGCAGGCTATCGGCCTGTCTGTTCCGGTCATCATTCTCAGCATCTCCGTGCTTAACATCGCGATCGCCTGGGTCATGCTGAAAATGCTGCCGACCAACGCCTTCCGCGATCTCATCTCCATCATCTTCCGCGCCTTCATGCGGCTGGAAGTCGAAGGTCTTGAAAACATCCGCAAGGCCGGCCCGGCGCCGATCATCGCGCTCAACCATGTGAGCCTGCTCGACGGTGCTCTGGCGCTTGCCATCACCGAGGAAGAGCCTGTCTTTGCGATCGACTATGCCTTCGCCAAGAAATGGTGGGTGCGCCCGCTGCTGACCAAGTGCAAGTTCCTGCCGCTCGACCCGACGAAGCCGATGGCGACGCGCTCGCTGATCAAGGTGATCCAGGATGGCAGCCCGGTCGGCATCTTCCCCGAGGGTCGCCTGACCGTCACCGGCACGCTGATGAAGGTCTATGACGGCGCGGCCATGGTCGCAGACAAGACCGGCGCGATGATCGTGCCCGTTCGCATCGATGGTCTGGAAAAGAGCTACGCCTCCTATCTGACCTCAAGCCACGTTCGCCGCCGTCTCTTCCCCAAGGTCAAGGTGACGATCCTTGAGCCGGTCAAGCTCGACGTTCCGGCGGAACTCAAGGGCAGGAAGCGGCGCATCGCGGCCGGTGCCGCTCTCTATCAGATCATGTCGACGCTGATGTTCCGCACCGCCGACACCGACAACACGGTGCTTGGCCGCGTCATCGAAAGCGCCCATGAATATGGCGGCAAGAAGCTCGCCGTCGAAGATCCGATTGCCGGCAAGCTGTCCTATGCCAAGCTCCTGACCGGTGCTGCGGTGCTGGGCGCGAAGTTCCGGAAGATGTTCCCGAACGAGAAGACGCTCGGCGTCATGCTGCCGAACGCCAACGGCACGGCCGCGACCGTCCTCGGCGTCATGTCGGCGGGCAAGGTTCCGGCCATGCTGAATTTTACCGCCGGCGCAGCCAACATCCTGTCCGCCTGCCGTACGGCAGAGGTCAAGCATGTCCTCTGCTCACGCGCCTTCATCACCCAGGCCAAGCTCGGCCCGGTGGTCGAGGAACTCGAAAAGCACGTGACGTTCGTGTGGCTGGACGAACTGCGCACGCAGGTCACCTCGCTGGACAAGATCGTCGGTCTCGTCCGCAAGTACCGGCCGCTGGTCAAGCGCAGTGCCGACGATCCGGCTGTGATCCTCTTTACCTCCGGTTCCGAAGGTGCGCCGAAGGGCGTGGTGCTCAGCCACCGCAATATCCTCTCGAACGCAGCCCAGGCGGCCTCGCGCATCGACTTCCACCCCGGCGACAAGGTGTTCAACATTCTGCCGATGTTCCATTCCTTCGGCCTGACGGCGGGCACGATCCTGCCGCTGGTTTCGGGCGTGCCGGTGTTCTTCTATCCGTCGCCGCTGCACTACCGCATCGTGCCGGAGCTGATCTACGTCTCGAACGCCACCATCGTCTTCGGCACGGATACGTTCCTGAACGGCTATGCGCGCACCGCTCATCCTTACGACCTCCGGTCGATCCGCTACATCTTCTCGGGCGCCGAGCCGGTGAAGGCGTCGACCCGCGAGGTCTATATGGAGAAATTCGGCCTGCGTATCCTGGAAGGCTATGGCGTGACCGAGGCAGCCCCAGTGATCTCGCTGAATACGCCGATGTACAACCGCACGGGAACGGTCGGCAAGATCATGCCGGGGATGGAATGGAAGCTCGATCCGGTTCCCGGCATCGACGAGGGCGGCCGTCTTCTTATTCGCGGCGCCAATGTGATGGCCGGCTACCTGCGCGCCGACAATCCCGGCGTCCTCGAGCCGCTGCGGGAGGGCTGGCACGATACCGGCGACATCGTCACCATCGATGAGGACGGTTTCGTCAAGATCCGCGGCCGGGCCAAGCGCTTTGCCAAGATTGGCGGCGAAATGATCTCGCTTGCCGCCGTGGAGACCCTTGCCGCGCAGCTCTGGCCTGGTGCTCTCAGCGTCGTATCGGCTATACCGGACGCGAAGAAAGGCGAGCGTCTTATCCTGCTGACCGATGCGCCGGATGCGAACCGAAGCGATTTCCTGGCATTCGCCAAATCGAAGGGCGCCACGGAAATGATGGTCCCTGCCGAAGTCACCGTCGGCAAGGTGCCGGTACTCGGCTCTGGCAAGATCGATTTCGTGACGGCGCGCGCCGTGGCGATGGAAGGACTGTCGCAGTCGCAAGCGGCGTGAGTTTCGTACCTGGGCAGCAAAGCGGTCGGTGGTTAACGCCTGCAATGCGCCCGGGCCGAAAACCGCGACCGCGGTGACGAGGGCAGGGCACATCAACAATGCGGGTGGTTATTTGCGTAACTTCACCCGCAAAGCGGAACGAGGCGAGTTTTCGCTTGGACCGATGTTGATGGTGTGTTTCAGGTTCCTGCTTAATCGAGCGGATAGGCCGACAAAAGCCTATCCGCACTAAATGAACGCAAACGTGGCTTTTCGCGCTTCGACAGCCGCGCGAAGGTTCGATTTGTGGCAGTTCTCGTAGAAGACGACGGTCTCCGCCGGCATCGCAGCCGGGACGTTGACAAAATCCTGTAGTCGTAGGCCGGGTCGCTCGTTTAGAGCCGGATCAGCCAAGTGTTCATCAGCTAGTTCGGCGACGCGGTCGCGCAATGCTGCGAAGTAGGAAAGGTTTTCGTCCACGACGGATGGTGCGGAGGTTTGGCCGTGCGCGAGGACAACGTGATTTGCCTTCAAATCACGGATCCGCTGCAACGATGAGCAAAGCGCATGAAGGTCAGCCGGAGCTTTGCTCCAAACTTCCGGAATCGGCGTCTCGACTGCGTCGACGGCCAGGCAGACGCGAATCTCGGGAATCCACACAGACACATGGTCGGGAGCGTGCCCGGGCGTATGAATGAGCTCCAGCGTGAGGTCCCCGCCATGAAGCGCCATCTCCTCGCCAGCGAAGGTGATATTGGGTGCGATGATCTCGACATCATGGAACCGCGCGCTTTCCTGCATCTTGTCGCTGAGAGTTTGCCGGGATGACGGATCATGCAACCGCTCGAGTGCTTTGGCATGCGCGACGATCGGCACTCCGCCGCGGAGTGCCGCATTGCCCCAGAAATGATCCCAGTCCATATGGGAGTTGACGACAACGAGCGGTCGATCCTGCAAATGACCGCCAAGCAGTTTGAGTGCCCTCGCACAGAGGGCCGGGGTCGCCAGCGTGTCAATCAGAACATTGAATCTCTCGGTGCGGACGAAGACGCTGTCGACTTCGTCCGCTGCTCTGATAATGGCGATGCGATCGTCGAGATCGGGATAAGAACACAATTCAACGGTGATATCCATCAAGGGCAGCTTTCAGTGGTTTTCGGCATAAGGCCTGTCGAAAGATCGCAATGCCGCGCCAGAGCGCATATCACTGTTCTTCCACACCATCGGCTTTTCTTAAGTGACGGGACTCGCCCCTTGCGTGAATCTTAGCCTGATTGGGTCGCTGGCGACAAAGCTCTCTCAGAAACACCTAGAGAATGCCAATTTCCCACCGGCGTCAGTAAACCAATCGAGCTCGTATCGTCCCCGGAATCTGGCGAAGCGCGTCAAGTATGTCATCCGGCGTCTCGCCAACGTCCTCGACTTCAATGACCACGTAACCCGTTTCGCCGTAGGTCTGCAGGAACTCACCGACGATATTCAGTCCACGGGACGAAAAAATCGTATTCAGATTGTTCAGGATGCCAGGGCGATTTTCATGAACATGGATGAAACGCGTTCCATTTGGACGTGGCGGCAATTGAACCTGGGGAAAATTGACCGCGCCCAGCGTCGAGCCGACGTCGGAATACTCGACAAGCTTCCTGGAGACTTCCCTTCCAATGCGCTCCTGGGCTTCTTCGGTCGACCCGCCGATGTGCGGAGTGAGAATGACATTATCCAAGCCTTGCAGCGGCGTTTCGAAGCGCTCGCTATTTGATGCCGGCTCCTTCGGGAACACGTCCACAGCCGCACCCGCGAGATGTCCTTCTTTCAAAACCTTGGCAAGCGCTTCGAGATCCACCACGGTCCCGCGCGAATTATTGATGAAAATGGCTCCCTTTTTCATCCTGCGCAGTTCGGCTTCAGTGATCATGTTTTGCGTCGAACTGGTTTCCGGAACATGCATCGTCACATAATCCGAGATTTCGAGAAGCTCGCCGAGCGTTGCCATCGACTCTGAATTGCCGTGGCGAAGCTTATCTGAAGGATCGAAATAGCGCACGATCATGCCCATGCTTTCCGCAAGGACGCTAAGTTGCGACCCAATGTTGCCGTAGCCGACGATGCCCAGCGTTTTCCCGCGCACCTCACGACTGCCTACGGCCGATTTTTCCCACCCACCTTTGTGGGCGGATGCTGAACGCGGGAAAATCTGCCTCGTCAGCATGATGATTTCGCCGATCACAAGCTCTGCAACCGAGCGCGTATTCGAATAAGGCGCGTTGAATACGGGGATTCCGCGTCGACGCGCTGCATTCAGATCGACCTGATTTGTCCCCACGGAAAAACAACCGACGGCGATAAGCTTTTTGGCGGATCTGAAAATTTCGTCTGTCAGATGTGTGCGTGAACGAATTCCGATAATATGCGCATCGGCTATATGACTTTTGAGATCCTTGTCATCCAGAGCCTTCGGCAAATGCGTGAGATTGACGTAGCCGGACGACGAAAAGTAGTCCACGGCGCTCTGACTGATGCCCTCAAGCAGAAGTACGGAAATCCGATCGCGCGGAAGAGAAAGATGTCGGGTCATTTGAATTGCCTTCGATTGTCGCATTCGATTAAGCCGAGGTCGCTTGTCGGCCAGAGAAACGCACAGATATGGCAACATGCTTTAGCGACCATCCGGCGGACAGCGCAAGAACAAACTCAACCATATTTGGCGGCAAAGGACCACGCCCATGGTCGACGACTTTTGGGGAATCGGCTCATAACCGATCGAAGATGAGAAAGCACGTTCGGCGATGTTTTGCGAGCGAGCGCAAGTGTTGTCGCCGCCCGAGGCTGCGTTCCTTCAATCGGGAAGATTGGCCCGTCCGCCAGCGCCGAGTCTGGCGAGAACTGGCGGCGAGGCGATCGGACGCCTGGACCACTTCAAAATATAGTCGCGGAAATGCTGTCGTTCCTCTGCGGAAGCGAAAATGCGATCAGGCCAGACATGCGCCCATGTCTTGGACATCCAGAAATAAAAAGTGCCATCCTCTTCCTCGATCGCGCGGAGCGACGGCCACGGGCAGCTCAGCGTCTGACCGTTCGCTGTAAAGCGGATACCTTCCTGATCCACCCATGCCTCGACCGGTACGCCCGCGCCGCCATTTTTGACCAGCCTTCGACGATACATGGCGCGCAGCAGCCCGCGCGCCGGCTTGATCAGGACGACCGTTGCCAGAGCGCATAGAGCCACCGTCGCGGCGACTACCAAGACAAACCGCACCACGTTGCCGGAGCGCCAGCTATCGTAGCTTGTGATGAGAGCGACGAACAGCGCAATGAACGAGATGGCAAGCACGGAAGACCGCAGTGGCAGTAGCTGGCGCGTCGTGTGCTGAATCGCCAGATGATCATCCAGGGTTAGTTCAAACACCTTATGGAAACCCGGCTCACGGCTTGCCGGCCAGATTTTGGGAACCGAAGTGCGGGGAATCTCAGACATAAGATGACCTATTGCAGAGTGGAGACTTCTCTTCCTGACACACATGGCCGAGGTGGATCGTGCAATGCGGGGTAGCAGAGCCGACCATCTCTTGCTCGGATTATTTCGACAAGCCCCTGGTTAAATACGCGGGTCGAACTCATATCCACAATTGCCTTCGAGGCCGGCTTCTCAGATCTTTCTTACTTTCAGCGAACATTCCGAAGAGCGTTCGGAAATACGCCGCGGGACTACCTCTCCGGTATCGCCGAAAGGGTTCATATCGATCTGGACGCCTCCCTCAACCATGATGGATCGGGTTCAGTTAAAGTCACATTGGTCGCGTGAGGGACCAGCGAGTTGCCGGTGGCGGCATACGAACCCAAACGAGCCTTCGCGCAGCGGCGAACTCCGCTCGGATTCTTCGGCTTGGGCTCGCCCGTCAGATCATAAATCGGATCGGGGAACGCGGTCGGAACTGACCTGCCGGAATCTTCTCCAGGCTTGCCGACCTGTCGAATTCCGCGAAAAACGATCATCGGGTGTTTTTGGGGCGAACAAATTCGCCAATACGATGAGTTGACCGTTTACTTGCATCAGAATTGCGAAGAATATTAGCAAATGGGAAAAAGCCTTCGGCCCCATTCCCGATAAATTGCGCTCGAACGGCTTTTCTCCCTCGGTTCAAGGGAGGACCAATCATGAGGCGGATTTTGCTGTACACGGTATCGGCCGCGGCACTATCACTTGGCATCTCGCATGCATTTGCGCAGTCCGGCAGCGTCGAGAAGGCGGTTGGCGGCTACAATTTCGCTGAAGCCGCCAAGGAAGATCCCGGCACGAAGAATTTCCATTCGGCTGATGGTCATTTGACCTTCGCAATTGTAACGCACACAGCGGGCAACGGCTTTTTTGACCCTGTCTATGTCGGCGCGACCGTTGCCGGCAACATGATCGGGGCCAAGATATTGCTGCTGGGTTCGGAATCGCCCGTGGACGATCCCGCCCGCGAGATCGAGATCCTCAACCAGATCGTTCAAGATCCGACCATTGACGGGATTATCATGACGACGCCGCAGGTCGGCGCCTATAATGATATCGTCAAGGCTGCCGAAGCGGCTGGTATCCCAGTTGCCACAACCAACTCGTTCGATGCGAACCTCTTGGACCGGAGCAGCATAAGCCATACCGGTCAGGATGCGTCGGCGGCGGCAATCGGCGGTGAGGCGCTCGCAAAATGCGTGCTCGCAAGCGGAGCGACCAGCGGCTCGATTGTCCTGCCGTCCTCCACTGCGATGGGCAACATCGAGGTGAACAATCGCGTGACCGCCGCTTTCAACGCCATCGTCAAGACGCTGAAGGACGCCGGTAAGCTCGACGCCTTCAAGGTTGACGCGGGTCCGGAGAATGTCGGCATCGACACCAACCCGAACGATCCGGTCAACGCACTTGTTTCGCTGTTCGAGTCCCGCGGCGACGTAGTCGGCGCCTTCACAGCCAACAACGTCTTTACGCCACCGCTCGTCAAGGCAGTGGCTCAGATGGGGCGGACCGGCAAGTTCTGCAGTTTTGGTTTCGATCTCGGCCCGGCGCAGCAGGAAGGTATTGCCGCTGGAAATCTGACCGGCTCGCTGGGACAGCAACCTTTCCTGCAGGGCTTCTGGCCTGTCATGCAGCTCTATCTGCAAATTGACCGTGGCATTGCGGCCGCCAATCTCGACACGCGAGCCCAGCTCGTGACGAAGGACACGGTCGCAAAGGTTGGCAAGCGCTTCGAAAACTAAGCCGCTCGAAGCATCTGGAGAATGCGGGAGGGCACAAGCCCTCCCGCAACGCGGGTGGCAAGGATTGGTCGGTAGAAATCATGGCGCTTACTGCGACGACATCGCTGGGCCGTGCGCCACCTCAGCTCGCTGGTGGCTGGGAGGTCGGGCTGCTGATCTTCCTTGCGTTGCTCTATCTTGGCGGCACTCTCGTCAATCCGGCGTTTTTCGGATCAACCGAAGCCCTGCATGCGCTTCTCCGTGACACTTCCCGTGTGGGGATCATCGCGGTAGGAATGACGTTTGTGATCGCCAACAGGGATCTCGATCTTTCGGTCGGATCGACATATGGCTTGGTCGCTGTCGTCTTTGCCAGACTCTTTGCCCCGAACTTTCTCGATTTCAGCGTTACGACGTCGGTGATCCTCTGTGTGCTGCTGGGCACGGCCATTGGCTTGATCAACGGCGCGCTTGTTACGATCCTGAAGGTACCTGCGTTCATAGCGACATTGACAATGCTTTTCATTGGTCGTGGCTTCGTGCTCGCGTTCACGCATGGACAGGCGATCTACTATTCCGAGAAGGCGAAAGACCATCCGCTGCTCTTCCACCTGGGGGAGACGAATGCTTTGGGGTTCAACAACCAGATTGCGATCTTCTTCCTCATCGCCGCCATCGGGGCCTATGTGCTTGCCGGGACCCGCTGGGGTTACGAGACTTTCGCCACCGGGGGAAACGAACAAGCGGCAGTCTATGCTGGCATTCGCACGCGCTGGGTGCGCATTCGCGCATATCTGCTCTCGTCGCTTTGCGCCACACTTGCCGCTCTCCTGTCGGCTGCGCAGGACAAGGGCGTGACGCCTCTCTACGGCGTAAGCTGGGAGCTCACCGTCATAGCATCCGTCATTATTGGTGGTGCGTCGATCCTTGGCGGGCGCGGGCGGGTCATCGGATCGTGTCTTGGCACTGCGGTCGTCGTCCTGATCGACAAGGTCTTGCGTGAAGGCTGGCCGATCACGCGGACTGTCGTTATCGACGGTGAAAGCATTGCGGTCGGCGCCAAGTTCACGTTGCCCGCGGGTGCGGTGCTGGTTTTTCTAGGTCTGCTTCTTGTTATCGCCGTGCTTGTTGAGCCTATCCTCATTCGCCGGCAGATCGCGGGCCGGCTTTGGGCGTGGCTTCGCGGTAGGCCGCCGCCGCCCGCTTATGAAATGGGTGGCGTGGCACTTGAGGGTGTCCAGACCAAGGGAGCTATGGCGACCGATACGGCACTGTCTGCGACGGGGCTCGGCAAATTTCTTGCCCGACGCGACGCTCTCGCGATTATCCTCACAGTCGTGTTGTGGCTGACGGGCCTCGCACTAAGGCCGGATTACTGGTGGTACCTGTCCAACACCTTTGCCATCCTGCTTAACTACACGGAGCTGGCAATCATTACAGTCGGTCTCACCTACGTCATCGCAGCCGGCGACATCGATCTCTCCGTCGGTGCAGTGCTCGCCCTGGCCGGCAGCACCGCAGCCTATTTCTTGAAGGTGCTGGGTGCCGATCCGCTCACCGCAGTTACGATGGCCTTGCTGGTGGGGATGGTCGCCGGACTCGTCAACGCCGTCGTGACAATCGGCTTCAAACTCCCCGCCTTCATAGCCACGCTCGGCATGTTTTACATTGCGCGCGGCATGGCCGCCTGGTTTGTCGCGGGACAACAACTGACCGGCTGGCCAGAAGGTTACAATCTTCTTGGTCGAAAAATGAATGACGTTCTCCTCCATTTCGGCCTTACGTTGCCGCCGGGGATCATTCGCACGGTGGCTGAGGTCGTCAGCGTCCAGACGATCTGGATGTTTTTCGTCGCCATTATCGCCGGCATCGTGCTTGCCTACACACCGTTCGGGCTGAAGGTTTGTGCCGCCGGCGGCAACGTCCGTGCCGCTGCCTACGCCGGCATCAACACGAACCGGGTACGCTTCATCTCCCTTTTGCTGGCCGCGCTCTGCGCAACGATGGCCGGCATCATCAACGTCGCATACTTCCGCAGCTTCAATCCGGTCGCCGGCCAGTTCCGTGAGCTTGACGCCATAGCTTCGGTCATCATTGGCGGCGGATCAATCTTCGGCGGTTATGGCACGGTGATCGGTTCGCTGGCGGGCGCGGCTGTGATCACGCTCGTCCGGGCACTCCTTCAGCTCAACGTTCAGGGGTTCAGCATGCCGCAGCACTGGATCAATGTCTTCATCGGCGTCATCCTCATTGTCGCGGTGCTGATCGATATATGGGTGCGCCAGGCCAATATCTTCGGACGCCTGCGGGCGCGCCTCGCAAGGGGCGCGCGAACAGAGGAAGGCATCCATGGCTGACGAGATAACACTACAGCCGATTGTGGAAATGCGAGGCGTCGAAAAGGCTTTCGGAGCTGTGCAGGCGCTCCGCAAAGTCGACCTGGTGCTCTATCCCGGGGAAATTCTTGGCCTGGTCGGTGACAACTCCGCCGGCAAATCCACTCTGATGAAAATCCTGACCGGTGCCTATCAACGGGATGCGGGTGAAATCCTTGTTGCCGGTCAAGCGGTGCACTTCAAGAGCCCGCATGAGAGCCGCGATGTCGGCATTGAAATGATCTATCAGGACTTCGCGCTTTGCGGGAACATGGACGTCGGTCAAAACATCTTTCTCGGCCGTTGGCCGCTCAAGGGCCCCTTCGTCAACCGCCGGAAGATGTATGCGGAAGCCGATGGCGTGCTGAAACGGCTCAAAGTCGACGTCAACTCCGTCTATCAAAAGGTTGAGAGCCTGTCGGGCGGCCGTCAGCAATCCGTGGCGATTGCCCGGGCGATCTCGTTCGACCCGCGCGTCGTAATTCTCGACGAGCCGACCGCCAACCTCTCCGTGATGGCGACCGAACGGCTGCTCGAAACCATGCTCGAGTTGAAGAAACAAGGCGTTGCTCAGATCATCATCTCGCACCGCCTGGTCGATATTTTCGCTGTGGGTGATCGCGTTATGGTCCTCAAGCGCGGTGAATATGTCGGCGACCGCTACATCAAAAACACTGACGAGCACGAAGTCTTGGAGATAATTGTTTCCGGCACGCGGGAGACTGCGCTGACAGCCGATGAGGCAAGAAATGCCTGATCGGCCACCTTATAGACCTTCGGAGGCGTTTTCATCACATTCGGACCGGCTTGGTTGCTCCGCTAGCGACAACAATCTTGTGAAAAACCTAATACTAGGGCACAATTTGTGAATGCACCTGAAGTGCGGAGCTAACTCGAATCCGGCCATCTCGCGCCGAGTGAGAGCTCGCGTGGGAGGGTCGCGTCGATGGATCAGGGGTTCTTTCTTCTGTTCGCTACGGTGTCCGTGATCGCGGCCCTGATGGTCGTCGTGGCGCGCAATCCGGTTCACAGCGCATTGGCGCTGATGGCGTGTTTCCTGCAGGTTTCCGCAATTTTCGTCTTGCTCGGGGCGCCGTTGCTCGCGGCCATCCAGATCTTCGTCTATGTCGGCGCGATCATGGTCCTGTTCCTATTCGTGATCATGATGATTGATGTGCGCGAAGCGGTGTTGCAGCGGTTCTTACCGGGTGGCAATCTGCCGGCTCTGGTGCTGCTCGTTCTGCTTGGCGTCGAGATGCTCGTGCTGGTTCTCCGGAGCCCGCGCTTTTCGGCCACGGAGCCCGTCGTTGCGCGTGGCGGCGATGAGATTAGGCAGCTCAGCACGACACTTTTTTCCGACTATCTTCTGCCGTTTGAAGTCGCCTCTGTCATTCTGCTGGCGGCACTGATCGGGGCTATCGTTCTGGCGCGAAAGGAGTCGAGCTGATGGTTCCGCTCTGGTGGTATATTTTGCTCGCAGTGGTCCTCTTCGTGATCGGAGCAGCGGGCGTGCTGCTCAGGCGCAATATTCTGGTCGTGCTGATGTCGCTGGAACTGCTGCTCAACTCGGTCAACATCAACTTCATCGCTTTTGGACGTCAATACGACGATTTCCGCGGGCAGATCTTCGCGATCTTCGTCATCGCAATTACCGCGGCGGAGGTTGCCGTCGCCCTCGGCATCTTGGTCGCCCTTGTGAGGAACAAATCCACCCTCAAGGTCGACGACGTTACCATGATGAAAGGATAGCGGCTTGGACCCGGTGATATCGATCCGGCCACTGCTTGCCGTCGCCGTCCCAGGCTTGGCGGCCCTAACAATTCTGCTTCTGAACAACCGCGAGAAACTCCGCGATATCGTATCGCCAATAGCAGCAATTGTTCTGTTTGCGATTGTCGCCTCAATGGCGCCGACGGTGCTGGCGGGGGGGACCGTCGACTTGCGCCTGTTCGAGATCCTGCCGGGGGTCGAGTTCGCTTTCCGGGCCGACGCGCTCGGCATGGTGTTCGCCACTATCTCGTCGCTTTTATGGATCGTGGCCGCATTCTATTCCATCGGCTATATGCGGCACTTGAACGAACATGCGCAGACCCGCTTCTTCGCCTGCTTCGCCACCAGCCTCGCGGCGGCCGTTGGGGGGGCCTTCGCCGCCAATCTGTTCACCTTGGTCATCTTCTACGAGGTGCTCAGCCTCGTTACCTATCCGCTTGTCTATCACCACGAGGATGAAGAGGGGTGGAGGGGTGCCCACAAATATCTCGTCTATTTGATGGGAGCCTCGAAAAGCGTCCTGCTCGCCGCGCTGGCACTGACCTACTCCATTGCCGGATCGCTCGATTTTAGGGAGGGCGGGCTGTTGGCGGGCGTCAACGCCTCGGCGGCGCTGCTGACGGTCGTCTATTTCTGCTATCTCTTCGGCTTCGCCAAGGCCGCGGTGATGCCGATGCACGCCTGGCTGCCTGCCGCGATGGTGGCGCCGACGCCGGTCAGCGCGCTCTTGCATGCCGTGGCCGTGGTCAAGATGGGCGTGTTTTGCCTGCTGCGAGTGGTGTTCCATGTCTTTGGCGTCAAGTTGGTCGGGGAGCTCGGCCTCGGCATCGCCACGGCCTATCTGGTCTCGTTCACGATCCTCATGGCGTCGATCTATGCCCTGACGCGGGACGACCTTAAGGCGAGGCTCGCCTATTCGACAGTTAGCCAGCTCTCCTACATCGTGTTGGGTGCGGTTCTGCTGTCGCCGGTCGCGATGGTTGGCGGCATTATCCACATGGCTGCCCACGCATTCTCGAAGATCACGCTGTTTTTCTGCGCGGGGTCGATCTATTGCGCGTCCGGTAAGCGCAACATCAGCGACATGGCGGGCATCGGCCGCAGGTTGCCATGGACGATGGGCGCATTTTTCATCGCTTCGCTGAGCATGATCGGGATACCGCCGACCGCGGGCTTCATCAGCAAGTGGTATCTGACTTTGGGGTCCGTGGAGGCAGGGCAGATCGCGTTCCTGGCCGTGCTCCTGGTGAGCTCGATCCTGAATGCCGCCTACTTCCTGCCAGTCAGCTATGCCGCCTTTTTCGGGGCGGAGGCGGAGGAAAACCCGGCGACGATCCGTGAAATCCCTATGGTCACGATCCCGCTCGTTGCGACCGCCATCCTGTCGGTGTTGATGGGCATCTTTCCCGGCTATTTCCTCACCCTGGCGGACGGAGTGGTCAAATGATCAAGCGTGTCATCGACTTCTTTGGTGACGAGGAATATGCGAGGCGCCGGCGCCGGCTATTCTATCTCGTGCTCATTCTGATCGTCGCGGCTGACTTTCTGGTCTCTCACGAACACGCCGAATATCTGTGGGACCACCTGCCTGGCTGGTCCGCCGTCTACGGCTTCGGCTCCTGCATACTGATCATCTTCGTTTCCAAGTTTCTCGGCCATCGGGCCGGGCTGATGCGGCGCGAGGATTATTATGACTGACTTCATCCATCCGGCTCTGCTCTTCATTCTCGGCGCTCTGCCGATCCCGTTCCTCAGTGGGTCGATCCGCAAGGCCTATCTGCTCGCAATCCCCGCGCTGGCGATCCTCGCCGTACTGGCGATGCAGCCGGGCAGCTATGGTGAGGCGCGGTTCATCGGGCAGGAAATCTTGATCGCGAAGGTCGACAAGCTGAGCATCGTCTTCGCCACCGTTTTCACCATCATGGCGTTGATCGGCATGGTCTATGCGCTGCACCTGACGGACGCTGGTCAGCACGTGGCGGCCTTCATCTATGTTGGCGGGGCACTCGGCGTGGTGTTCGCCGGTGATTACCTGACCCTCTACATGTTCTGGGAGGCCATGGCATTCGCTTCCGCCTACCTGGTCTTCGCGCAGCGCGGCGGGCCGGCGATCCGGGCAGGGTTCCGGTATCTCATGGTTCATATCACCGGCGGTGTCGTTCTGCTCGGCGGCATCATTCTCCATGGTCTCGCCACCGGCTCGCTGCTCTTTGGCCCGATGGAGTGGGGGCCGATCGACGGTGGAATGGGCGTGGGCGCCTATCTGATCCTCGCCGGGTTCATCCTTAACGCAGCGGTGCCGCCACTCAATGCCTGGCTGACCGATGCCTATCCGGAAGCGACCGTCACCGGGGCGGTGTTCATGAGCGCCTTCACCACCAAGACCGCCGTCTATGTCCTGGCGCGGGCGTTTCCAGGCACCGAGCTTCTTGTTTGGCTCGGCACGGCGATGGCGCTTTACGGTGTCATCTACGCGGTGTTGGAGAACGACTGCCGCCGGCTTCTGGCCTATCACATCGTCAGCCAGGTGGGCTACATGGTGGCGGGCATCGGCATCGGGACGGAGATGGCCGTGAATGGGGCCACCAGCCACGCCTTCGCGCATATCCTCTACAAGGCCCTGCTCTTCATGGGAGCCGGCGCAGTGATCTATGTTACCGGGCGGCGCAAGCTCACCGAGCTTGGCGGCCTCTACAAGAGCATGCCGCTTACCGTGGCACTCTACATGGTCGGCGCTTTCGCGATCTCGGCGTTTCCGTTCTTCTCGGGCTTTGTGACCAAGTCGATGGTGATAGCCGCCGCTGGAGCGGATCATCGGGCGCTGGTAGTGCTGGCGCTGACGATGGCGTCGTCTGGAACGTTCCTGCACACCGGGCTCAAGCTGCCGTATTATATGTTTTTCGGCACGGATCGGAAAATCGAGGCGCGGGAGGCGCCACGCAACATGCTGGTTGCAATGGCCATGGCGGCAGTGCTCTGCATTGGGATCGGAGTGTTCCCCCAGCCGCTCTATGCGCTTCTGCCTTATCCGGTCGACTTTGAACCCTACACAGGCCTCCATGTCACTGAGAGCCTCGGCCTCTTGATGTTCACCGCCCTGGGATTTGTGCTGTTCCTCAAGGCGCTCGATCCCGAGAACACGATCAGCATCGATACTGATTGGTTCTATCGCAAGGGCGCTCGGCTCTTCATGTGGCTCGCCGAAAAACCACTGGCGCGCTACGAGAAGGCGGTGAGCGACGTGTCCGAGACCGCAGCCCTGCCCTTCCTGCATGGAGCGGCGCGATCGGGACTGCAGATCGATCTCAGCGGGGTGGATGCCGCCGTGAACGGCGTTGCTCGCTCGATTCTGCGTGGTGGCGGGGCGCTGCGGCGGCTCCAGACCGGGGTCGTCACCCATTATGCGCTGGCGATGATCGTCGGTGTGATCGCAGCTACCGTTGTCTTCGCCGTGGTGTGGCGGTAGGGGGTGCGATGGGATTCCCGCTTCTTAGCCTGATCGTATTCACGCCCGCCGCGGGTGCTGCGGTTCTGATGTTTCTGCGCAGCGATGAAGCGGCGCGCTGGATGGCGCTTGCCGTCACCATTCTCGACCTTGCTCTCTGCATCGTCATGCTTGCGAACTTTGACACCACCAGCCACGCGATGCAGTTCACCGAGACGCGCCTGTGGGTGCCCGCACTCGGGATCAGCTATGCGCTTGGGATCGACGGAATCAGCGCGCTCTTCGTGTTCCTGACTGCGCTGTTGGGCTCAGTCTGCGTACTCGCCTCGTGGGTCGCGATCGACCGCAAGGTAAAGGGGTTCATGGCCAGTCTCCTGGTCATGCAGGCTCTTATGTTGGGGGTGTTCTGCGCGCTCGACCTCTTCTTGTTCTACGTCTTCTGGGAGGCCATGCTGATCCCGATGTATTTGATCATCGGCGTCTGGGGCGGCGACGGCCGGATCTATGCAGCGTTCAAATTCTTCCTCTACACGCTGGCGGGCAGCCTTCTGTTCCTGATCGGTGTCATCGTGCTCTATCTCCAGGGCGGCAAGACCTTCGACATCCTTGCGCTCACAGCTCAGGATTTGCCGTTCCGGCTCCAGTCGTGGGTATTCTTCGCCTTCCTGATCGCCTTCGCGGTCAAAGTGCCGATGGTCCCGGTTCATACTTGGCTGCCGGACGCTCATGTGCAGGCGCCGACGGCGGGCAGCATCATCCTTGCCGGCGTGCTCTTGAAGATGGGCGCCTATGGGTTCCTGCGGTTCTCGCTGCCGATGCTGCCGCAGGCGTCGGTGTATTATGGGCCGCTGATGCTGGGGCTTTCGGCGCTTGCGATCGTCTATGGCGGGTTGCTGGCGCTGGCGCAGGACGATCTGAAGAAGCTGGTGGCCTATTCCAGCATCAGCCACATGGGCTTCGTGACGCTGGGAATTTTTTCGCTGAATCTCCGCGGGCTCGAGGGCGGCATTCTGCAAATGTTCAATCATGGCATAACGACGGGTGCGTTGTTCCTGTTCGTCGGCCTGATCTACGAGCGAACACATACTCGCAGCATCGCGGATTATGGCGGGCTGATGAAGGTGGCGCCCGTTTACACAGCGTTTCTCGCGCTGTTCACCCTGTCATCAATGGCGCTGCCGGGAACGAATTCGTTCGTGGGCGAGTTGCTGGTGCTGTCGGGCGGGTTTGCGACCAACCTGGCGGCCGGCGCGGCCGCCGTTTTGGGCGCATTGCTGGGTGCCGCCTATCTGCTTGGCATGTATGGGAAAGTCGCGCTCGGTCCGCCCAGCGTCGGCATCCGGTTCAAGATACGCGATGTGAATGCCCGCGAAATGGCTGCGATCTTGCCGCTCGCCGTCTTCGTTCTTTGGGTCGGGCTCTACCCGAAACCTTTTCTCAACATCATAGACGTGTCGGTAAAGCATCTGCTGGCGCACGTACACGGTGAGGGGAATGGCCAATGACCGACGCCGCGCTTTTTCAATCGATCCTGGCGAGCATACCCGAGATCGTGGTGGTCACCGGAGCCTGCGTCCTGCTGATCCTGGGACAGTTTGTGCGAAAGGAGCAGGAATATTTCCTTGTCTGGGCTTCCGTCACGGTCGTGCTGATCGCCGCCCTGGCGACACTCATGCTGGCAAGCGAGGTGCGGCCGGCCTACGCGGGCATGTTCATCGCCGACCGCTTCGCGGTCTTCTTCAAGTTCGTATTCTACCTGGCGACTATCCTGACATTCCTCCTTTCACGAAAATATGCCGATATCGAAGGGATCGGCAGCAGCGAATATTATGTCCTGTTGCTCTTCGCGCTTTCGGGAATGATGATCATGGCCTCGGCGACCGATCTCCTGTCGATCTATGTGGGGCTCGAACTAATGGTGCTTTGCACCTATGTGCTGACCGGCTTCCTACGCCAGCAGCGTCGGTCGAACGAAGCGGCGCTGAAATATGTGATCCTCGGCTCGGTCTCGACCGGGATTTTCCTTTTCGGCGTTTCCCTTGTCTATGGGCTCACCGGCACGACGCAGCTAGACGGGATGGCTGCGGCAGTGACCGGTAATCCGCTTGACCCCGGATTACTGCTGGCGGTGGTTTTCATCGTCGCGGGGCTGGTCTTCAAAGTCGGCGCGGTCCCGTTCCATATGTGGGTGCCGGACGTTTACGAAGGCGCGCCGACGACGATCACGGCTTTCATGTCGGTTGGCCCCAAGGCTGCGGGGTTCGCGGTGATCCTGCGCGTGTTCCTCAATCCGCTCGTTGCAGCCTCGAATGTTTGGATCATCGTTGCGGTCATTGCGGTGGCGACGATGGCGCTCGGCAGTTTCGTGGCGCTGGTGCAGGATAATTTCAAGCGCCTCCTGGCCTATTCCAGCATCGCCCATGCCGGGTTCGCGATTTTTGGCGTGGCGGCAGGCGGCCCGGACGGCATCGCCAGCGTGATGCTCTACCTACTGATTTATTCTTTCATGAATCTCGGCATCTTCGGCACCGTCATCATGATGCGGAATGGCGATTTTTCGGGCGAGGTCATCGAAGACTATGCGGGGTTGGCGAAGTCCCATCCGGGGCTGGCACTTCTGATGCTGCTCTATCTCTTCTCGCTGGCCGGCATTCCACCGACGGCCGGGTTCTTCGCCAAGTTCTACGTGCTGGTCGCGCTCGTCGAGCGAGGTTTCGTCATGCTGGCGGTGATCGCAGTGCTGCTGAGCGCCGTTGCCGCCTACTTCTATATCCGCATCGTCATGGTGATCTATATGCGCGAGCCTGGGAGGGCCTTCGCCCCGGCGCTGACGCCATTGGTGCGCGCCACGCTCGCCTTCACCGCCGCCGGTACAATCGGTATCGGCCTATTTCCATCGTGGTTTCTGAGGCTTGCCCAGCATTCGGTGTTTGGCGGTTGATCAATTGGATTTGCAATGACCCGCCCGACGGAATAAACTGACAATTCAAGAAAGGATTGCCCAAGCCGCTTTCCGGAGCGACGCTTACCGGTCCAAACGAGGTCGGTTTGCCGAGGAAAGCCTCCAAGTGGGTAACCGGTGCAGTGTGCTATGACTGCAATGGAATTCTTGCCGGTTCTTTTCATGGTCGCCGGAGTCGTTCTGGTGGCGGGGGTGACGCTTTTCGTCTCCTCGCTACTGCGCCCATCCAATCCCTATCCCGCGAAGAACATGCCCTATGAATGTGGGATGGACGCTGCGGGAGAGGCGGCCGGTGGCCGTTTCAGGGTGCCGTTTTTTATTCTTGCCATCCTGCTGGTCGTCTTCGATGTCGAAGCAATGTTCCTCTTTCCCTGGGCTGTCGTCCTGAAAGAGATCGGGCTGGTCGGCTATGTCGAGATGTTCGTCTTCATGTTGCTGCTTCTTGTGGGCTTCGCCTACGCCTGGCTGAAGGGAGCGCTGGAATGGGAGGCGTAAATAATGCGATCCGCGACAGCGTGCTTTTCACAACGGCCGACAGCATTGTTAGCTGGGGTCGAAGGTCGGCGCTGTGGCCTGAGACTTTCGGAATTGCCTGCTGCGCCATCGAGATGATTTCGGCGGGTTGCGCTCGCTATGATCTTGACCGCTTCGGCGTGGTGTTCCGCCCGTCGCCTCGACAGTCCGATGTGATGATCATCGCCGGTACGGTGACCCGGAAATTCGCGCCCGTCGTGCGGCGGCTTTATGACCAGATGCCGGAACCGCGCTGGGTGATCGCAATGGGCACCTGCGCTATTTCAGGCGGGGTCTACAACACCTACGCCGTGGTGCAGGGGTCGGAAACCTTCGTGCCCGTCGACGTGCATGTGCCCGGCTGTCCACCGCGGCCGGAGGCGCTGATGCATGGCTTCCTCCTGCTTCAGGAGAAGATCAAGAGGTCCCGCGCGCTGGCCGGAACGCCTCTGGACCGGGTTGCAACGTCATGAGCGTGAAGCAGCCTCTCAATCCCGCCCTGATCATGGAGCGTTTCGGAGAAGCAATCGAGGATCTCGGCGTCGCCCACGGCATTCATGCCTTTGCTGTCCCACCTGCCGCGATCGTCGAGTTCTGCCGCTTCCTGAAAGAGCATCCGGCGCTGCAGTTCAATTTTCTTTCGGACATCTGCGGAGTCGATCATTATCCCGAAACACCGCGGTTCGAAGCGGTTTACCACCTCTATTCGCTATCCAACAGGTGGCGAGTTCGCATCAAATGCCGGCTTGGCGACCCACCGCAGCTTCCCTCGGTCACAGGCGTCTGGCGCACGGCCAACTGGCATGAGCGCGAGGCCTGGGACATGTATGGCATCAGGTTCGAGGGGCATCCCGACCTGCGCCGGATCTACATGTGGGAGGGCTTCGCGGGCTTCCCCCAGCGCAAGGATTTTCCCCTGCGCGGATACAAGGACAAGCTGAATCCCTTTGGTGCCGAAGGCCCACCGCCAACGCAGCCGGACCTCGCCACCAGGGACATTCCACAGGGGGTCCGTTCTACGCCGGAAAGTTGAGATGACCGAAGTCACCGAGCTCAGCAGGCCAGAGGGCGAAGCGCTCAATACCAGGGAAGTGCTTCTCAATCTCGGCCCGCAGCACCCCAGCACTCATGGGGTTCTCAGACTTGTCCTTGAGCTGGATGGCGAGTGCGTCGAGCGCGTAGACCCGCATATCGGCTACCTCCATCGCGGGACCGAAAAGCTGGCGGAGAGCTTCACCTATACCCAGATTTTCCCGCTGACGGATCGGCTCGACTATCTCTGCCCGCCCTCGAACAATCTGGCCTTTGCACTGGCGGTAGAGAAACTCCTCGGCATAGAAGCACCGCTCAGGGCGCAGTATGTCCGCGTGATGATGGCCGAGCTGGCGCGGATATCCGGTCATCTCCTGATCACTGGCGCGTTGCCGATGGACCTCGGCGCCATGACCGCGCTCCTTTACGCCATGCGCGAGCGCGAAATGATCATGGACCTGATGGAAATGATTACCGGTGCGCGAATGCACACCTCCTTCTGCAGGGTTGGCGGGTTGCGCGAAGACCTACCTGACGGCTTCCTGCCCAAGATCAGAGAGTTCTGCGACATCTTCCCGAACCGTATCCGCGACTATGAGCGGTTGCTCGAGAAAAATAGGGTGTTCCTCAAGCGCACCGAAGGAGTTGGCGTGATCTCCGCCGAGGACGCTATCGATCTCGGCTTGAGTGGCCCGAACCTGCGCGCTTCCGGAGTCGACTGGGACATCCGGCGCGACGAACCCTATGAAATTTATGACCGGCTCGATTTCAACGTCATCACCCGCAGCGAGGGCGATTGTTACGCACGCTGGAGGTGTCGGGTCGATGAGATGCGCGAAAGCATCCGGATTATCGAACAATGCATCGAGCAGATGCCCGAGGGGCCGTTCCAGATCGACATGCCGACCATCGCCTTCCCGATGGATAAGGATCGCGTGCACTGTTCGATGGAGGCGCTTATCCAGCATTTCGACCTGTCTGCCTACGGCTTCAAAGTGCCGAAGGGCGAGGTCTATTCGGCGATCGAAGCGCCAAAGGGCGAACTCGGCTTCTATATCATCAGCGACGGATCGCCAAAGCCATTCCGCATGAAGGTGAGGGCACCCTCCTTCGTCAACCTTCAGGCACTTTTCGGGGTCACCAACGCTCGTTACCTGGCGGACATGATCGCCGTGCTGGGCAGCCTCGACCCCGTGATGGCGGAGGTGGACAAGTAGCAGGGATTTGGATGCGATGACCATGCGCGAAAAGATCGAAGAGGCGGCAGTGCGGTATCCCGACCGGCGCTCGGCGATCATGCCCGCGCTTCTGATTGCCCAGAGGGAACATGGCCATCTGCCAGGCTCTGTGTTGGAAGAGGTTGCAGACATTCTCGGGGTCGAGCGGATCTGGGTCTACGAACTGGCGACCTTCTACACCCACTTCCATACCGAGCCGGTGGGGATGTTCCACCTGCAGCTCTGCGACAATGTTTCCTGCATGCTATGCGGATCCGAGAACCTGCTGACGTATCTGGAAACGGTGCTGGGGATCAAAAAGGGCGACACCACCCCGGACGGGCTGTTCACGCTCTCGACCGTCGAATGCCTTGGCGCTTGCGAGATGGCTCCGATGATGCAGGTCGGCGACGACTATCACGGAAATCTCGACATCGCGCGGATCGACGCACTCTTGGACCGCCTTCGGGCGACAGCCGGGCGGGCAACGAGCATTGAGCATGCCTCTGTGCGACCGCCGGGAGCGTAGCCATGTTCGAGCAGGTTCTACTCAAAAATGTCGGAGTGCCCGACGGTCATTTGCTCTCGACCTACGAGGCTGGCGGCGGCTACCAGGCACTGGCAAAGGTGCTGCGCGAGTGCGCGCCCGACGAGATCGTCGAACTCGTCAAGAAGTCCAACCTGCGTGGTCGCGGCGGTGCCGGATTCCCTACGGGCATGAAATGGAGCTTCGTGCCGAAGCGGGCCGATAAGCCGAAATATCTGTGCTGCAACGCCGATGAAGGCGAACCGGGTACCTTCAAGGACCGGATCATCATGGAGCGTGACCCGCATCAGCTCATCGAGGGGCTGGCAATTAGCGCTTACGCAATTGGAGCCGAGATCGCCTATGTTTATGTTCGCGGAGAATATGTAACGGCGATACGGCGCCTGGAGCAGGCGATCGCCGAGGCTCATGAAAAGCATTATCTCGGAAGGGGCATTCTGAGGTCGGACTTCAATTTCACAGTACACATTCACTGCGGCGCAGGCGCTTATATCTGCGGCGAGGAGACTGCGATGCTCGAGTCGCTCGAGGGCAAGCGGGCTCAGCCGCGATTGAAGCCGCCATTTCCGGCTGTGGCCGGGCTCTATGCCAGCCCGACCGTTATCAACAATGTCGAGACGCTGGTTTGCGTGCCGCACATTGTTATGCGAGGGCCTGATTGGTTCCGCAGCATCGGCCCGGAGAAGAGCCCTGGCCCGAAGCTCTATTGCCTCAGCGGACAGGTGCGCAAACCCGGCCTCTTCGAGTTGCCGATGGGCATCCCGCTGCGCGAACTGGTCGAGGAGCACGCCGGTGGCGCGCTGCCCGGGCGCAAGATTAAGGCGGTGATCCCCGGCGGCGTTTCGGCGCCGCTGATCCCGGAAAGGGGTCTGGACATGGGGATGGACTTTGATTCGCTGGCGGCTGTCGGCTCGATGCTCGGTTCGGCCGGGGTGATCGTGATCGACGACTCGACCTGCGTGGTCAAGGTCGCCACCAGGATCATCGAGTTCTTCCACCATGAGTCCTGCGGCAAGTGTACCCCTTGCCGCGAGGGGCTGAACTGGGTCGTGAAGGTGCTGCGCCGGCTTGAGGCCGGAGAGGGCGCACCGGGCGACCTGGAACAGTTAAAGGCACTCTGCAAGGGCATTTTCGGGAATACATTCTGTGCGCTCGGCGATGGTGCGGCCATGGGGCTGAGGGCGGCGCTGCAGCATTTCGAGCCTGAATTCGTCGCCCATATAGAGGAGCGGAGGTGTCCGTTTCACTGAGCAGAGCCGTTGGGTGAGACGCGTGAGGAAGCCATGGTTAGCATTACGATCGACACACAAACGCTGGAAGTTGAGGCCGGCTCGACCGTGCTGCAGGCCGCCCAGCGTTTGGGCATCGATATCCCGACCTTCTGCTATCTGAAGCGCCTGCCGGCGCTGGCCTCCTGCCGCATGTGTCTGGTGGAGATCGAGGGGCTGCGGCGGCTGCAGCCGTCCTGCGCCACCGCGGTCACCGACGGCATGGTGGTGCGGACGACTACGCCGCTCATTGAGGAAACGCGCTCTTCGATGCTCGACATGCTGCTCGCCAACCATCCTCTTGATTGCCCGATTTGCGACAAGGGCGGCGAATGCGAGCTTCAGAACATGGTGATGGCCTACGGGCCCCGTGAAAGTGGATTCCGCGATGAAAAGCGTGTGTTCCACTCCAAGGACATCCGCCTCAGCCCCGTGATCATCATGAACGTCAACCGCTGCATCCAGTGCCAGCGCTGCGTCCGGATGTGTGAGGAGGTCGTCGGCGCGGTCGCGCTCGGAACCGTCGAAAAAGGCATGGATACCGCCGTCACCGGTTTCGAGGGTAGCCTCGCGAGTTGTGATCAGTGCGGCAATTGCATCGAGGTCTGTCCGGTCGGCGCGCTGATGAGCTTCCCCTATCGCTATAAGGCGCGGCCCTGGGATCTGGTTGAAACGGATACTGTCTGCCCGCATTGCGGTACCGGTTGCCAGCTAACGGTGGGCACGCGCAAGGGCGAGTTCATGCGGGTGCGCTCGAAGTGGGATCACGGGCTCAACCGCGAAACGCTCTGCGTGCGAGGACGCTTCGGTCTGGATTTCGTCTCGAGCAGAGACCGGATCAAGCGGCCGATGATCCGTCGCGATGGCGCCCTGGTCCCGGTTTCCTGGGACGAGGCGGGGGACTATCTGCGCCGGCGGTTGTCGGACGTCGAGAGTAAGGCTGCCGGCGGGCTGGCCTCGCCGCGTTTGCCGAATGAAGTGCTTTATCAATTCCAGAAGCTGATGCGGACGGTGTTCCGGACCAACAACATTGATTGTTCAACGCGCTGGTCCACGCCCTTCGATATACTCGGCCCGTTGGCGGCAAGCTTCTACAGCCGCGCACCGTTCGAGGAAATGATCGGCAATGACTGCGTGCTGATCGTTGGCGGCAACGTCACCGAAGAGAACCCGGTTACCGAATACCTGCTGCGGGATGGCGCGCGGCGACGCCATACCGGATTGCTGATGCTTTCGGCGCGGCCATCCCGTTTGGACGCCGATTCCCCGGTGGTCGTTCGCGTTCCCCCAGGCGGAGAACCGGCGAGCCTCGCGGCGGTGGTCGCCGGGCTCTTGGCAGCGGCCGACCAGACTTTGCAGCGTGACGCTTTGGCCGACATCAGCGCAAAAATTGGTAGATCGGCGGCGAGTACCGGAAATGACCGGCCGGATCACCTCGTCGAAGCCCTCAATAACGGCGGCAGCGTCAGCGTGCTCGTCAGCGTTGAGCTGCTGAGATCACCCGAAGCGCGGGCGACGTTGCAACAGCTCAACAACCTGCTGCGAGTTCTCCGCATGCTCGGCAAGAGCCCTGCGATGCAGTTCCTCTTCGACCGCGCCAACCAGATGGGCGCCTGGGATATGGGGGTTTTGCCGGCGGCTCTGCCGGGGTTACAGGCGATCCATGATGACGCAGCGCGAGCCACACTCGCACGGAGCTGGGGGACCGAAATCCCGTCTGAATCCGGCGCGGGTCTCGACGCCATGTTGGAGCTCTGCGTCAGTGGGGAGATGGGCGCACTTTACATAGCCGGAGCCGATCCTCTGATCGCTTATCCCGACAGGGATTTCGTGACCCGGGCGCTTGGCGCCGCCGATCTGCTGATCGTGCAGGACACTTTCCTCACGGATACTGCGGGGTTGGCAGAGGTCGTCCTACCCGCGGCAGGTTACGGCGAAGAAACCGGCACCTTCACCAATAATGAAGGCCGGACTCAAACGGTCCGCAAATTTCGCGAACCCGCCTTCGAAGCGCGAGGCAATCTGGCGATCTTCGACTTCGTCGCGGCGCTTCGCAACCAAGCTTTGCGGCCATCGATACAAGGCGAAATTTTTGCCGAGATTACCCAATTGGTTCCCGCCTATCAGGGGCTGACACAGGCTGGGTTTGGCGCCGATGGCGCATTCACCAAGGCAGTCCCCGCAACACTGGCGGGCGAGTTCTTCGCGTCGCCACCTGCACCGAAAGCAGCCGACCGGCTCATGCTCATCACTGGCGACTGCCTATTCCACAACGGATATCTCTCCGAGCGCTCGGAAATCCTGAATACGGTCGCAGATGACCCTTATGTCGAGATGAGTGCGCAGGATGCCCTTCAACTCGGCCTTTCGGATCTCGATCAGGTCACCGTGCGATCCGCGCGGGGCGAGTTGACGGCGAAGCTCAAGGTCAACAGGCGCTTTCCCGAAGGGCTCGTATTCATTCCCGAAAACTACAGAGCTCTGCGCCTCAACGCATTGATGCGGCGGGGCGAATATCCATGCCCCGTCGACGTTCGAAAGGCGCACCCGGCCTTCGAGATTCCCACGGTCGCCGACGGAGACGCAAAATCCAATAGCTTGCGCTGAGGGCTCCTACTGCCAGCCTGGTCCCGCGTCTCTATATCAGGCCGGCATCATCAGTGATAACCGGTTCCGGCAATATAATCATGCAGCGCCTGCTCGTTGCGCAGCGATTCATCGAGCCGGTGCTTGACCACGTCGCCGATGCTCACCACCCCGACAGGGCTGCCGCCCTCCATGACCAACACATGGCGCGTGCGTCGTTTGGTCATAAGCGCCATCACAAAGGGCAGCAAATCCTGTGTCGAACAGGTCGCCACCCTGCGGTTCATGATGTCGGCAACCCGCATCATCGGAGCCTCGGTTCCGTATTCAGCCACCGCATTGCAGCAGTCCCGCTCCGACAGCGTACCCAGGCATTCCCCCGGTTTGCGGCCGACGACCACGAAGCCGATGTTGTTTTCCCTAAACAATCGCAGGACCTCCAACATGGGCCGATCTGGCCTGATCGAGATGAGCTCGGGCGATTTGGTTTTCAAGATTTGGCAAACAAGCATCTGAGCCTCCTGTCTGCGCGCTCCGGCTTGCCCGCGGGCGCGCTCATGTTCGCCGGATATTTCGCCACCAGTTGTAACCCTGCGGCTCGTTCGTCTCGACCCGAACATCTTGTCCGGCGTTCAGGCGCGCAGCGACCACGCCGCCGCCGGTTGTCGCCTTGCCCGGCTTGCCGAGCAGATCCTCGCGCCCGATCACCAGGTCACGGGAGGAAAAACTCGAGAATTCGTACTGCTGGCCAAGCGCGATCGCATCCGCGGGGCAGGCATCCTCGCAAAGCCCGCAAAACAGGCACCGGGCCGTGTCGATCTCGAATTTTGCCGGGTGCCTATTGCCCTTCGCATCCTCGTAGGGGACGACTTCGATGCAGTCGCAGGGACAAATCCGGGCGCAGAGTTCGCAGGCCACGCATTTGATCTCACCCTCGTCGTTGCGCGTCAGGAAGTGGTGCCCACGATAACGCGAGTAGGGCAACCATTTTTCCTTGTCAGGATATTGCATGGTTACGGACCTGGAGAACATGTAGCCGAGGGTCAAAGCCAAGCCGCCCGCCAGATCGGCGAAGAATGCCCAGCCGATCCATGTTCCAAGTCTGTCCTGTGCGCGCGACATTGTCGCCTCGCTGCGGAGCCGCCGTGGCCCCTAAAAGAAAGCGATACCACTTATGATTATGTTCGCGATCGACAGAGGAAGCAAGACTTTCCATCCGATCGCCATCAGTTGATCATAGCGGTAACGGGGGAAAGTGAAGCGGAACCACATAAACAAATAGACGACGAACGCGACCTTGAGCAGAAACCAGAGGAGTGGCGGTAAGGGGAGCAATATGCCGTTCCAGCCGCCCAAGAATAGGATCACCACCAGGACGGACACCAGCAAGACGATGGCATATTCGCTGACCATGAAGAACGCAAAGCGGATGCCGCTGTATTCGGTATGGAACCCAGCCCCCAGATCGCCTTCCGCTTCCGCCAAATCGAAGGGAATGCGCTGCGCTTCGGCCAGGCCGGCGACGAAGAACACGAAGAAGCCGATCGGTTGATAGACGATGTTCCAGACATCGGCTTGCGCTCGCACGATCTCAAGGAGACTCATGGATTGCGCCAGCATCACCACGCCGATGACCGAGAACCCCATCGGGATCTCATAGCTGATCATCTGCGCGCACGTCCTGAGACTGCCGAGGACAGCATATTTGCTGTTGGCGGCCCAGCCGCCGAAGATGACGCCATAGACCTCGATCCCGATCACCGCGAAGACGAACAGGATCGCCACATTCATGTTGGAGACGTAGAGCGTGATCTTGGTGCCGAGGACCGAGACGGTTTCGCCGAACGGGATCGCGACGAACACCACAAAGGGTGGGACAAGTGCCAGTATTGGCGCCAGTTTGAACAGGAAGCGATCGGCCTCGGCCGGGATATGGTCCTCTTTGGTGAAGAGCTTGATCCCATCCGCCATCGGCTGCAGCAGCCCGTGCCACCCCACGCGCATCGGGCCCATCCGCTGCTGCATGTGCCCGGCAATCTTGCGTTCCAGCCAGGTCAGCGGCAAGGGCAGCAGTAAAAGGATCGCAATCAGAAACGCGACCTTGAAGATGATCAGGCCAAGGGCGACAATAAGTTCCATATCCGCGGCTACTTATTCACGGGTTGAAACGCGATCGGACTTCGGCTCGGCTATCAATCGAGCACGCTACGCACTTGTCACCCTACAGAATACAACGGCGAAGCACCTCATACAATTGCCGTCCACCGATGGCGCCTATGACGGCAAAAACCTGGCACGCTCTCGCGCATCGTTCCGGCACTGACCGGGCCGGTAACCACATCGCGCAACGACACGCATATCGTCGTCACGGAATATGGATGGACGAACCTCAAGGCAAGTCCGTAGCCGAGCGAGCAAGGGCACTGATTACGCTCGCCCACCCGGATTTCCGCGCGGAGTTGGACCGGGCAGCCCATGGTGCAGGGTTTTATGCTGATACCGTGTTGAATTCACGAAGTTTAGACAGCCAGCATTGAGACGAGAAGGCCGTCGGTTCGGGTACCCTTCAAGAGCCCGGTTTTGTTATCCCGTTACCTGCCGAGCTCTTTCATGACGGGATCAGGCTACTCTGCCTCGCGGGTCAGGGCTGACCGTTTCGGCTTCAAGATCAACGCGGATGATCTCTGCCGTCTTCTCATAATGTTGCTGCAATAGCCGCTCAGCTTCAGCGGTATCTCGATCGAGCACGGCTTTCAGGATACGAGCATGTTCGTCACTGACCTTGCGGACCCGAAAGGCCTTGCGAATTGAAAGGGCTCGATAGCGGTAAAGCCGGTCAGCAAGCTGTTCGCAAAAGCCGATCAGAGGCTTCGATCCGCAGCCGCCAATGAGAAGCGCATGAAAGGCGCGATGGAACCTTTCCCATTCCGGATTGTCTTCAAAATGGTCCGGATTGAGCGAGCGCGGAGTGCGCTCCAGCCGGTGATGCGCCACCAGAAGCGCCTCCTCCCACTCGGGCGTTGCGTTCGCCATGGATTCGCGCAGCGCCAGCCCCTCCACCCAGCAACGCGTTTTCGTCAGTTCGTGTAATTCATCCAGACTGATCGGTTTCACGAAGAAGCCGCGCTGTTCCATTCCGATGACGAGATCCTCCGTCGTCAGGCGGTTCAGTGCCTCGCGCAATGGCGTCTGGCCGGCATCGTAATGCTCGATCAGAAAGCGCAATTGCAGCTTTCGGCCAGGCTCCAGTCGCGTTGAGAGGATGTCGGCTTTTAGCCGCTCATAGATGCTGGTTGCCAATGTCGCGGGGCTTTCAGCCCCTTTCTTCAGCGGGTTGACGTTCATGGCGCTCTCTGGCTTGCAAATTGCTTTTTATATACACGATGAAGCGTCCGCGCAAAATTTATAAATTTTTGCTTTACGCAGAAAAGTTTGTACATTATGAGGGGTGCTGATGAGGGAGGATCCAATGAGCGGAGCGGAAAAGGGAGCGCCGAGCGCCTTTTCGAGTGGCTGCACCTGCCGTGGCATCGATATCCATTGCCATGTGGTGCCTGCACGTTTTCCAGCTCTGGCCAACGGTGTGACAGTTCGCGGCTGGCCATCGATGGTGGCCGCGGACGCGTGTCATGCGACTGTCGTCATCGATGACAAGCCATACCGCACGGTCAGCGATGCTTGCTGGGTTGCTGAAAGACGGCTGGAGGAGATGGACAGGACCGGCGTTCGGATTCAGGCACTTTCGCCCATGCCGGAACTCTTCGGCTACTGGATCGAAACAAGCGCTGCCTGCGACCTGGTCCGACACGTCAATGATTCGATCGCCGCGATTGTTACCGAAGGAGAGGGGCGCTTTGTCGGACTTGGGGGTGTTCCCCTTCAGGATATCGATCTTGCCATCCTCGAATTGCATCGCATCGTCGGCGAACTCGGCTTTCGCGGTGTTGAGATCGGCAGCAACGTCAATGGTGTCACGATCGGCGATCCGCGTTTTCATCCGTTCTTTGCGGAAGCCAAGAAGCTTGGCGCCGCCGTGTTCGTACATGCGGTGCGTCCGACCGGTATGGACAGGCTGTTTGGGCCGGCTCCGCTTCAGCAGGTGCTCGGCTACCCGACCGATGTCGGATTGGCAGCCGCATCCGTGATTACCGGCGGGCTACTTCAGAAATTCCCGAAACTGCGGATCGCCTTTAGTCACGGCGGCGGCACGTTCGCTTCGCTGCTGCCGCGGCTGGAGCAAGGTTATTCGGCTTTCCCGGCCCTCAATGAGACCATGCCGGAGAGGCCCGCGGTACAGGCACGGCGGCTCTACGTGGACTCGCTGGTCTTCGATGCGGAAATGCTGCGCCGCTTGGTTTCTATTTTCGGCGAGGAGCGCGTGCTGCTCGGCACCGACTATCCCTTTAATTTCCGTGAGAACGAGCCTGTTACTCGCGTCGAGGAAGCGTTCGCGGATGCAGGTTTGCGCGAGCGCCTGACATTTGGGAATGCGCAAGCCTTCCTGGCTCTGGATGAGGGTTGATCCTATGACCGAATTTCCTGTTACCGCTCTGCGCAGCGTGGAACTGGGTACGCCCGATCTTGCGGCGTCCGTCGATTTCTACACCCGCGTATGGGGGCTGGACGTCGTTGCCGGGGTGGGGAACAAGGTTTTCCTAGCGGCAACGGGCGATGATTTTCATGTGCTGGAATTGAAGCAAAGCGACCGCTCGGAATTGCGCAAGATCAGCTTTCGCGTGAGTACGCCCGAAGAATTGAGATCGCTCTTCGCAAAAACAGTTACTGCAGGCTGCGCAGTCCTGCGCGAAATCGGGCCCGCCGATGCGCCCTCTGGCGGCGAGCGTTTCGTCATCCGCGAGCCACAAGGTTCGGTTCTGGAATTTGTGTACGGTGACCACCGCAAGCAAGGGCATGTGGTCCCCAATCGGCCCGGGCGGCTTGCCCATGTGAATATCAACAGCGCTCAGATCGAGGCGCTTTCGGAATTCTACCGCGATGTTCTTGGTTTCCGCCTGACCGACCGATCGAAGCTTATGGCCTTCCTGCGTTGCAACGACGACCATCATGCGGTCGTGCTGGCTGAAGCACCGGTCAATGGGCTGAATCATGTCGCCTTCCTGATGCCCGATCTCGAATCCGTCATGCGAGGCTCGGGCCGCGTCGTCGATCATGGCTATCCGATCGGCTGGGGCGTCGGCCGGCATGGGCCGGGCGACAACGTCTTCGCCTATTTTGTCGATCCGCAGGGCGTGGTGATCGAATACACCGCGGAAGTCCTGCAGGTCGATGACAGCTACCGTGCCCGAGGTCCGGAGGAATGGGTCTGGCCGCCCGGTCGGACCGACCACTGGGGCATTGCGCCTCCAAAGAGCGACGCCTGCAAGAAGGCGCAGATTTCCATCGGATTTTCCGGCGCCTGATGCGCCCAGTAGACACTTGCAGAGGCATGCCTGTGAAGAACGACAACGATATTTCAAATCATTATGACGTGCTGGTGGTCGGGTTCGGCCCGGCGGGAGCCGTGGCTGCCGGCATGCTTGGCGCACGCGGCCATTCCACGCTCGTCGTCGATCGGCTGACCGGTATTTACGACAAGCCGCGCGCCATCGCGCTCGACCACGAAATTTTGCGCCATTTCGACAATATGGGCATTGCCGACGAAGTGCTTCCCCATATCGCACCATTCACGGCATCCCAGCACTTTGGCGCTGAAGGGCAGCTCATTCGCCGTATCGATATGGTGCCCGAGCCCTATCCGCTCGGCTATACCCCCAGCATGGTGTTTACCCAGCCTCCGGTCGAGGCCGTCTTGAGGCATCATGTAGAGAGCTTCGGCTGCGTGACGATAGAGCTTGGTACGGAAATGGTCGCTCTTCAGCCGCGGTCTGATGAGGTCGTCGCGACGCTCAAGAATGCCTCCGGCGAATATCAGACGATCGCCGCAAAATATGTGATCGGCTGCGATGGCGCCTGGAGCCGCGTGCGCGAATTGTCCGGAATGAGGCTCGAAGATCTCGTCTTCGACGAGCCGTGGCTCGTCGTCGATGTGCAGGTGCATGAGGCTGCACTTGGTAACCTGCCGCAGACTTCGGCCCAGTTCTGCAATCCGGCGCGTCCGACAAGCTACATCATGGGGCCGAAGAACCACCGCCGGTGGGAAATCATGCTTCTGCCAGGCGAAGACCCACGCGAGATGGAAAAGCCGGAGAATGTCTGGCGGGTGCTGTCGCCCTGGTTGACGCCGGACGAGGGTGAGCTTTGGCGCGCCGCCGCCTATCGCTTTCATGCGCTGGTCGCCGACGAATGGCGACGGGGCAGGGTAATGATTGCCGGTGATGCCGCGCACCAGCAGCCGCCCTTCATCGGCCAAGGCATGTGCCAGGGCCTGCGCGACGTCTCCAATCTCGTCTGGCGGCTTGATCGCATCCTGAAGGGGCAATCGTCCGAAAAGCTGCTGGACACTTACACGGTCGAGCGCAAGCGGCATGTGCGGGCGCTGACCGGCAAGATCAAGGCGATCGGCCAGACGATCTGTGAACGCGACCCGGCGGCAGCTGCCGCACGCGACGCACGCATTCTCGCGGAGGGCGGCGGCAAACCACCCGTCCTGACCCGTCAGGAAATCGTACCGCCGATCGAGGATGGCCTGATCGCCATGGAAGGCACGCCGGCACGAGGATTGCTTTTCCCACAGCCGGCAATCGTCGAAGGCGCTTCTGCGCGCCTGATGGACGCTTTCACCGGGCCGGAATGGCGGCTGGTTCTCGACGGTCGCCGGATCGATGTCGCGGAAGGAGAAGCCCTGGCCGAAGCGATCGACGGGATCGTTGTGAAAGCCGTTGCGCGTCAAAACGATGATGCAGCCGATCCGTCGGCGCTTCGTGAAAAGGACGGCGTGCTTTCGGCCTGGTTCGACCGCCATGGCGCGGTCGCCGCGCTGGTGCGCCCTGATCATTATGTTTTTGGCGCCGCCAGCAACGTCGAGGCGCTTCGCCAGCAGATCGCCGATCTGCGTACTCGTCTCGCCTGACAGATGCGCCCGTCAGGAATTGCAGTTTTTTGTGGGGTTCTGGGAGGAACATATGACCAAGTCAACCGCCGATACCGCCAGCAATTGGCGACCTTTTGCCGTCCTTATCCTTCTCTTTCTGTTCCAAACGCTGAACTTCTTCGACAAGCTGGTTTTCGGACTGTCGGCTGTGTCGATCATGAAGGATCTTGGCATTTCGCCGCAGCAGTTCGGCCTGATCGGCAGCAGCTTCTTTCTCTTGTTCTCGATATCCGGCGTCCTCGTCGGCCTCTTCGTGATCGGCCGCGTTCCTGTCAAATGGATCCTTGTCATTCTTGCGGCAATCTGGTCGATCGCGCAGATCCCGATCTACTTCACCAGTTCGGTGACGGTTCTGGTCGCCTGCCGCATCCTGCTCGGCCTGGGGGAGGGACCGGGACTGCCGACGGCATTGCATGCCTGCCATAACTGGTTCAGCCCGCAAAAGCGCAGCGTGCCGAGCGCCGTCGTGCTGCAGGGCATTAGTGTCGGCCTACTCGCCGGCGGGCCGATCCTGACTTATGTGATCGTCAATTACGGCTGGCGTTCGGGCTTCCTCTTTTGCGGCCTGATCGGCGTCGCCTGGATCATCGCCTGGCTGCTCATAGGCGGCGAGGGGCCGCATGCCGTCGCGGAGAATGAAAAGGCTCGTGCTGTGGTGGGAGAGACCCCGATTCCAGCCCGCAAGCTCTGGCTCGACCCCACCGTGATCGGCGTCGTCATCATGTCGACCATGTCTTACTGGATCGTCGGCATGTCGGCCACGTGGCTGCCGCCTTTCCTGCAGCAGGGTCTCGGCTATTCGCAGACTGAGACCGGTTCGATCATCTCGGCTGTCTATATCTTCCAGTCGCCGCTGTTGCTCATCGGATCATGGATCGCGCAGCGCATGCTTCAGAAGGGCGTCAGCAAGCGTACCGCCCTCGGCAGCGCCTCGGGCTATGCCCTGCTTGTCAGCGGCCTGGCGCTGATTGCCTCGGTTCATGTCAGCGGTCCGCTGCAACTGGCGCTGATCGCGATTGCCTTTGCCGCTCCGAGTCTGACGACCATCTATGGCCCAATCACACTCGGTAGCGTCGCTCCCGCCGTTCAGCGCGGCCGGCTGATCGTTGTGATCTATTCGGCAAACGCTGTCTCTGCGCTCGCGTCCAACGCGGTCACCGGCATGATCGTGCAGGCGGCCGGACCCGATCATCTGGCCGCCGGCTATGCAAATGCCATGCTGTTTACGGCCGCAATCCTCATCATCGGCGCAATTTCCGCCTTCGCGCTGATCTTTCCGGATCGCACCATCGAGCGCTTCGGCAAGATGACGCGCTTCACCGATCAAATGCAGCGGGTGTGAAAGCGCCCGCCGCCAAGTCTGATCCCACTACAGGAGCAAGAGCCATGAGACTGTCCACCGTCAAGATCGCCGGCCGCACGACCTGGGGCGTCGTCGAGGGCGATCGTTTCCTCGATGTCGGCGCGGTTCTCGCGTCGCGCTATCCCGATCTCAAATCGGCTGTCGCCGCCGGTCTTGACGGCGTTGCCGAAGCAGCCGTTTCCGCTGCCGCCACGCCGCTCAGTGAAATCGAATGGCTGCCGGTCATTCCCAATCCCGACAAGATCCTCTGCGTCGGCTTGAACTATGAAATGCATCGCAAGGAGACGGGACGTGCGGAGGTGGAAAATCCGACGATCTTTGCTCGCTATGCCAATAGCCAGATAGGCCATCTCGGCCCGATCGTGCGTCCCAAGGTCTCGACGGAACTCGATTTCGAAGGCGAGCTGGCAGTCATTATCGGCAAGTCCGGCCGTTACATTACGCGGGATGAGGCCATGGGCTATGTCGCCGGCTATGCCTGCTACAACGATGGCAGCGTGCGCGACTTCCAGCGTCATACGCACCAGTTCACCCCGGGCAAGAACTTTCCCGACACCGGCGCCTTCGGGCCGTGGATGATGACGCCGGACGAGCTTGGCCCGCTGCCTGATCTCCGCATTCAGACCCGTCTGAACAGCGAGGTGGTTCAGGACGCGACATTTGGTCAGATGATTTTCGATATCGCCCGGCAGATTGAATATTGCTCCAGTTTCACTCGGTTGGAGCCAGGCGACGTCATTGTCAGCGGCACGCCGGGCGGCGTTGGCGCCAAGCGCCAGCCGCCGTTGTGGATGAAGCCCGGAGATGTCGTCGAGGTGGAAGTCGACAGACTTGGCATTCTGCGCAATCCGATTGTCGATGAACTACGTTAGCTATCGCTTACGGGTATGTGATTGCGCAATGAGGCGGCGCAGTCTGCGCTCCTTCAACTTAGTGGGATCGATTAGGATGCTTTTGGGAAGGATGCCATGAAATATTTCATTGCCATGTGCGCGCTCGGATCACTGTTCGCTTCGACGGCTTTGTCGCAGGAGCAGCCGGCGCTTTCCGCCCGCATCGCCAAAACGCTGAACGTGGACGGGCTGTCGTTCAAGGATCTCGATAGCAACGGCAAACTCGACCCTTATGAGGATTGGCGGCTGCCGGCCGCTGAGCGCGCTGCCGATCTCGTCGGGCGCATGACGATCGAGGAGAAGGCGGGCTTGATGATGCACGGCACGGCGCCTTCCGTCGGTCCCGGAGCCGGCATGGGTGTCGGTTCCCAATATGATCTCGACCGCGCCACGGAGATGATCGACAAGCGCAAGGTGGTCACCTTCATCACCCGATTGTCCGGCGATCCTGCTGTTCTCGCCGGAGAGAACAACAAGCTGCAGGAGATCGCGGAATCCGGCCGCCTCGGCGTTCCGGCGACGATCAGTACTGATCCTCGCAATCATTTCCAATTCGTGCTCGGTGCGAGCGTTTCTGCCGGCGGCTTCTCGAAGTGGCCTGAGGCTCTTGGTTTCGCGGCCATCGGCGATGCGGCGCTCGTGCGAAGGTTCGGCGACATTGCCCGCCAGGAATATCGCGCCGTCGGTATCCAGGAGGCGCTCTCTCCCCAGATCGACCTCGCAAGCGAACCCCGCTGGCCGCGCATCAACGGCACGTTCGGCGAGGATGCGCAACTTTCCAAATCCATGGCGGAAGCCTATGTCGCCGGTTTTCAGAACGGCGAGACCGGCATCAACCGCGATAGCGTCGTCGCCGTTGCTAAGCACTGGGTCGGTTATGGTGCTGCAAAGGACGGTTACGACAGTCACAACGCCTATGGCCGCCGTTCCGTTTTTCCCGGCAATAATTTCGCCGAGCATCTGATCCCCTTCGAAGGAGCGTTCAAGGCCAAGGTCGCAGGCGTGATGCCCACCTATTCGATCCTCGAGGGCGTTAACCTTGACGGCAAGCCGCTGCAACCGGTCGGAGCCGGATACAGCAAGCAGCTTCTGACCGACCTGCTGCGCGGGAAATACGGTTTCGACGGCGTCATCCTCAGCGATTGGCTTATCACCAACGATTGCAAGGGCACCTGCCTGGAAGGTGAGAAGCCGGGGGTAAAGCCAACTCTGAACGAGGAAACCTTCGGCATGCCCTGGGGCGTGGAGGACATGAGCCGTGTTGACCGGTTCGCAAAGGCCGTCAATGCCGGCGTCGATCAGTTCGGCGGCGTGACGTCCTCGGACCTTCTCGTCGAAGCGGTGAAGGATGAGGAAATCAGCGAAGAGCGCATCGATCAATCCGCGACCCGGATCCTGATACAGAAATTCGAGCAGGGCCTGTTCGAGAATCCCTATGTCGATCCGGAGAAGGCACGCTCGATCGTCGGCAATCCGACATTCGCAGCGGAAGCGACTGCCACGCAGGCCAAGGCAATGGTGTTGCTCGACAACAAAGCCAAGCTTCTGCCGGTCCGGAGCGGCAAGAAGGTGTTCCTTTATGGGGTCGATCCGAAAGTGGCAGCGGCCCGCGGCTTTACGGTCGTTGCTACGGCCGGCGAAGCTGATTTTGCGCTGATGCGGCTGAATGCACCCTATCAACAGCCGCATATGAATTATTTCTTCGGCTCCCGTCACCAAGAGGGCGATCTTGATTTCAAGGACGGCAATGCTGATTTCGAGGCCTTCAAAAGCGCCGCTAAGGAGGTTCCGACCATCGTCACGATCTATCTGGCGCGGCCGGCAATTCTCACCGGCCTCCGTGATCGGGCCGGTGCTATCCTCGCCAATTTCGGTGCCAGCGACGAAGCCCTGTTCGATGTGATCGAGGGTAAGCAGAAGGCGCAAGGCAAGCTGCCGTTCGAACTTCCCTCATCCATGGCCGAGGTGTTGGCGCAGAAATCCGACGTTCCGCACGACACGGCCAATCCGCTGTATCCGATCGGTTTCAGCATGCAGTACTGACATAGGGCCGTCCACTTGTCTGAATGAAATCGGTCCCAAGGGTCGTCTGCATCCGTTTCCACCGTCACTACGAGAGAGGTATCTGTGCCGCGGTCGCTTCGAAGAATCGAGGCAGAGGTCTTGATTTCAGCGAGCAGCCAGCCAGGCCCTAACGCCTGCAAGACTGTGGAAGTCATCCACTGCGCGCACCATGACTGAAGGCAGGGCAACGGCTGCCATTTCCGCCAGAGCACGGCCAGGCCCCAGTTCGAGGATCGCGGTCACGCCACGTTCGGCCACGGCTTCAACCATGCCTGCCCAATCGATCCTCTCGGCCAGTTGCCGTGCCAGACCTTTTTGAGCGCGATGCGGATCGGTAACAAGGGTGGCACCACTGGCGGTCATGAGGCGGAGGATCGGGCGGTTCATGACCGCCGAGGCAAGAGCGTTGTCAAACTGTGCGACCGCACCGGCGAGCCGTGGTGTATGAGAGGCGACATGCACCATCATCGGGGCGGCACGCGCGGCACCTTCCTGCAGCGCCGCTGCGCAGAGCGCATCGATTGATCGTCTGTCACCGCCAACGATGAAGAGGAGATCCGGGTTTACAATGGCGATTGCGCAGCCGAACCGGTTGGCTAGATGTTCCACTGCCACCTGTGGCAAACCGCGCACATAACCAAGCCCGTCATCCGACCCGCCCACAGCGTCCATTACCCGTGCCCGCTGATCGACGAGCTTCAAGGTATCCATGGGCGACCAGATGCCGGCCACCCCCCAAGCCGCCATTTCGCCGACGCTGTAGCCGGCCACCATCGTTTCGCTGGGCGCGCCGGTCGGGAAAAGGGCGCGAACAATCGCAAGCGCACGCGTCACGCACAGGATCTGGCCCTCGCGGTTTGCATGCAAGGCGGCTTCGGGGGCAGTTCGGCAGAAGTCCATTGGGTGGATCCCGAGCACGGCGGTTGCGGCCTCGAATATGGGCTGCGCTTCGGGTTCCGTTGTCAGCAGTCGGAACATCTCCCGGTTCTGATGGCCTTGGCCCGAACAGAACAGCGCGAGGGTCACAATTCCAACACCTCAGTAAACAGCGCCATGGCAAGCAGATCGGCACACCCACCCGGGCTGAGATTGCGCGCGACGAATGCCTCATGAATGGCTTTGGCATGCCATCGCCAGTTCGCTCGTCCGACCCCGCCATCTGCCAGGAAGGCGCGGGCCTTGTCGCGGGCGAAATTCAGCCCTTCAGGGCCGGCACGATAGAGCAAATTGCTGTCGTCGACCACCGCGATCAGGGCCATGCACGCATGGACCCTTGCCGCTTCTTCGTCACCCATGGCGAGGCGCCGCCCTTCGGCAAGAGCCGGGCGGGCAATATCGTAGACGGACGGCATGCCGGCGGCAGCCTCGGCCCTGGCGCCGCCGATATGGTAGCGTCGTGCCACGACGCTGCCGTGACTGTCATGCTCCGGCGCCTTGCCGATGATATCCTGTCCCCAACGCAGCTTGATCAGGGCACCGAGCGGTGCCTGCCAATCGCACGTTGCCGCCAAGCCGGCTGCCGCCGCCAGCAGGCCAAGACCGAAGATGGCGCCGCGATGGGTATTGACCCCTCCGGTCACACTCCGCATTGCGCTTTCCGCCTCTATACCGATTTGGCGCAGACGATCCATGCTCGCATCCATGGCGCCCGCCTCGGCAAGCGCGATGAAGAATGGTTCCAGCGTCCGAGCGCTCAGGCGCAGGAGATCAGCGTCCATGTCGGCGTGAGCGCCGTTGTCGATGTGGCTGACCAATCCCGGTTTGGGCCAAGTTTCCACCTCCCGAATGAGCGCTTGTGCGGCATACTGTCCGATTAGCTCGGGATCGCAATGCTTGACGATGACAGGGCATCGTTCAGCCAGCAATGGAAACGTCATGCAAAGAGCGCCTCCCGCGCAATCAGGGTCGATCCGGTATGGGATTTAACCAGTAGCTCCGGGTTTCCCGACAGCCATTCCCGCCATTGCACGGCCGTGCCGCAAGGCGTGATCAATTCCGCGTCGATACGCATCGGCGCGCGTTCGGCAACATGGTTCAGCAAAGTCGTCGCTCGCATCGCATCTGTGCTCGATCGACACTCGACCAAAAGATCGAGATCGGAAGTATTGCTCAGATAGGAAAGGCCGGTCAGGTATTGCCAAGCCAAACTCCCGAAGCAGCGACACGAGGCATTTGCCTCCAACAGTGCGCCAATGGTCGGGCGCCATCGTGCCGGTGCCGCGGGCAGCACCTCCCTCAGCAGAGGAGGAGGCGCCGTCCGTATCACGGCAGTCGGTGGGCAGGCGAGCGCAAGCCGTTTGCGCCCCATGCCCGGCGGAAGTGGCAGCCCCAAGGGTATGATATCTGTTGGATCGCTGCAGATTCGACGACGGAAAATTGTCGGTCGCCCCAATGTTGCCCATGCCAGCAGATCGGGCTCCATTTCCGCCTCGACTCGGCCTTGCAGCAGGCCGGGCCATGCCTCGGAGCGCACATAGGCAAGATCGTGGCGGCGGAGGGCAGCGACATCAATCATGGAGCAAAGCCAGCCGCTCTACTTCGGCCGCAATCATGGCGGCCTTCGGCCGGCCGCCTCGATCGGCGCCCAATCTAGCGCGCAGATCACTTGAAGCAGGCTTGGCAAGAAGTGCTACGAGTTGAGCGTTCAAAGAAGCCGCTGGATCCCAAACCTCTGCTATGGCGCCGGTTGCAAGAAGATTATCGAGGCCGGGCGCGAAGACGGGGGTCGTTTCGGCTTTTTCCTTCAACGTAGCGAGCGGCAGCTTTGTCACTCGGGCCATGGATGGCAGATCCATGACTTCGGGCCACGCGGTGGGCAGGGCTGCGAGCGATCCGCAGGCCAGTGCGGTGGCAATGAAGGCGCCGGCAGCGCTGCCACCGTAGAGCAGGCCGACCGTGCGATGTCCGGCACGCTCTGCCTGCCATAATGCCTTCGCCAGGTGCGCCAGTGCTTCGCTGAGACCCAGGAGTTCATCACGTCGGCTCATCCGTTGGCTGCCGGAGTCGACCAGGAACAGTAGGGGCGACCTGTCCGGCCGCCGGGCGACGGAAAGGACATGCGCTGCCAGGGCTAGCGCCTCATCGACGCCGGGATAGGTCTTGTCGGCTGCGCCGATCAGATCGATCCGGTTTTGTTGGTCCAACCGGCCCCAGCCGGTAACAAGCCCATCCGCCTGCGTTATCTCGTAGCCGGCTGGAAAGAGTGAAGAAAGAATATCAGCGAGCTGCATCGGCACTCTCCCGATGGATATTGGCTGTGGTGAGGAAAGTCTCGATATCCCGGTCCGGTATTTCGGCGGGATGTTCAATATGCAGCCGGGCCCATATCTCGGTGGCATCACGGGCATCTCCAAAACGGCGCAATCGATGTTCGAGCCGCGTCTGTTCCGCTTCCAGCACCGCTTGGTCCAAAGTGGCTGGCCGTTGTAGCGCGGCAATTGCACCGACCCGGAAAGCGGCGATATCGTCCTCGACGAAGACATCAACCCCGCCAATCAGGTAGCGATGCTTGCCGCCCATGGTCCGCCAGACCAAGGCTCGATCGCGGGAGTCGAATTCTTCCACGCCTTTGTTCGTCTCGATAACCTCCGGCCCGGAAACGGATAAACGCCCCTGCTCGGAGATGACGAGCGCCGAGCAGCAGCCGGCAATCAGGCTGCCGCCGCCATAGCAGCCCGCCCTGCCGCCAAGAAGACCGATGACACGCACGCCCCCGGATCGCGCCTCCAGCACGGCGCGCATGATCTCGGAGATCGCCAGCTCGCCGGCATTGGCCTCCTGGAGGCGCACGCCACCGGTGTCGAAGAGAATGACGATATCCCGCCGCATCTTGGCCGCGGCTTGCAGCAGGCCTGTCAGCTTGGCGCCGTGAACTTCGCCAATGGCGCCGCCCATGAAGCGCCCTTCCTGGGCGGCCACCAGCACGGGGCGACTGTCGATGCGGCCGGCACCGACGATGATGCCGTCGTCGAACTGCCGAGGCAAATCGAAGAGCGCAAGGTGCGGGCTTGTCTCCCGCCGCTCCGGACCCAGAAATTCGGTGAAACTGTCGGCATCGAGCAGATGCCTCAACCGGCCACGGGCAGATTCTTCGTACCAGCTTCGGCGTAGCGTGCGAGGATCGTTCATTCTGGCTTCTCCATCAGCCGCACGCCCTGGGCCAGGCGCAGCGCCACCATGTCAGGCCGTGCGCCGCCATCATTGATCGTGATGCGCAGACCGCCGGCGGCAGAGCGTGCCGCGAAATCTTCGGTGACCGCCGCCCACAACTCGGCGAAACCATGAGCCGGCGTCGCGATCTCGATGACGCACCGGTCGGGCGCTTCCCGCCGTTCAAGCAATATTTCGAGGTTACCTGAAGCGACGACGCCCACCAGAGCGACGGCGCGGGTTCCGCCGGTTTGTGTCGATTTCAATTCATAGAGCAGATTTTCCATGGTATCGGCCTTACCAATTGCGGAACCGGGTGGGCGGCCTGTAGAGGCCGCCGGAGGCAAGCATCAGATCCTTGATGGAATGGGCAGCCAGCAGACTGCGATCGGCATCCAATGGATCTATTCCAAGGTCTTCGGGACGCTGGATGACTTTGCGCTGACGCAGGTGCTCCACCATCTTGCGGTCCCGGGCGCGACCGATTTCGGTGTAGCCGGCCACGCCGCGGATCGCCTGCTCCCGTTCGTCCTTGTCACGGCACAACAGCAGATTGGCGATCCCCTCTTCCGTCACAATGTGAGTGACGTCGTCGCCGTAAACCATCACAGGAGCCAGATCGAGTTGCAGCTTGTCGGCTAAATCCAACGCGGCCAAACGCTCGACGAACATCGGCACCATGCGATCGCCAAAGGTCTCGCCAATCTGAACAACCAGTTTACGTCCTCGACGCAGGGCAGGGGTGGCTGCGGCGGGGTCGGCTTCCCTGCCGGCACGCAACCAGGCTTCGCTCGGATGACGCCGACCTCGGGCGTCCGATCCCATATTGGGGGCGCCGCCGAAACCTGCGACCCTGCTGCCAGTCACGGTCGAACTGTTGCCGGAAAGGTCGATCTGCAAGGTCGAGCCGATGAACATGTCGCAGGCATAAAGTCCGGCGGTCTGGCAGAAGGCACGGTTGGAGCGCAAGGAGCCGTCGGGTCCCGTGAAAAAAATGTCAGGGCGGGCCTGCATATAGTTTTCCATGCCCACTTCGGACCCGAAGCAATGAATCTGCTCCACCCATCCTGCTTCGATGGCAGGGATCAGGGTGGGGTGAGGGTTCAGCGCCCAGTGCGTGCAGACCTTGCCCTTCAATCCCAGCCGTTCGCCGTATGTCGGCAGCAGCAGTTCGATGGCCGCGGTATTAAAGCCGATGCCATGATTGAGGCGACGCACACCGTAGGGAGCATATAGTCCCTTGATGGCGAGCATTGCCGTCAGGATTTGCGTTTCGGTAATGGCCGCGGGATCGCGCGTGAACAGCGGTTCCACATAGAAGGGGCGCTTGGCGTCCACCACGAAATGAACCTGGTCGGCAGCAATGTCGACGCGCGGCACACGATCGACGATCTCGCCCACCTGGGCGACGACCAGTCCCTTGCCGAAGCTCGTCGCCTCGACGACCGTTGGCGTGTCTTCCGTATTCGGCCCGGTGTAGAGATTTCCGGCCTTGTCTGCGCTGACCGCGGCGATGAGGGCCACCTGCGGCGTCAGGTCGATAAAGTAACGGGCGAAGAGTTCCAGATAGGTGTGAACGGCACCCAGTTCGATCTGGCCGCCGAACATCATGCGCGCGATGCGGGCCGACTGCGGGCCGGAATAAGAAAAATCAAGCCGCCGGGCGACGCCACTTTCGAAAATGTCGAGATGCTCCGGCAGGACCACGCCCGACTGCACCATATGCAGGTCGTGTACCTTGTCGACATCGACCTTAGACAGCGCCTTGGCCAACAGGTCGGCCTGCTTCTGATTGTCGCCCTCAAGGCAAACTCGATCCCCGGGTCTCAGGATCGCTTCCAGGAAAGCTACGAGGTGCTGCGGGTCGACAAGCTTGCCGGCAGAGAAGCGCTGGCCGGCTTCTAGACGTGCCAGCCTTTCACGGCCCTTTGTGTTCCAATCTCGCATTTCGATTGCCCTTTGTATGCGCAAGAGAGCGTTTTCGTGCGTTCACTATATATACAATTGCCAAGAACGCAATAATGTGTATTTTAATTTCGATATACGGCATCTTTGTATTCATGGGAGGAGAACAAATGTCGATCTTGTATTTCTTCGGGCATGCATGTGGGGAGGATCATCCATGGTGATCTCCGGTGTCGCAATGCTTGCCCTTTGTACCCTCTTGGGGAGTATCCTCGGTGACCTCCTGGGGATGGTGCTTGGCGTAAAGGCGAATGTCGGCGGCGTCGGCATAGCCATGATCCTGCTCATCGCCACGCGGTTATGGCTGAGCAGGCGGGGTCTGTTGACGCTGCCGCTCAAACTCGGCGTCGAGTTCTGGGGCGCTCTCTATATTCCGATCGTCGTTGCCATGGCCGCTCAACAGAACGTGTTGGTGGCTGCGCGTAGCGGTCCGCTGGTGCTGATTGCCGGGATCGTGACGGTTTTCGTTTGCTTCGCGACCGTCGCGCTGATGAGCCGTCTCGGCGAGAGAGGCGAAACGATGGATGAAATCGAAGCGAGGGCCAGGGGTGAGCTTGCCACCTCCGGCAACGCGGCCTGAGGGAGGCTTTCATGGAGATCTTGAAACACGGCTTGACCGCCAACAGTCTGCTCACCGCGTTTGCGATCGTTGGATTGGTCATGTGGCTGTCGAACGCCATTTCTAAACATATCCTGTTCGGCCGCGTCCACGGCTCAGCCATTGCAATCGTTCTGGGGCTCGCTGCTGCCTTTGCCGCTGGTCTGTGGACCGGAGGCGAAAAAGGGGTTGTGGATATTCCCATCCTCAGCGGCATCGGCCTGATGGGCGGAGCCATGCTGCGCGATTTCGCCATCGTCGCCACGGCCTTTGAAGTGGACGTTGCGCAGGCGCGAAAGGCTGGTGCCGTCGGTGCACTGGCCCTTGGCCTCGGCACGCTGCTCCCGTTCATCGTTGGCTCGTTGCTCGCCGTCGCGTTCGGTTACACGGATGCCGTATCCATAACGACGATCGGTGCCGGTGCCGTTACCTACATTGTGGGACCTGTGACGGGTGCCGCTCTGGGCGCAAGCTCGGCCGTGATCGCGCTGTCCATTGCGACCGGTGTTTTCAAGGCGGTTCTTGTTATGGTCGGAACCCCGATCGTCGCCAGGGCGATCGGTCTCGACAATCCCCGTAGCGCCATGGTGTTCGGTGGCCTGATGGGAACCGTCAGCGGCGTGTCGGGCGGTTTGGCGGCGACCGATCGTCGTCTCGTTCCCTATGGCGCATTGACGGCGACGTTCCATACGGGGCTGGGCTGCCTCGTCGCACCTTCGATCCTTTATCTTGCCGTACGGGCGATTGTGGGAGGCTGAAGTGGCGTGAATAGGCCGGCCGGCATGCGGCTCAATGAAAGGGATTTGAGGGAGATCGCGGCGACATGGGTGCGTTTGGTGACCTAAACCACGACTTTGGGACGCAATCGCTCGATGAAGCCGAACCATGAACCTCATCCACGAATTGGGCGACAAAGATGCTGAGAGGGTGCCTATGTCGAATATTTTAGAGGCTTGATAAGGCCGCTGCGGGATCCCGCAGCGAGCCCACGGGAGGAGGAAATGATGTCGGAAAAGATTCATCCGGTGACGAAGCCGGTTCAAGCGCGCGCTTTGATCGACGCGGCGAAATATCAGAAATGGTACAAGCAAAGCGTCGAGGATCCCGACAGGTTCTGGGGCAAGCACGGCGAACGCATCGACTGGTTCAAGCCCTACACCAAGGTCAAGAACACGTCTTTCACGGGCAAGGTCTCAATCAAATGGTTCGAAGACGGACTGACCAACGTCTCCTACAATTGCATCGACCGCCACCTGAAGAAGCACGGCGATGACGTGGCCTTCATCTGGG